>JAAEXZ010000119.1 GCA_017879645.1 Nitrosomonas sp.
TTAAAAATTGCCCGGGCACAAAAATGGACGGGAACAATGATGGTGTCCCGTGCGAGCAGCAATGGTGCAAATAAACCAAGCCATTGGGGCTAACAATTCGTCGCAGCCGACCGCCTACGGCGGCGGCTGAACTCAGGGCGTTAGACATCATGAGGGACTCAGTGACCGCCGAAATTTCGACGCAACTATCCAAGGTGCTTAGTGTTATCGAGCACCATCTGGAACCGACGTTGCTTGCCGTACATTTGTACGGCTCCGCAGTGGATGGCGGCCTGAAGCCATACAGTGATATTGATTTGCTGGTTACTGTGACCGCAAGGCTTGATGACACAACGCGGCGAGCTTTGTTCAACGATCTTTTGGAGGTTTCGGCTTTCCCAGGCGAGAGTGAGATTCTCCGCGCTATAGAAGTCACCATTGTCGTGCACGAAGACATTATGCCGTGGCGTTATCCAGCCAAGCGCGAACTGCAATTTGGAGAATGGCAGCGCAATGACATTCTTGCGGGTATCTTCGAGCCAGCCACGATCGACATCGATCTGGCTATCTTGCTAACGAAAGCGAGAGAACATAGCGTGGCTTTGGTAGGTCCGGCGGCGGAGGAACTCTTTGATCCAGTTCCTGAACAAGATCTAATCAAGGCGCTGAATGAAACCTTGAAGCTATGGAACTCGCAGCCCGACTGGGCCGGCGATGAGCGAAATGTAGTGCTTACGTTGTCCCGCATTTGGTACAGCGCAGCAACTGGTAAAATCGCGCCGAAGGATGTCGCTGCCAACTGGGCAATGGAACATCTACCTGCCCAGCATCAGTCTGTCTTGCTTGAAGCTAGACAGGCTTATCTTGGGCAAGAGGAAGATCGCTCGGTCTTGCGCGCAGATAAGTTGGAAGAATTTATTCACTTCATGAAAAGCGAGATCACCAAGGTGCTCGGCAATGATGTCTAACAATGCGTTCAAGCCGATGCCGCTTCGCGGCACGACTTAACTTCGGCGTTATATGCCCTCCCATTATCTGAAAAAGTAGAAAGCTCAAATGGAAAAGATCGTAAAATTGCAATTAGCGCTATTCTTTCAAAATAACGTCTCTAGGCCGGACACATTAATGAATAGCATTAACTCAGCAATGGGCAATCTATTTGATGCAATGCCACATATCCTGCCTATTCCGCCAGAAGCGCCAGCAGAAATACCAAGAGTCCAAATGCGATCTGAATGCAACAAGTACAATTGCAATATCGCATGCTCTCGAATCGACTTCATACTAAACGGCGACTTCCGCGACGAAGTGAATTGGCCAGAATTAACGCGCGATTTCCTGGCCAAAGTCAAAGTATTTGTTGAAAGCATTTTTGGCCAGACCAACATAATTAGATTTGGACTAATCGGAAACTTTTTCATGCCAGATAAGTCCGCCTCAGTCTCAATGACGAAGAAGTATTTAAAAGTTGATCTAAACTCTGCCGAAGAAATCAACTTGAGGTTTAATAAAAAGACATCAAGCCACGGCTTGCAACTTAACAACATCACATCCATAAATACTGCAATAGCCGCATTCAATGGAGTCCCTGAAGCTGGCATATTCATTGAGCTAGACATAAACAACACACCAACCGAAGAACCAATTAAGAAAGAAATCTTTCTCCAGCTTATAGACAAGCAGATGCCCTCATTTTCACCTGATAAAGTTAAAGGGCTGGTGAAATAATGGCCGGAACATCTACAAGTCAGCAAACAATACCAAGCAGTTCATCTGCTCAGCCCAGTGAACTTCAAGCATGGCAGCAAAAGGCATTAGTTGAAGCTTCAAAACCGAAAACACCTGCTCAAATTCGTGCGGCAGGAGATGTAAAGGTCAAAGTTGGCGTTTTATGGCTGGTAGGTGTTACATGTTCAATTTTGGCGCTTTTTGGCGGAATAGTATTTATTAGAACACCTGAGCACGCCAAGGACTTTTGGGTGATTATTGCACCAATAATTACTGCTGGCGTGACTGGGACAATTGCATTCTTGACAGGCGAAAAAGCGGGCAGCAGTAAGTAGCCATATAACAACTGGTTCAAACCGCTCGCTTCGCTCA
This sequence comes from Nitrosomonas sp., assembly GCA_017879645.1. Lineage (GTDB taxonomy): Bacteria > Pseudomonadota > Gammaproteobacteria > Burkholderiales > Nitrosomonadaceae > Nitrosomonas. The sequence goes on from JAAEXZ010000119.1 coordinate 2,080, forward strand.
CTGGGACGGGCTAAAGCCCGCCCCTTAACCAAACGTTAGGCCCGGCAGCCACTTTCTGGAGTTCTCGTGAGTACAAGCGTCAGCCCTATAGAGCCATGCAGCTCGATCGAACAAGTCCGAGCCAATATCGACCGTATCGATCAGCAAATAGTGGCCCTTCTGGCTCAGCGCGGCTCGTACGTCAAACAAGCTGCCGCGTTCAAGGCCACCACGGCGGATGTTCGGGCTCCGCAGCGCGTGCAGCAGGTCATTGACAAGGTCGTAGCACTGGCGAATGACCTCGGAGCGAACCAGAAGGTGACCGAGCAGGTTTACCGAGCCATGATTGCCGGGTTCATAGAGTCGGAGCTCGCCGAACATGCGGCACTCCAAAATCACGCAGGCCAGGCCTAACTATTCGTTCAAGCCGACGCCGCTTCGCGGCGCGGCTTAACTCAGGTGTTAGACGGCCTTTGATGCACTCATGAGTCCCGAAGAAGTCACTAGCGAGATTCAGCTACTTGCTCGCAGGAATGGCGACAAGCCGCTCGGTGAGAAGCTTTTCCTGGCCAGCACCGGTTTGAGTCGCTCTGCGCTATGGTCAGCCGGCTTTGCCAGCTACAGCGATGCGTTGGTTGCAGCCGGCTTCGGTAAGAACAAGCTAAATCCTGCGTCAGATCCTCAGATCGTTCTGGCATCACTGATGGAGCTGATTCGTAGCATCGGACGCTTTCCGACCAAGGGGCACATCAAGGCTGCTCGTGCTAAGGACAAGTCCTTTCCGAGCTACGAGGCCTTTGTCACTGTTGCGGGCGGCACGTTCTCCAACTTGCCAAGTGTCGCATTGGCGTTCTGCCAAGCCAATGGCATCTCCGACGTTTCGCATCTCATTCCTCAAAGCAAAGCGTCAGTTGGCCCAGCAGCAAAATCGGTTAGCCGAGCCGTCACCGGCTACGTGTACCTGCTTAAGCACGGGCAGCATTATAAGATTGGCCGCTCCAACGACACGGCTCGCCGACGTCGAGAGATCTCGCTCTTGCTCCCCGAGGAGCTTGAGCATGTTCATGTCATCGAGACGGACGACCCGGAGGGCATAGAGACATACTGGCATCGTCGCTTCGCATCAAAGCGCATGCGCGGCGAGTGGTTCGCGCTGGCTGCCGACGATGTTGCTGCATTCAAACGCAGGCGGTACCAGTAGTGGGGCGGCCGTCTAACAAGTCATTCAAGCCGACGCCGCTTCGCGGCGCGGCTTAACTCAAGCGTTATGCCTCTAATCGCGCCATTGGCCGATATTCCACAAGCTCATATTTCGGGAGATAAATTAATGGCCGGGGAAGAGATTGTCGTTACTTCAGCTATTGCCGTTGGTGGCTACATCGGAACAAAACTATTTGGTACAGCCCTTGCAACCATGGGCGACGACATTAACAAACTCTACGTAAAGGGGCGAGACAAGATTGTCGAGATAGCTTCAAAGAAGGTGGATAACCCGGACGACGGAAAAAAGGTAAACATCCGTGCAGCCCGCGATGTACTTTGGAATGGCGCAATCACTGAAGACGAAGTCTGCGCTGAATACTTTGGTGGCATGCTCGCTGCTGCGCGCAGCGAAGACGGAAAAGATGATGGAGTCGTTCACTACGTCGATACCATCAAAGCGATGTCAGCGCGACAACTTGAACTGCACTATGTCATATACAAGGCTTGGCAAGGGCTACTTAATCAAAGTGGCAAGTCGATAAACGTTGCGAAAAGCGCAGATGTCCAAGCTTGGCATATCTTCATGAATGGACTGGAATTGAGCCAAAGGCGGCTTCCGTATGACCGTGATTTAACCGTTCTACATCGGCTCGGTCTCCTCTCTCAGTTCGAGTACAACAGCCATACGATTGGCGACAAAACCATGCCATTCCTTAACGTTACACCTACAACCTTTGGCGTCATGTTGTTCGCTGTAGCGCACAACAAAATCGAGACATGGCGGGAATTTGGGAACGAGAGTTACGAATCAACAGCAGGGATTCAACCACTCGGATATTTTGCGGAAAACTTGGAGAAGCTATGCAATGCTTCAGGTATGCCATTCAAGGCCGAGGCATAACCCAGCAGTCAAGCCGATCCGCCTGCGGCGGCCGGCTTACTTTATGCGTTAGCATGGAGGAAAAATGAGCGATCGACTGTTATTAACGGAAGATGAAAATTTTTCCTTTGTGATATCCCGATCCAGAGAGTTGGCTGCTCAATTCAACGAAACCGTAGATATTAAAAGAACAGATATGGGTTGGGCGATTTTCGTATCACTAAACGTCTACGAATCGATCAATTCTAATGAATATGACGAAAGTGATGATGACGCGTACTATGAAGATCCATATTCATACGAAGACCCCCACGAAGATGAGCGCAGGTTGCTGACAGAAGAACTAACAGAAGATCAAGAATCATGGGCAAGATCAGAAGAGGATGGATGGTACTATGAAGATTAACATGACCGATGAAGAACAACATAGAGAATATATGCAACTTATCGTAGATGCGGCAAATTACAAGTTTGGCAAAAGCATTCATACGGAAGCCCAGCTACAGGAGCGTCTAATCCAAATGATTAAAAACCATAATTCATACGCAAACCAAGCCATATCTCGATTTGTCAAATTGAACTCACCATCAAAATTCAAACGGAATACGATATGGGATGGACTCAATGACAACGACGTGGCGCAAGGGGTGGCCAAGCACTTCTGGGAAGTAGTTTCATAATTCGCTAACACGTCGTCGCAGCCGACCGCCTACGGCGGCGGCTGAACTCAGGCGTTAGTACCAAAGAAACCACTGCTTTATTTAGCCCATGTTTATTCAAACGGCATTTAGTTTCTCAAGCGCTGTTCAGCGCTTGGCTTGCCGTTTTTCCGGGCTTCGCCTGCATTTGCTGCGCCAGTTTTCAGTCTTTTTGGCCTCTAGCCCTTGTGTAGCAAGCGCCACCAGCTATCATTTTGTAAGCACTGCGCCGCCTCGGTGGCGCCGTGCTTTTTCGCAGTTCGTGCCCGTCGCTAAATTCAGGTTACCCGTGTTGGCTTCTGGCTCTAACATTTCGGTCAAGCCGACCCGCATTCTGCGGTCGGCTTACCTCGCCCGTTAGCAATATGAACGATCCTTTTCTCTGGGATGAATGGACTCCACCACCAGAGCTTGATGGAACAAGATATGCAGCCCGCCGTATATCTTTCAGCAAAAATGCTGCGTTAAGAAACGGATTTTTTGTTTGTCCTGCCTGTGGGTATCCCACCTTACGTCTCAGGCAACAATATGAACAGTGCCCCCTATGTGCATGGAACGACGATATGCAAGATGAGCCATACGCCCATATAAATTACGGCGGGCCAAATGACTCATCACTGGAGGTTGCGAGACAAAATTTTAATGAAACCCTATGCGTTTGGTCAAAAAATGAGCGGAGCGAGTTCTCCGACTATACGTATTTTGAGCTTTTCTCCAATGAAATCCTGAAACACAAAATCGAACTCATTGATTTATACGATAGCTTAATCACTGCTGACTCACAAAATTCTATCGATTTAATTTGGAATAAAATCAACAAAAAATTAAGCAATAGGCCGAAAAATCCATATAAATAAGAATAATGACTCTAACCACTCGTCGCAGCCGACCGCCTACGGCGGCGTCTGAACTCAAGGCGTTAGGCGAAGAAACAAGTAAAGCGTATTTGGGAAATTCAATATGATTTCTGAGTTGGCAGGATACACATTGATGCGCTCAATCCCGGACAGCGTGCTTGCCGGAGTACTCAGTGGCTCATATAAAATATTTGGTGGCGTT
>JAAEXZ010000030.1 GCA_017879645.1 Nitrosomonas sp.
GGATGCGCATGGTATGCCGGTCAGAGTTTTTATTACGCAAGGTACCACAGCGGATTGCGCGCAGGCTGACCGCCTGATCGAAGGAATTGATGCGGATTATTTGCTGGCGGATCGCGGTTATGACAGCGATACAATCATTGAGCAGGCAAGAAAACAGGGCATGGAAGCCATAATTCCTCCAAAGAGAAACCGCAGAACACAAAGGTTTTACGATAAAGAACTGTATAAATTGCGGCATCTTGTCGAGAATGCTTTTCTGCATCTTAAGAGATGGCGAGGCATCGCCACAAGATACGCCAAAAACACCGCTTCTTTCCTTGCCGCTGTGCTGTGCTGTGCTGTGCTGTGCAAATCAGATGTATCGCTCTCTGGGTAAATATCTTGTGACTACACTATCTAAGACCCAAAAATTTTGATGCAGCACTCTTCTATTTGGTTAAAGTACCACGTCAGAGCGAAGAAACAATATCCTTTTTACATTTATCTCAACAAATAAACTCACTCACGGCAAGAATCTCACTTCTGGACGCCCGAAATAAAAATAACCAATAGTTGACCAAAATTATCAAGTACTGTAAAGTTGACTAAAACGATCGGGTATTAAGTTAATTCAAACTTAATTCTGTTCATTTATCTTCACCTAATCTAATTTAACAGGAGTCAACGATGAGATTAACAACCAAAGGTAGATTTGCTGTTACAGCACTGCTTGATCTAGCGCTACAACAAAGCAATCACCCAGTTACACTTGCCGATATTAGTCAGCGGCAAAAAATTTCGCTGTCATATCTGGAACAATTGTTCGCAAAACTACGCCAATCTGAGCTGGTTGATAGTGTTCGCGGTCCGGGGGGTGGTTATTGTCTCGCAAAAGATCTGGATAAAGTTTCGATTGCCGACATCATACTTGCTGTCGATGAACCCATAGATGCAACTCAATGCGGGGGAAAAGAAAATTGTCACAATGATAGCAAATGCATGACTCATGATTTATGGGCTAAATTAAATGATCTGATCTTTGAATATCTCGGTGCTGTCACATTGAAAGAACTTGTAGACAATCAAATCAATCAGCAAAATCAAACCATCATGCCGCTGCTTGACATGCGTGAGACAACAGTTGCGTGAAATATTTCTGTTATCTCGCCACAATCAGCACAAAGAAAGAATGTTTTAAGTAAGGTATTGTTATACAGAACAAATCGAAATATTAAGTGTCCAATTTCATGGATTGAGTCTGCTAATATTAATATAAATATACGTATTTAAAGTAACCTTAGTACTTTAGACGTGTAGTTTAAAACAATTGTTTTGAGAACACCTTATGTCAATTACGATAACAGAAAATGCTGCGAGATATATCCAGCAACAATTAGCAAAGAATGGTAAAGATTCCGTTTTTAGAATCGGGATAAAAAAATCGGGCTGTTCCGGATTTTCTTATACATTCGATTTTGTTGACGAAATCAAGGAAAATGATCGATTGTTTGAATCCCATAAAACAAAAATCGTAGTAGATTCAGAAAGTTTTCCGTTTCTGGACGGTTCGCAAATCGATTTTACAAAAGAGGGATTAAATAGTGCATTCAAATTTAGCAACCCGAATATAGATAGCACTTGCGGCTGTGGCGATAGTTTTAGTGTCGGATCACTATCGAAGACCTGAATATTAGTCTAACCATTAGAATATTCACATAATCTTTTTGAAAATAAGCAACACAACAACAGTATAATTATAAGTTATTATAAACAAAGGAAAACCAAATGAGTGCAGTTCTGCAAAGTCTGGTTAATCAACCCTATAAGCATGGCTTCGTCACAGAAATCGAGTCTGATATTGCCCCCAGAGGACTCAATGAAGATATTATTCGTTTGATATCAACCAAAAAAAATGAACCAGAATGGTTACTGGCATTCCGCTTGAAAGCCTACAAAAAGTGGCTAACCATGACCGCGCCAAAATGGCAAAATGTTCATTTCCCGCAGATTGATTTTCAGGATATCAGTTATTATTCCGCTCCAAAACCCAAGAAAAAACTTGCCAGCATGGATGAAGTCGATCCCGAATTGTTACGCACTTTCGAGAAGCTAGGTGTTCCGATGCACGAGCGTGCCGCCTTGGCGGGAGTCGCAGTTGATGTCATTTTCGATAGTGTTTCGGTAGCAACTACGTATAAGCAAAAACTTGCAGAAGTGGGCATTATTTTTTGCTCGATCTCCGAAGCAGTACACAACCATCCTGAATTGGTTCAACAATACCTTGGAACAGTAGTTCCGGTTGGCGATAACTACTTCGCTGCTCTAAACTCGGCAGTTTTCACCGATGGTTCCTTTTGTTTTATCCCCAAAGGTGTCAAATGTCCGATGGATTTATCGACTTATTTCCGAATCAATACGGAAGGATCGGGACAATTCGAGCGCACTCTAATCATCGCAGAAGAAGGCGCCTCAGTATCCTATCTTGAAGGTTGCACTGCACCGCGATTTGATACCAACCAGTTACATGCGGCAGTTGTTGAATTAATTGCACTTGACAATGCCGACATCAAATACTCAACAGTACAGAACTGGTATGCCGGTGACGAAAAAGGGGTTGGGGGTATCTTCAATTTCGTGACTAAACGAGGATTGGCCAAAGGCGTCAATTCCCGCATATCCTGGACACAAGTCGAAACAGGCTCAGCCATCACATGGAAATATCCTTCTTGCATTCTGCGCGGAGATAATTCAGTAGGTGAATTTTATTCCGTAGCGGTAACAAACAACTATCAGCAGGCGGATACCGGCACCAAGATGATTCATCTTGGCAAAAATACGCGTAGCACGATTGTCAGCAAAGGAATCTCTGCAGGACACTCGAATAGCAGCTATCGTGGTCTGGTACGTGTCGCCCCCACAGCAGAAAATGCTCGTAATTACTCACAATGTGATTCCATGTTGATCGGTGATCAATGTGGCGCACATACTTTCCCCTATATTCAAGTACAGAACAGCAGCGCGACGGTCGAACATGAAGCATCCACTTCCAAGATTGGTGAAGATCAGTTGTTTTATTTTTCCCAACGGGGTATCGATGCCGAAGAAGCCGTTTCGATGATCATCAACGGATTCTGCAAAGATGTTTTTCAACAATTACCTATGGAATTTGCTGTTGAAGCCACAAAACTGTTGAGCTTCAAACTGGAAGGAAGTGTCGGATGATAAAGAAAGATAGTAGCAATATATTAACAATCCAGGGTTTGCATGCCAGTATCAATGGTACGGAAATTCTCAAAGGCATAGACCTTACCGTCAGAAGCGGCGAGATTCATGCCATTATGGGTCTGAATGGCTCAGGAAAAAGTACACTTGCAAAAGTGCTTGCTGGCCATTCGGCTTATGAAGTTACCCAGGGTTCGGTGCTGTTCGATGGTAGCGATTTACTGGCATTACCAGCGGAAGAACGTGCTCGTGCAGGACTGTTCCTGGCTTTCCAGTACCCGATTGAAATTCCAGGGGTCGCAAATACTCAGTTCCTTCGTTTGGCCTATAACACGGTACAAACACGTAGAGGGAAAGAAGAACTCGATCCACTTGAATTCGATGATTTTGTGCGTGAAAAAATGAAAATGCTGGATATGAAACCTGATTTTCTCAATCGCAGTGTCAACGAAGGTTTCTCCGGTGGTGAAAAAAAACGCAATGAAGTTTTACAGATGGCATTACTGGAACCCAAGCTGAGTATACTCGATGAAACAGACTCGGGACTGGACATTGATGCTCTCAAGATCGTTGCGCAAGGAGTCAACCAAATTGCCAATCAAAATAACGCGATGATAGTTGTTACCCACTATCAACGTTTGCTAGATTATATCGTCCCCGATTATGTCCATATCATGCAATCCGGACGCATTGTCATGACCGGTGGAAAAGAACTGGCCTTGGAATTGGAAACTCATGGCTATGACTGGATTTCTGCAAACAAACAATCATTAGCGGGAGTCAGTGCATGACGGCGTCCCTGCAATCCGACTATCTTCAGTACCTGCTTGCATCCTGGGACATCAAGCCTGCCGAATCCTTATCGTGGCTGGATCGCTTGCGTGCCGAAGCTATCGATCGGGCCGGTACACAACAGTTACCTACCAAAAAAGATGAGGAGTGGCGGTTTACGGATATATCGCCTTTGGCACGCCTGCCTTTTCAAGCCGCCACACCCAAGTGTGATCTGCAAGTAAAAGACATCGAACATCTGAAACTAAAAGAGGCAGAGAATCGGCTGGTCTTTGTGGATGGGCACTTTGCCCCTCAATTATCGATCATAACTGGATCACTATCGCATATTGCAGGTAACTTGCCGGCATATCTCGGTTCGCGGGATGCGTTATTGCAATCCCACCTTAGCAAGCATGTCGGTATTGATTCTAATGTTTTTGCTGCACTGAATACCGCTTTTCTACGTGATGCAGCTGTGATTGTCTTTCCAAAAGAATTTGTACTCAAGCAGCCGGTTCACTTACTGTTTATCGCTACACAGAGTGAAGTCACCAGCTATCCCCGTTCCCTGATCATAGGCGAACCCGGAAGCCAGGCAACTGTGATCGAGGATTATGTTTCGCTTCAGCAATCGGCGGCTTATATCACCAACTCGGTTACAGAAATCAGTCTGGCTGAACATGCACGTATTCAGCACATACGCGTTCAGCGTGAGAGCAATCAAGCCTTTCACTTGGCAAATTGCGCTGTTTCACTCGGTCAGGCCAGTCACTTTCAATCCACCGCTGTAACACTGGGAGCACAGATCTCCCGGTACAACATGGATATCCATATCATGAACAAAGCTGCGGAATGCGATATCAGCGGATTATCCATGATTTCCGGTCGTCAGCTTGCTGATACTCATACCTGCATTGACCATGCTCAACCGCATGGTATCAGTCAGCAACAGCACAAATGTATCGTTGATGATGCCGCCCACGCCGTGTTTAATGGCAAAATCATCGTGCGCCCACATGCACAACGCACCAACTCGTCGCAATCCAGCCGTAACCTGCTGTTGAGCAAATCTGCCCAGATCGATACCAAACCTCAACTGGAAATTTTTGCCGATGATGTCAAATGTGCTCACGGTGCCACGGTCGGGCAACTGGATGCGGAGGAAATTTTTTATCTACAAAGTCGCGGTTTATCCGAAACTGAAGCACGTAATCTGTTGACCTTCGCGTTTGGCGCGGAAATCATAAACCGTATTCCTGTTCCTTCGTTGAAACAGCAATTGGAACACGTCGTACTTAGACAAACTCAGAGTCACTGATCATGAACTTATCCAACGTTTCTGTGAAATCTGAGACACCTTCTTCTATTGTCGATTGGGAGAAGATTCGTGCTGATTTCCCTATCCTACAACTTAGAATAGATGGCAATCCGCTGATATATCTTGACAATGCGGCTTCCAGCCAGATGCCACAGCAGGTTATCGATCGTTTGGTACGATACCAGACCACTCAGCATGCAAACATCAATCGTGCCGTTCATTATCTGTCAGAAGTTGCAACCCACGAATATCAGCAAGCTCGCTATACATTGCAGCATTTCATCAATGCCCAGGAAGATCGTGAAATCATCTTTACCAGTGGCACCACTGATTCGATCAACCTGGTCATGCATGGTTATGGCCGCAAATTCATCAAGGCCGGAGATGAAATCATCCTCACCACGCTGGAGCATCACTCCAATATCGTACCCTGGCAAATGCTGGCAAATGAAAAGGGTGCAACAATTCGCGTGGTTCCGATTAATGACAAAGGCGAGCTGGAAATCGAGGCTTATGAAGCGCTATTCAATGAAAACACCCGATTTGTCGGTCTGATTCATGTTTCCAATGCACTCGGCACTATCAACCCTATCAAGAAAATGATCGATATTGCTCACCGTCATGGTGTTCCCGTATTGATCGATGGTGCGCAAGCAGCGCCGCATATTCCCATTGATGTTCAGTCCCTGGATTGCGATTTTTATGCATTCTCTGCTCATAAATTATGTGGTCCCACCGGGGTGGGTATCCTGTATGGTAAAGCTGCATTACTGGAATCCATGCAGCCATTCAAGGGTGGCGGTGACATGATTGCTTCCGTCACTTTTGAAAAAACAACATACAATACCATTCCACACAAGTTCGAGGCGGGTACCCCCCCCATTGCAGCGGCCATTGGTTTTGCTGCTGCCATCGATTACTTGATGTCGATTGGCATCGAGCAGATCGCTGCATACGAAACGACACTGCTCGAGTATGCTACCCGCTGCCTGAATCAAATTCCAGGTGTCACCATCCTGGGTACCGCTGCAGAAAAAACGGCAGTATTGTCCTTTACCATCGACGGTGTTCATCCCCATGACGTAGGTACGATCCTGAACCAGGATGGCGTTGCTGTTCGAACCGGACATCATTGTGCACAACCGATCATGCAGCGCTTCAATGTACCTGCAACCTCACGTGCTTCGTTTGCTTTTTACAACAAAAAATCCGAAGTCGACGCGCTGGCTGCCGGCATCAAAACCGTACAAAAGATTTTTTTATAATGCATACCAACTCACTTTATCAGGAAGTCATACTTGACCATAACAAAAAGCCACGGAACTATGGCAAACTGGATCATGCCAGCCACCAGGCAACCGGACATAATCCTTTGTGTGGCGATCGTCTGGACATTACACTTCAGCTTGAAAACGACCAGATTCAGTCCATTGCCTTCCAAGGTGAATCCTGTGCAATCTGCAAGGCATCGGCATCGATGATGACCGCCGCAGTCAAAGGTAAAACACGCATGGATGCCGAAACACTGATTCATGAATTTCGGGAGTTGACAACGGGAAAACTCGACACCAATCTGCCTCATCATCTTGGACGGTTAACCGTTTTTTCCGGTATTCGCGACTTGCCCACTCGCGTCAAGTGCGCCATTCTGCCTTGGCATACCCTGCATGCCGCGCTCAATTCCTTAACTAATGCATCGACAGAAGCAGATCAAGATCCGGTACAAACGATTGTTCCTGATCACTCATAATCAAAAATGGCAGCCTGCACCGAACTAGATTCATTGCAAGTCGTTTTAGTTACACCATAAAAAAATAAAGAATGATTCAAATCATGCTCGTACAACTCATACTCATAAAACTAAAATGCCTAAAATTGCGGATATAGAAGGAACACCCAACAAGAATGCATTGAAATTTATTCTCAAGGAACCCCTGACTTGGGGTATAGCACGATCTTATGATAATGCCGAGGCTGCGCAAGACGATCCTCTGGCTTCAGCGTTATTCGATATCGATCACGTCACCAATGTATTCTATATTGACCACTGGATCACGGTAACCCAGGACGGAGAAGCGAACTGGCAAGATCTAGCCCGCGAAATTGCCGATCCCATCCGTGCAGCCCCTGCCGCTACGGCACAATCGGCTGAAACGGTCGCAGCTGCTGACACCATTCTGGCCAATTTAAGCCCGGAAGATCAGGTGCGGCTGGAGAAAATCAATATCATGCTGGATGAGGAAGTTCGGCCCTACTTGCAACACGATGGCGGAGATCTGCACATACTCGGATTGGAAGGTAATATTTTACGCATCCATTATCAAGGTGCCTGTGGTACATGCCCCAGTTCCATATCCGGGACATTGCGCGGTATTGAGAACATGTTGAAAACAATCGAACCGGATATCCAGGTCGTTGCCATCTAATTTGTCTGAACCGATGCCCAAGCCTATCATTCAAACGGAACAAAGGCGGTGTCAACAAGTCAATTAGTCGCCCATTCAACCAGCGCAACTGGTAATTTTCAGTTCTAAATGGCAAAGCGATATCTGAGTTCCCTCAGATATCGCCCGGATTCCCGTTAATGCCTAACGGTTAAAACTCTTCCCAGTCTTCCCCACCCCCTGCTGCAACTTTGCGTGGTGCAACAACCGGTTTTTCCGATCCTGCATTTGCCTTGATTTCAGTCACCATTTTCCTGGTGGCGGGTCCACGATTGGGCAGTTTGGTCAAGTTGGTTTGATGCACTTTCCTTGCTGACGGTGCCGTGGCAGCTTTTACATCGTAGCCCGTAAACTTGAATACACTGACAGCCTGCGTCAACGCATTGGATTGCTCCTTCATGGATTCTGCTGCCGCAGATGCTTCTTCCACCAGAGCTGCATTCTGCTGTGTGGCTTCGTCCATTTGCGTCACGGCCTGATTGATCTGCTCGATTCCTGAGCTTTGTTCCTGGGATGCAGCAGAGATTTCGCTCATGATGTCGGTGACCCGTTTCACAGCTGCCACGATCTCGTTCATGGTCGATCCAGCCTCATCCACCAGTTTCGTACCTTCGTCGACTTTGGCTACGGAGTCATTGATCAATTCCTTGATTTCCTTGGCCGCTGCTGCTGAACGTTGCGCCAGGGTACGCACTTCCGTGGCCACTACAGCAAACCCCCTTCCCTGCTCACCTGCCCGGGCTGCTTCCACTGCGGCATTCAGCGCCAGAATATTGGTTTGGAATGCAATACCATCGATGACACTGATGATCTCGACCACTTTCTTCGAACTGTCATTGATCGAGCTCATCGTCTGTACCACTTGTCCAACCACAGATCCACCTTTCATAGCCACTTCCGAGGCGCCAACCGCCAGTTGATTGGCCTGACGTGCATTGTCCGCATTCTGTCTCACGGTCGATGTCAGTTCTTCCATCGAAGAAGCGGTTTCCTCAAGACTCGAAGCCTGTTCTTCGGTGCGCTGACTCAAATCCATGTTACCCGATGCGATTTCACTAGAAGCCGTGGCAATCGATTCCGTACTGCTGCGTACCTTGCCGACCAGATCCAGTAAATTGTCGTTCATCGTTTTCAGTGCCTGCAACAAACGCCCTGTTTCATTGGTCGAATTTACCTCGATTCGAGTGGTCAGATCACCCGAAGCCACGGCATTGGCAATGGTCACGGCCTCATTCAGCGGTCTGATGATGGCACGCAGCAACAAAAATCCGGTAACGATGGCAAGGATCAGACTCACCGCAGTCATAGTATTGCTGAGGGTCAAAAGTTTTTGATATACCCCATGTGCAGATTCGTACTCATTCGAGCCCAGCACCCGTTGCAAATCGAGCAATTTGAACATGGTGGTATGGGCTGCATCAAATTTGGTAAACAGATCATCGTGCAGATTCTGTTGTGCAGCCTTGAATTCCTTGTTCAGCGCAGCGCTCATCGAGCGATCCACGGATTGTGACAAGTTCTTCCATTGTTGCTCGAAATCCTTGGCTAACGCAGATTCCTCAGCTGTCAATCGGGTCGCCATATACTGAGGCCATAATGTCCCGATCTCTGCAAACCTCTGGTCATTGAGTATCTTTCTCTCAGTCACAATGGCTGGATTCTCAGAATAGCTTGAAATCACTGTATTGAAACGTATGCGCTGTATGCGATCCAGAACCACCCCCAGATCACCCAATGGTAAAACGCGATCGTCATACACTCCCTTGAAGGCTGTATCCATCTGGTTCATGCCGTAGACACCAATACCGCCAATACCGACCAACAGCGTTGATAAAAATCCAACCACGACTATGAGTCGGGACTTAATGGTCATGTTATTAAATATCATGATTCTCCTTTCAGTATCCTGTATCAAATCACTTGATTAATTTATGTTGTTCGTAATTAGACCCATGGCACTGCCGCGCATCAGCTTTTCGATGTCGATCAATATCAGCATGCGTTCATCCACGGTTCCGAGTCCCATGATGTATTGCGTTTCGATGACCGAACCCAGACCAGGTGTCGGACGCACCTGCTCATCCGCCAGTGTAATCACATCCGACACACCATCCACCACGACGCCCATCACACGCCCCGCCACCGTCAGAATGATTACCACGGTGAATTGATCATAAGCTGCGTGAGCCAGATTGAACTTGATCCGCATATCGATGATGGGGACAATAATGCCCCGCAGATTGATTACACCCTTGATATAGTCCGGTGAATTCGCAATATGGGTGATGGAATCGTAGCCACGAATTTCCTGCACTTTCAGAATCTCGATGCCGTATTCCTCTCCTCCCAGCCGGAATGTTAAAAATTCATTCGCGACCAATTCAGATGCGGTAACCGGTGCCACCGCCGTGTTGCTATCTGTAACTTGCCTCAGTGTTGTCATTGTTTCCTCCAAGAACCCTATTCAGACTCCATTCGCTTTTTTAATCAGATGGATGAACAACCTCCATGAATAAAAAAACACATAACTGCATTGAGGTGAACTATACCGGGGGCAATGGGCTAAATTGTTGAGAGAATGTAAACTCTTTGCAAACTATGCGACACAATAAACAGCATTTTTCGAACAGCCATGATACAAACATTGCAGGAAAAATGATGCTGGAAGTGGGAAGGTATCGGTTTGGAAGGTCCAGAAACGGAATTACATCAGGATGACATCGTATTGTTCTTGCGTGTAGGATTCCTCAACCTGCAAGCTGATGGGTTTGGCGATGAAATCACCGAGTTGCGCCAAGCTCTGGGATTCTTCATCGAGAAACAGATCAATGACCTGCTGCGATGCGAGTATGCGAAACTCATTGGCTTCGAATTGACGCGCCTCGCGTAACAATTCACGCAAAATTTCATAGCATACGGTTTGTGCAGTTCGGATTTCGCCGCGCCCCTGGCATGTGGGACAAGGCTCACACAAAACATGGGCCAGACTCTCCCGGGTCCGCTTACGTGTCATCTCCACCAGTCCAAGTGCGCTGAAGCCATTCACGGTAATCCGTGTGCGATCACGCGACAGTGCCTTGTTGAATTCAGCAAGCACGGCATTCCGGTGATCCTCGGAATCCATGTCGATAAAATCGATGATGATGATGCCTCCCAGATTACGCAGCCTCAACTGACGCGCGATGACCTGTGCGGCTTCCAGGTTGGTTTTGAAGATTGTGTCATCGAAATTGCGCACACCGATGAATCCCCCGGTATTGACATCCATGGTCGTCAACGCTTCGGTCTGGTCAATGATCAGATATCCACCGGACTTTAAATCCACGCGCTTGGCCAATGATCTTTCGATCTCTTCCTCAACGCTATACAAGTCAAACAGGGGGCGATCACCGGTATACAGCGTGATCCGGTCGGCAATATATGTCATGTAATTTTGCGCAAATTTCATCAGGCGCTGATAATTCTCCCGTGAATCGACCAGGATTTTGAGGGTATCTTCCGTCACAAAATCCCGTAGCACCCTGTGACTCAGATCGAGATCCTGATACAACAACATTGGAGCCGCATTGGTGATCGAATTCTGCTGAATGTCGCGCCATAATTTATGCAAATATTCTAGGTCGGCACGCAAATCACTTTCACTGGCGGCCTCCGCCATGGTGCGGATAATGTACCCGCCCTTCTCATCAGCCGGCAGGATTTGCTGCAACCTGTCGCGCAACAATTCGCGTTCACCACCATCTTCGATACGTTGCGAAATACCGATATGCGACTCCTGCGGCAAATACACCAGCAATCGTCCAGCCAGGCTGATCTGTGTGGATAATCGTGCACCTTTGGTACCAATCGCATCCTTGATTACCTGCACCAGAATATTGTTGCCTTCGTACAGTAATTTTTCTATGGGTTTACTGGTATCACTATCCTGATTCGACCCCCAGATATCGGCCACATGCAGGAATGCAGCCCGATCCAGCCCGATATCCACAAAAGCGGACTGCATGCCGGGCAACACGCGACTGACCCGTCCGTAATAGATATTACCGACGATACCCCGGCCACTGGTTCTCTCGACGTGCAGCTCCTGCGACACACCTTGTTCCAGTATGGCAACACGTGTCTCCTGTGGCGTGATATTGACCAGAATCTCATTGTTCACGGTACATCCCCATATAATCGAATCACTTCCAATCTGAATTGTGGATTGTTATACACGTATGCCCTTTCAACTGCACCATGCACTCAAGGAAAAAGCACTATCCCACTTTCTTCAAGCAGCTGGGCAGTTTCATACAGTGGAAGCCCCATGATGCCACTATAACTACCATTGATCTCCGTGATAAAAATGGCTGCCATACCTTGTATGGCATAACCTCCGGCCTTGTCCAGAATATTTTGGGCTGCCAGATACTTGTGAATCTCGTGCGGACTGATTTCGCGAAATCTTACTGTGGATCGCGACAACCTGACCTGCACCCTATCCCTGACACCCACGCCAATTGCTGTTAGAACCTCATGCGACCGTCCGGACAAAGCCGACAGCATACTCTCGGCATGCGCCAGATCTCTGGGTTTACCCAGTATGCTGCCGTCAAGGGTGACGATCGTGTCGGCCACCAATATCGGCAGAACCGAAAACCTGCGCTGTGATAGTCGTTTCCAGCCTTCCTGCGCCTTGAATTGCACTATCCTGTAAACGTAATCCGCCGGTGCTTCACCATCCAGTGGTTGCTCATCGATGTCAACGGGACGTCCCAATGTTTCCCGCATTAACAGCAAATTGAACTTTACCCCGATTTGCCTCAATAATTCACGTCTTCTGGGACTTCTCGAAGCCAGGTAAATTTGATTATCGGGATTCATTGTCATAGCAGAGTTGCTTCATTCGGGTTGTAGCAGAACAAGTATCATATCCCATTCTCACGTTTTTTTTTAGCCATCCAGCCGAATCGCTGTTAGGACCGATGATAGGGATGACCTTTGATAATCGTACTGGCACGATACAACTGCTCAGCCAGCAATACTCTGACCAACCCATGTGGTAGCGTCAGGCGGGATAAGGCCAGTATTTCATCGGCATTGTTCTTGATTTCGGTGTGCAAACCATCCGCACTGCCAATGATGAAAGCAATCGGTACCGTATCGAAAGCCCACTGCTTGAGGATGATCGCCAGTTTCTCACTCGTCCACAGCTCTCCCCGCTCATCGAGCACGATCGTGCGGCAATCGACAGGCAAGGCAGCACGAATCCGCAGGCATTCGGCATGAAGAAGTTGTTCAGTCGTTTTTCCACTGGTACGCTTCTCCGGCTTGATTTCAAGCAAGCTGACCGGCATCTCACGTGGCATGCGCTTGGCATATTCCTGGTAACCGGAATCCACCCAATCCGGCATTTTATGGCCGATTGCAATGACATGACATTTCATGTCCGATAACCATCGTCCGCATTGGCTATTGATTCAAAGACCATCAGGGCGCAGAGCTGGCAGGCTGTGACCATAGCGCGCGAAGATTGTAATGTTCCCGTGCGACAGGCAGCATGATATGCACAATCACATCACCGGCGTCCACCAGCACCCATTCCCCCGTTTGTTCACCTTCGATGCTGTGCACTTTTCCACCCGCAGCTTTGATTTTCTCCTGCACATGGTAAGCCAGAGACTTGGTCTGGCGAGTCGAATCGGCACTGGCAATGACAATAAATTCAAACAGCGAGGTTATTCTTGCAACATTGATGATGTCGATATCGTGGGCTTTGATATCCTCAAGCGCATCAACGATGATATCAACCAGTTTTTGTGAATTCATGCTTTCTCAATATATAAGGAATTTAATCGAATATAATCTGTAACCACTTCCGGCAATAAATAGCGCAGGCTTTTACCGCTACCGGCCAGATCGCGGATCTGTGAAGCCGAAATTTCCAGTCGCGATGTCCTTGGAGCGAAAATATAACCGGCTGGTTGCAATTTCAAGTCATCCGCACTGACAATACGGCGTTGGGTCCATTCAGGCTCGATGTCTCCGGAACAGATGAACCGGTCATCGACCGCAGGGCGCGAGACAATGACAAAATGGCACAAATGAAATAATGCCCGCCACTCATGCCACTGATCGATTTTCAGAAAAGCATCGGTTCCGATGATAAAGCAAAGTGCAACACGGGGACCGAATTCTGCCCTGAATTCCCGTAATGACTCGATTGTGGTACTGATGCCCGGGCGATTGATTTCCCTTTCATCCACAGTAAATCTGTCGTTTCCCTGAATGGCCAGCCGCACCATCTCGGACCGGGCCATTTTGGCTGCTACCGGTGCTGCACGCAAGCGGGGCGCGCCAGAGGGCACAAAAATCACACGTTGAAGTCCAATGACATCGACCAACTCTTCGGCCATACGCAAATGACCATAGTGGATCGGATCAAATGTTCCACCATAAATACCAATCGTCGGAAGCAAATTAGTCGCGTCCATTGACTGCCGGAGAAAACATGATACCGCACATCACAGCAACGCCAGGCGCATGTCCGTCAGTACTTCTGAAAGCAGTGTGGTAAAGCGGGCCGCCGTTGCGCCATCAATTACCCGGTGATCATAGGATAAGGAAAGAGGTAGCATCAACCGAGGCACAAACCGATCACCCTGATAAACCGGCTTCATCGTGGCTTTGGAAACCCCCAGTATGGCCACCTCGGGCGCGTTGATAATCGGAGTAAAAGCCGTACCGCCTATCCCGCCCAGACTGGAGACGGTAAAACTGGCGCCCTGCATGTCCACCGGTTTCAATTTGCCTTCACGCGCCAGGGACGACAGTCTGGATAATTCTTCGGCAATCGTGATGATACCTTTCTGATCCACATCCCTGATGACCGGCACAACCAATCCATTGACCGTATCCACGGCAAATCCGATATGAAAATAATGTTTGATGATCAGGTTTAATTCCCCTTCAACACTGTTATCGAGCGATGCGTTGAATTCGGGATATTTTTTCAGTGGCGCAATCAGTGCCTTCATCAGGAAAGCCAGCAGCGTCAATTTGACCCTGTTATCAGTTCCAGGCTTGTTCGATTCCTGACGTAATGCCTCGAGATCGGTGATATCCGCTTCATCGAACTGGGTGACATGCGGAATCATGACCCAGTTACGGTGCAAATTGGCTCCAGAGATCTGCTTGATGCGAGCCAGTGACTGCAACTCAACAGGACCAAATTTGGCAAAATTGACTTGCGGCCAAGGCAGCAGATTCAGTTCTGCTCCGCTTCCAGCGTTACGCAGCTTCGATAATTCGGCTTTGACGTAAGCCTGCACATCTTCCTTGAGTATGCGATGCTTGGGACCACTGCCGGTAATCCGGTCGAGATTGACGCCCAGTTCTCGGGCAAAACGGCGAATCGAAGGACTGGCGTGAGCTTTGGTAGACACGGGCAGCACGACATCGGAGGTTACGGAGGGAATGCTTTGCCTCACCGAAGTGGCAGGCTGCGGTACAGCAGCTTTTTTTTCATCAACAGCACTCTGGTCGGCAGCTAAAGCAGGAGACACCTGGTCGGATTGTTGTGCCGGTTGTGCCGTTGCTGTTTCAATCGCCAGAATGACCGTGCCTTCGGATACTTTGTCTCCTGCTTTGACGAAAATTTCTCTCACCTGGCCTGAATAAGGTGATGGCACCTCGATTGTCGCCTTGTCCGACTCCAGCGTTACCAGCGAATCCTCGACTTGTACGTTGTCCCCGTTTTTGACCAGTACTTCAATGACGGGAACATCCTTGAAATCACCAATATCCGGAATGAATACTTTTTTTAACTCAGCCACGGCAACCTCGCTGGATTGATGACGATAATGTAAGTCTTGTTTGAAACAACCTGCGCTGCATCAACTAACCATGGGATTGGCTTTTTCTGGATCAATACCCAGTTTCTCCATCGCCTCGGTCACGGTCTGAGCAGATACTTTTCCTGCATCGGCAAGTGCCTTCAACGCTGCAATGACAATGAAGAAACGATCGACTTCGAAAAAGTGGCGCAGTTTCTGACGCGTATCCGAACGTCCAAATCCATCCGTACCCAGAATCCGATAGGTGCCTGGCACAAATTCACGAATCTGGTCGGCATAGATTTTCATATAATCCGTCGCGGCGATAACCGGTCCGTTGCGCCCCCTGAGACAATTTTCCACATGGGATGATTGTGCCTGTTGCTGCGGGTGCAGCATATTCCAGCGTGCAACCTTTAGCGCCTCGCGACGCAGTTCATTGAAACTGGTCACACTCCAGATGTCGGCATTAACGTGATATTGCTCCTTCAATATGTCTGCTGCGGCAATGACCTCGCGCAAGATGGTACCCGCACCTAGCAATTGCACGCGCGGTTCATTCTGTCCCTCCCCTCCATCCCGGAACAGATACATTCCTTTCAGAATAGCCTGCTCGACACCGGCAGGCATTGCGGGGTGCGTGTAGTTTTCGTTCATGACGGTAATATAGTAATAAACGTCCTGCTGATCCTGATACATGCGACGCAGTCCATCCTGAACGATCACCGCCAACTCATAGGCAAAGGCCGGATCGTATGCGACACAATTGGGAATGGTCGAGGCCACGACATGACTATGCCCATCCTCGTGTTGCAATCCCTCTCCATTCAAAGTCGTACGCCCTGCCGTTCCACCCAGTAAAAAACCGCGACAACGCATGTCACCCGCCGCCCAGGCCAGATCGCCAATACGCTGAAAACCAAACATGGAATAGAAAATAAAAAATGGAATCATCTGTATGCCATGCGTACTGTAGGCTGTTGCCGCCGCAATCCAGGATGACATGGCGCCCGCCTCACAAATG
This sequence comes from Nitrosomonas sp., assembly GCA_017879645.1. GTDB lineage: Bacteria > Pseudomonadota > Gammaproteobacteria > Burkholderiales > Nitrosomonadaceae > Nitrosomonas. The sequence continues at coordinate 16,576 of JAAEXZ010000030.1, forward strand.
CCTTCCTGCAGGATTTGTCCGTGCTTGTCTTCCTTGTAGTACATCAACTGATCGGCATCCTGCGGCGTGTATAACTGCCCCATCGAGGACCAGATTCCGAGTTGCCGGAACATGCCTTCCATACCAAACGTTCGCGACTCGTCAGCCACGATCGGCACGACATGTTTGCCGATCTGCTTGTCCTTGACCAGAATGTTGAGGATGCGCACAAACGCCATGGTGGTTGACGATTCACGTCCTTCGCCGCTTGCCTTCAGCAACGATTCAAAAGCCGAGAGTGGTGGCACCTGCAAGGGTTGAGCACTGCTTTTACGATGATGAAAAGCACCGCCAAGCGACTGGCGCCGCTCCTGCAGGTAAACAAACTCCGGAGAGTCCTTTGCAAAAGTCAGATAGGGCACATCATCAATCGTGTCGTCCGGAATATCCAGACCAAAACGGTTGCGAAAGGCCTTTAACGAGATCGTACCCATCTTTTTCTGCTGATGCGTGATGTTCTGCGCCTCACCGGATTCACCCATGCCGTAGCCCTTGATGGTTTTGGCCAGTATCACCGTTGGCTGACCGGTATGCTTCACTGCTGATGCATAAGCCGCATAGACTTTATAGGGATCGTGCCCCCCGCGATTCAATCGCCAGATGTCATCGTCTGACATATTGGCAACCATCTCCAGTAACTCCGGATACTTGCCAAAAAAATGCTCACGCACGTAAGCACCATCCCTGGCCTTGAAATTTTGATACTCGCCATCGACACATTCCATCATGCGCTTCTGTAGCAATCCTTTGATATCTTTGGCCAGCAGGGGATCCCAGTAGGAACCCCAGATCACCTTGATGACATTCCAGCCTGCTCCGCGGAAAGCACCTTCCAATTCCTGGATGATTTTGCCATTTCCACGCACCGGACCATCCAGTCGCTGCAGGTTGCAATTCACGACAAAAATCAGATTATCCAGATTCTCACGGGAAGCCAGTGAAATAGCACCAAGCGATTCCGGTTCATCCATTTCGCCATCACCCATGAACGCCCAGACTTTGCGGCCCTGTGTGTTGACCATGCCACGACTACCCAGATACTTCATGAAGCGCGCCTGGTAGATTGCCATCAGAGGCCCCAGTCCCATGGATACCGTGGGAAATTGCCAGAAATTCGGCATCAACCAGGGATGAGGATAGGACGGCAGGCCATTGCCTCCAACTTCCTGACGAAAATTGTCCAGTTGTTCCTGGGTCAGTTCTCCGGATAAGAATGCATAGGCATAAGCTCCAGGAGATGAGTGCCCCTGCACATAGACCAGATCACCCCCATGCGTTTCGCTCGGTGCATGCCAGAAATGGTTGTAACCCACATCGTACAATGTCGCTGCCGATGCAAAACTGGCAATATGTCCTCCGACATTGGTATCCATGTTGGCACGCAATACCATGGCCATGGCATTCCAGCGCACATAGGAACGAATACGATGCTCAATGGCATTATTACCTGGCGATCGCTCCTCCTTGCCTGTGGGAATGGTATTGACGTAAGCAGTGGTAGCGCTGTAGGGCAAATAAGCCCCTGAACGACGGGCTTTTTCGACCAGTTGTTCCAGCAGGAAATGGGCACGATCGCTACCCGCGTTGACGATCACTGAATCCAGTGCATCAAGCCATTCCTGCGTTTCCTGTGGATCAATATCCGGTTGCTTGTCCAAATTCACTGGCACCTCCCGTCAGAACTTGACCTGAATTCCCGATTGTGCACGCTCGGCAGCCAGAATGGTATTGCAGAGCAGCATAGTAATGGTCATGGGCCCTACCCCACCCGGTACCGGGGTGATATGACCCGCGACTGCTTTTACTGCATCATAATCGACATCGCCACAGAGTTTCCCATCCGCGAGCCGATTGATGCCGACATCGATGACTACTGCGCCCGGCTTGACCATCGCCGCTGTAACCATGCGTGGCTTGCCGGTTGCCACGACCAGAATATCCGCATTTTTGGTGAATTCCAGCAAATTGCGAGTTCTGGATGTACAAATGGTGACAGTTGCGCCTTTTTCCAGCAGCATCATGGCCATGGGTTTACCCACAATATTACTGCGTCCGATCACCACCGCATGTTTGCCTTCGATGGCAATGTTGTTACGCTCCAGCATGACCATCACACCATACGGTGTGCAAGGCGAAAAAACGGTGTTGCCGGTTACCAAGGCACCCACATTGTAAAAATGGAAACCATCCACATCCTTTTCGACTGCAATCGAAGTGATCACACGATTATTCTCGAATTGCGGTGGCAATGGCAGTTGTACCAAAATGCCGTGAATATGGACATTCTGATTGAGTGTCTGAATGCAATCCAGAACTTTTTGCTGCTCGACACTCCCGCCGAAACTGTGCACTTCCGAATAAATACCTGTTTCATTACAAGCTTTGATCTTGTTTTTCACATAGAGTGCCGATGCCGGATCATCACCCACGATGATGACTGCCAACCCCGGTTTGGTACCTTGCTGTGTCAGTTTCTCAGCACGCAACTTCCATTCCGCACGGACCAATGCTGCAATTTGCTTACCATCCAGAATCAAAGCGCTCATTCTTAAATCAGTAATGGATAATTAGATCGATGAAACCAAATTTCTGCACTCAGACCGGCTAAAGAGTGCATTCTGACATGTCAATTCGCTCGCTTGAATTTTTTCATTTTCGAACGATAGATGACAACACCAACCAGGAACACGGGTATCACAAACAGCGCAGCTAAAATCAGGGCAGCCGCCAGAACAGAAATGACACTATTCCCCGGCATAAAAATGGTTACGAACCAGATCACCACAAATATGATGAATAAACCGCCATACATCATGATTTTCCGTCCCCGATCGTAAAGACGCCAGAAATCTCCGGAAACCTGCATGTCGTCGACATAGTGATCGAACAGCTCTGCCAGACTGGTATCGCCGGATTCCGATTCGTATCCGATGGCAACCGCCAATGCATTATGGTCTTCTTCCAGTTTGGACATTTTTCTGAGAAATTCGATGCGCTTTGGCACTTTACGTTTATCCATGCGATCCTGCAGAAACATTTTTCCCAATGCTGTAAAAGCCAGTTCACGGGCTTCAGCAGCAGCATGCCCCAAATTTTCGGCACATTTCCACATCACACCAAACAGATACAACTGGATGCTCATATCCCTGAACTCCGGAGCGAAGTCGTAACTCTTGCTTTTGATCATTTCCAGCTGTGTTTCCTTGACTTCCCGGGCATGAGCAATACACGCATCCACAGTGGAAATATCGGCTGGTGCTTCGTCAGCAGTAACCGCATCCTGTGCCGGTGTCATGCTATCCGGCTTTTTTTCAGTTTCATTCATATCGGAACCTCGTTTTGTAACAACTTAATATCGATGCGCATTATATACCGGTTGAAAAATCGCGATAGCGTTCATCTTACTCAACTGAACCAGCATTTTGATGCGGGCGCTACACAATAAGAACATTTACCCTTAAAACTCAACAGAATAAACTCCAGGCACCTAAAGTGAATCAATATGCTTTTGAGCTGAGATTCAAACGCTTCCAAATTTCGATCGATAATTGAGCTGAGTTGAGTGTGTAAAAATGCAAACCGGGGGCGCCCGCCTTTAATAAACGATCGCAAAGATCGGTGACGACGTCCAACCCAAATGCCTGAATGGAATCGCTGTCGTCACCATATCCCTCGAATTTGCGACGCATCCATCGGGGAATCTCGGCACCGCAGGTATCCGAAAAGCGCACCAACTGGGAAAACTTGTTGATTGGCATGATGCCCGGAACGATCGGTATATCCAAACCGGCTGATTCACAGGTTTCTACAAAATAAAAATAAGCATCCGCATTATAGAAATATTGCGTAATGGCAGAATTGGCGCCCGTCTCTACCTTGCGACGGAAATTATCGAAATCGGTTTGTGCAGAACGTGCCTGGGGATGATACTCCGGGTAGGCAGCCACTTCGATATGAAACGCTGCTCCGAACTCCTGCCGAATGAAAGTAACCAGCTCACTGGCATAACGAAACTCTCCCGCTTGCGCCATACCTGATGGCAGGTCACCCCGCAATGCCACGATATGCCGGATTCCGGCATCATGGTATTTCTCGAGAATACTCCGGATATTCTGCTGAGTGGAACCAATGCAGGAAAGGTGAGGAGCCACCACGTGACCCTCGGCCTGAATCTCGAGCACTGTTTCGAGTGTTCTTTCACGTGTAGATCCCCCCGCACCAAAAGTGACGGAGAAAAACTTAGGGCGATACTGCGCCAACAGCTGTCGTGTTTGTCTTAGTTTTTCGATGCCTTGTAGTGTTTGCGGTGGAAAAAGCTCGAAGCTGAATGCCGGTGAAAAATTTTTTTGTGATTCCATCATTGCAGGCCATGGTGAACCAGAATGGCGACCACTTTTACAGTCTCTCATTCTGGTAATGTTGCGAGACTATCTATAGCAACATCCGGAACAATCCGGATATTGCCATCAACGATCAGTAGCGATAAAGCTCTGGCTTGAAGGGACCGTTTTTGTTCAGGCCGAGATACTTTGCTTGTTCGTCAGTCAGTTCAGTCAGTTTTGCACCCAGTTTTCCGATATGCAACCGGGCTACTTTCTCATCCAGATGTTTCGGCAGCACATAAACATTTTTCTGATAATTAGCACCATTCTGCCACAGCTCCATTTGCGCCAGAACCTGATTGGTAAATGAGCTGGACATCACAAAGGAAGGGTGTCCTGTCGCACAGCCCAGGTTAACCAGTCGACCTTGCGCCAGAACGATGATTCTGCGACCGGTAGGGAAAATCACATGATCAACCTGTGGCTTGATGTTTTCCCACTCGTATTTCTGAATCGATGCAATGTCTATCTCGGAGTCAAAGTGCCCGATATTGCACACGATGGCCTGATCCTTCATTTTGAGCATGTGATCATGTGTAATGACACGCAGATTACCTGTGGCGGTAATGAAAATATCGGCCTGACTACATGCATCATCCATGGTGACAACGCGATAACCTTCCATCGCAGCCTGCAACGCACAAATCGGATCAATTTCCGTGATCCATACCGTCGCACCCAAACCCCGCAGAGATTGTGCACAACCCTTGCCAACATCGCCATATCCACAAACGACCGCAATCTTTCCAGCAATCATGACATCGGTTGCACGCTTGATACCATCGACGAGCGACTCTCTACAACCGTAGAGATTATCAAATTTTGATTTTGTGACAGAGTCGTTGACATTGAATGCCGGGAAAGGCAATTCGCCATTTTTGTGCATTTCATACAAGCGATGCACACCGGTGGTAGTTTCCTCGGTAACTCCGCGTATGCGCGCCAGATTGGTAGAATACCAAGTAGAATCCACGGCCAGCTTGCTGCTTATTGCGGCAAATAGCGCTTCCTCTTCTTCATTCGTTGGATTGGCGATAACAGCAGGATTTTTTTCAGCCTTGCTACCCAGGATCAGAAGCAGCGTTGCATCCCCACCATCATCGAGAATCATATTGGCACCACTGGATTCACCGACATTTACCCATTCAAAGATCTGATGTGCAAATTCCCAGTAATCTTTTAAAGATTCACCTTTGTAGGCAAATACAGGAATATTTCTGGCTGCAATGGCAGCAGCAGCATGATCCTGGGTCGAAAAAATATTGCACGATGCCCAACGAACCTCTGCACCCAATGCAACAAGGGTTTCGATCAACACGGCCGTTTGAATCGTCATGTGCAGGGAACCTGCAATGCGTGCACCCGTCAACGGCTTCTGATTGGCATATTCTTTACGCAATGCCATCAGACCTGGCATTTCTGTTTCGGCGATGGCAATTTCTTTACGTCCCCATTCGGCAAGCGTGATATCCATCACCTTGTAATCAGTAAAAAAACTACCATCCGGATTCAACACAGCGTTCATAGTCATCTCCTAAAATATGAACGAGCGCCGTTAAACAATACCCAACTATATCGAGCCTCACGGAACATAACCGCCGCAGCGCCCCTCGATACTATGGAAAATTTATCAAGCTTATAGCTAATTTTGTTTAACAGAAAAAACTATAACCCTGCGTCAGCACGTAACTGTGCGGCTTTATCCGTTGCTTCCCAGGTAAAGTCGGCTTCTTCGCGCCCGAAATGACCATAGGCCGCCGTTTTAGCATAAATGGGCCGCAACAAATCAAGTGCGTGGATGATGCCGCGTGGGCGCAGATCAAAATGCCTTTCGATCAGGGCTACGATTTTCTCGTCTGCTATCCTACCGGTACCGAATGTATTGACCATCAGTGAAACAGGCTTTGCAACGCCGATGGCATAGGCCACCTGTACTTCACACTTGCTGGCAATGCCGGCTGCAACGATATTTTTTGCCACATAACGCCCTGCATAAGTCGCCGAACGATCAACTTTCGATGGATCTTTACCCGAAAAGGCACCTCCTCCATGATGCGCTGCGCCACCATAGCTATCCACAATGATCTTGCGTCCTGTCAATCCACAATCCCCCATTGGTCCGCCCACTACAAAACGCCCCGTGGGATTGACCAGATAGTTGATATGACCGCTGACCATGTCAGCCGGTAAAACAGGCTTGATAACCTCCTCGATGACTGCCTCAGTCAAGGCTTGATGAGAAATATCTGGATCGTGCTGCGTTGAAATGACGACAGTTTCGATACTAATCGGTTTGCCTTGCTGATAACGGACAGATACTTGTGATTTTGCATCAGGACGCAACCAGGGCAGACGACCATTCTTTCTCAGTTCAGCTTGCCGTTCAACCAGTCGATGGGCATAAAAGATGGGCATTGGCATCAATTGCGGTGTTTCATCACAAGCAAAACCAAACATGAGTCCTTGGTCGCCAGCTCCCTGTTCCATCTCCTCTTCTTTGGAACGATTGACCCCTTGTGCTATATCCGGCGACTGTTTATTGAATGCCGTAAGCACTGCACAGGTCGTGGAGTCAAAACCAATATTTGAGCTTGTATAACCAATATTCTTTACCGTCTCTCGTGCAATGACATTATAATCTACCGATGCAAATGTCGTAATTTCGCCTGAAAGCACTATCAATCCGGTACTGCACAAAGTTTCACAAGCCACACGAGCGTTAGCATCCTGCGTGAGGATAGCATCCAGAACGGCATCAGAGATTTGATCGGCCACTTTATCAGGATGCCCTTCCGACACAGATTCAGAAGTAAAAAGATATTCACTCATAATGTATCTGATTATGATTTTTAAAAATTAAAAGGCTGTCAGTATACTCTATTTTCCCAATTGAATTAGCGAATACCTTTGTAAAGTTCGCGGACTTAATCCGAAACTCTCTCATTTTTTTGTAAATCTTGAAAGTAATTACAGACTTTCATGCAAAAAATTGTCAACAATTAAATCATTCATGCTAATTTGATGAATAAAAGAATCATGGTGGTCGGACAGGGCTTCAACATTCGGCACATCGTCAGGACACAAAAACTTTTTCTGATCTTTCTTGGAAATTTCAAAAAATACCGACTAATATGTCCTCACATAGTTCTCTTCCTTATCTATAAAGTTAAGCTGTGCTGGATTCCCGGGAGAAATTGACAGTTAGAACGGATTTACTTATCGATTAGCATTATTCAATTTACAATCAATCATTAACTATTCTCGATATGTATTTCCCAGATATTTAAACACTAAAGCCATTACTCCAAAAAATACCAGCTTTATCAGTTCCATCGATTGCTTGATCCTCAGAACTTCATTTTTGACAAAAAATGCAACACTATCATGTGATTACTTTCCAGAAAAATCCTTTTTCTTGGCAAAAAGTGCCACTTTCAATTATTTTATGAGACTATGTTAAAAAAAAGACAGTTCGTGCCGAATTTCATAGCAACCCAGTCAATTTATAACTCAGAAGATTTCAAGTTAATGAGCCATCAACTTATTAAACTCATAAATACAAACATCATTTATTTTAATGAATGCAGATTCAATCCCAGGCTAACTTACATCACTTCCTTTCTATTTTTTTTCGCGGGAAGTTTACTCATACTTTTTTTTAGTTCCCCCATTCGCGCTGCCGAGTTTAGCAAGATTCTCAAGCCTTATTTTGATTACACGGTAACGGCCGACGATAATATGATGCGTTTCAGGGATACGGTACTGAATCTAACAAAGGCGCAATTGGATGCAGAGCAATTCTCAACTGAACGTATTCGGGAGCTCATTTCACAAGGGAAAACGGCAGATATACTCAACCGTTTTTCGGGTGGAATATTGTTTGAAAAACAGATCAGCCGACAGAGGCTTTCGGCTGGATTTAACTGGACTTACAACCGGTATGAAAGATTCCACGAAATCAGTAACAATCTGCTATCCGCCAATGGCAACTGGCACTGGGTTCTAGGAAATAGGTTTGAAGGCAATATCGGTGCAAACTACCAGCAGTCGTTATTACCATTCATCTTTCAACCAGGCTCCAAGGCAATCCGGAACGAACGGTCGGAATTTATCAACGGCATTTGGCGTTTTCACCCATCCTGGAACCTAAGAGGTGATTACACCCGCTATGATCTCACTGTTGACAGCAATTTTAATGTCAACGCGGGAGGAACCAATCCTTTAGTCCCTACATTCGATCGATTCAAGTTTCTAAGCCGTAGTGAAAACCGATTTGAACTCGGATTGGACTATCTAACGGCCAACCAAAATAAAATTGGTATTCTCTTTAAAGACACAGTCGGTGAATTTACAAATCCTACGATTGCACAAGACAACCTTCTGAGAGTCAACGGTTTTAATCAAGTTGAAGTCATGGCAAAAACCATCTGGAATGTTACTGAAAAATCACAACTAGAGTTGATGGGAGGCTGGGTTAATCGCAGTAACTCAACCGGTTTTTCCGGACGGGATTTTGATGGATTTAATGGTCGCCTGATTTATCATTGGCAGCCTACCGAGAAATTGGGATTGACACTGAACGGCTGGCGTTTGACATCCGTCATGCAGCAATTGACCGGGAGTTTTAGTTTGAACACTGGCGGCAGTATCGTTCCTTCATGGAACATTACCCCGAAAGTCAGGCTTGAAGGAGATTTTTCTTATGAAGATCGACAGTTCGATCGCTTCTCTATTCAACAAACTCAAGATAGACTCCAGATTGGAAGAAACAATGTTTTTCGAAACGCAACAGTAAGGTTGGTATATACACCGCAGCCAGGTCTACTACTTAGCACATCAATATATCATTCTGATCTTAATGCTACATCGGGTGCTATCGACCTGCGAACAGGCCTCCCATTGGTTGTTGGTGATTTCAATGCCAATGGCGTAACGGCCAATTTGCAATATATTTATGGCAAGCGATAACAATCGATAGTGTACTCAAACTAGCTTTCTGCAATAGCACACTGATTGAAGAGTATATATGGAACATCATGTGCTCTTCACGGGGAGGCGTATTGTTCCCTTCTGCACGATATCGATTCTTTTGAAAAAATGGGCTGGCCTGCCTCTAACAACCCAATCACACATTTATAAACTGATAAAGAATCATCGAATACGATCAGCACAACCGAAGGGTTAGATATGAAGTATCAAGAAAACCTGTCATTATCAGTTGGACTCAGATCAGTGGGGGCTACGGGAAGTTGATGTTTTTGATAAAACATATTGAGCACCCTTCATTATCTCAATAATACTCAGTCAATCTGGTTTGATTATTGAATTATTCTACGTACTACAGGAATAATTGCCTTGCGCAAATAATACCCACTACATGTTAGTTTCGGTCACAAAACCAAACTTCCCGAATACTTACCCTCGGCAATCTTTTCCAGGTATTGCTTGGCTCTATCACTCACGCCAGCTCCATGCTGCAGATAAGAAGTTGCTGCCAATGCTGGAGGATACTCACTAATCATATAACCCTGATTACTGATCTGTTGCTGCGTCAGGGATTGAACGGTCAATTTTCCTTTTCCCAGTTTTATCACGAGGTACTTCTTACCACTGATAGCTACTATGATTGCCGTATTGCGATGCTGATTTGTCAGTACAGTTGGTTGCATCATATTACTGAATTTTTTATCAAATATTGTTTGTCTACTAAGCAGTGCATTTACGGAAAGCTCGACACGAATTATCCCTACCCGGCTTCTGAAGAACCTGAATCGTTTCTTCAGTTCCATACGATCACCCATTGATTCTGATTCAATCGGAATCCGG
>JAAEXZ010000120.1 GCA_017879645.1 Nitrosomonas sp.
ACTGATCTGTACACTGGTCATCCTGCCAGTGCTGTTGCGCAGTCCCGTTACCCAGGCGACCCGGTAAGGGGTGTGTGGGTGTGTTTTTACGGTATTGCCGTCACCCGGATTCGGGAAGCAGCCATATCAGTATGATTACAAGCCTCGTGCGACATGACTTTTGCGATAACCGTAGAAAAAGTAGAAAACCAGTCCGATGGTCGACCAGATCGGAAAAACCAGTTTGGCATCCGCTGGCAGAAAAAGGAACAGGACGATGCAGCCTACGACGGCAAGCGGTCCGACTAGCCAGATCGCGGGTGCCTTGAACGGCCGCTTGCGGGACTTTTCCCTGACTCGCAGGATCATGACCGTCAGTGCGACCACCATGAATGCGAACAGTGTTCCGGAATTGGATATGTCGGCCAGTTTACCCACCGGCAGGAATGCCGCTGCAAGCGTCACGCCAAAGCCGGTAACGTAGGTGACAACGTGCGGTGTCTTGAAGCGTACATGAATGCGACTCAGGATTTCCGGCAGCAGGCCATCGCGTGACATGACAAAAAAGATGCGGGTTTGTCCGAACAGCATCATCAAGATTACCGATGGTAGCGCCAGAAACGCGGTCAGGCCCAACAGATTGCCGATTCTTTCCCACCCGATCTCGCGTAAAACCTGTGCCAATGCTTCACGCGAACAAACCAGCGGTTGCTGTCCAGCCGTCAGCAGCGATTGACACTGCTCGGCCAGCGCCATTGAGCCCGGCGCCAGTCCTTTTCCGGATGCGTCCATGAGTGGCTGGGCACCAATCGAGCCGATTGTGCCAACTGAGATGAGCAGGTAGAAAATGGTGCAGATCGTCAGTGAACTGATGAGTCCGATCGGCACATTGCGCTGTGGGTCCTTGGTTTCTTCAGCCGCAGTCGAAACGGCATCAAAACCGACATAGGCAAAGAAGATCGAGGATGCGGCGGCGACGACACCTGCTTCGCCCAGTGGCATGAAGGGGTGAAAGTGATCCAGATTGATTACCGGCAGGGTCAATGCGATGAACAATATCAGGGCGGCAATCTTGACTGCTACTAGCGCAGCGTTGAAAGCAGCGCTTTCGCGAGTGCCGATGACCAGCAGGGCGACGACGAGAATACAGATTGCTACGGCAGGCAGGTTGATGATACCTCCGGCAAAAGGGCCGTTGGCCAGTTCAAAGGGAATCGTGATGCCGAGTGAATGATCCAGCAGGCCGACAAAGTAGCCGGACCAGCCTACTGCAACGGCGCTGGCTGCAACCGAATATTCCAGCATCAGCGCCCATCCCACCAGCCAGGCCACCAGTTCACCCAGAACAGCGTAGGAGTAAGTGTAAGCCGAGCCGGATACCGGCACCATGGACGATAATTCGGAATAGCATAAGGCTGCGACGATGCAGACAAAGCTGGCGATGACGAATGACAGCATCATTCCTGGCCCGGCTTTTTGTGCTGCTTCTGCGGTCAGGACGAAGATACCGGTGCCGATGATTGCACCCACGCCCAGCAAGGTCAGTTGCCACGCACCGAGAGTGCGATGCAGGCTTTTCTTCTCGGCGGTCGCCAGGATGGCGTCGAGTGATTTGATGCGCCAGAAAATCATGGAATGTTCCTCTTAAATAGATGCAATAGCAATTTGCAAATGTCTTTGATAACCCTGAAATGATGGGGGCATAGTGTACAAGAATTGCTGTTGCCGTGAAGATAAAATGTTTGTGCGCTGTTCGGGTTATCTGGGGTGAGCGTGCGGGTGTTGGGTTCGATGGATGTTGAAGCGATTCGATTGCGGATGGGGTGGTACTCAGTGGCAATCCGGATTTCTCAAGTCGTATTTGCAGTCCTGGTGGGCTGGTATGGCCTGAAGACCTGGGAACCGGGGAAATGTGTTTTCCCCCATCGTACCAGGGCTTCGATTACGGGGCGAAGATCTTCGCCTTTTTGCGTGAGGAGGTATTCGTGGCGTGCCGGTTTGATCTGGTAAGTCTGCTGTACGATGATGCCAGCAGCTTCCAGTTTTTTCAGTCTGTCGGCGAGTATGTTGGTGGCAATGCCTTCCGGAGATTCGAGTAATTCCTGATAGCGTCGCTTGCCTAGCAGTAAATCGCGAATGACCAGCAATGTCCATTTGTCGCCAAGCTGATCCAGTGCACAGGCAATCGGACAACAGGATCGTTCAAATGGGTTGTCGTCGTTGTGGTCGATCATAACACAAATGCAGAAGTAAGGGATCTGAATAGTACTGTAAACATGATGCTTGCATTTTGCAAGTTTAGAGGATATAAAGTAACTTGTTTTATGCAAGTTAGTATTGATTCCATTACGACAGGATGAATTCATGATCACACTTTATCAATTTGATCGCACCTGGGGGATTCCCAACTTAAGCCCATTTTGCTGCAAAGTGGAAACGTATTTGCGTATTGCCGGCATCGACTATGCTGTTGAGTCTGCTTTTCCATTGCGGGCACCAAAGGGTAAATTGCCCTATATCCACGATCGTGGGCAGTTGTTGGCGGATTCGCGCTTCATCGTCTCTTATTTGAAGACGACCTACAGGGATCTGGATGCGGATCTGAATCCGCAGCAATGGGCTGTTTCGATGGCGATGCAGCGTCTGGTTGAAGAGCATCTTTTCTGGATTGCCTTGTATTCGCGCTGGCAATATACCGATGCAAACTGGCAGGTCAATAAACAGGCAATTTTTGGCAAATTGCCCATCATTGCTCGCGACCTGGTGGCGAGTGGGTGGCGGATCAGAATCAAAAAACAGATTTTAGGACATGGGATCAGCCGTCATCAGCCAGAGGAGATTTTTCAGCTAGGCTGTCAGGATGTCGATGCCTTGGCCGATTTTCTGGGAAACAAAACCTATTTTATGGGGGATCATCCAACGTCGCTGGATGCCTGTGTTTTTGGCTTGCTGGTCAATATCACTCACTGTCCAGTCGAGTCGCCCCTGAAAGAATATGGTTTGTCCAAAAACAATTTGACCGATTATGTGCAACGAATGATGGGCGAATATTATTCACACATCATTCCTCGCACAAGCTGAACTGTTAGTTAGAACTTTATCTAGGGGCGCAGGCAATTCGGGTTTTCTTGCAAAGTATGAATCCGACCTGCTGCCAGATTGCTATGCTTGGTTTGCAATCCTGATGGCCAGTTCACGGTGACGGACTCGGCGGCCTCGTTTTCTGCCAGACCAAAGTGCAACCTGCGGTCATCCTGAACGCCGTCGTGAATTCCTCCACCCTGTAGTCTGGCTTGTTTGCGCTCCCCTGCTTCCACGATGACGCGGGCGCCGATACCATCCCGATTGGACTGACAACCCACCAGGTTGATCTTGAGCCAGTGATTGCTGCCTCCGCGGTTACGCAGCAAATAGCGTCGTCCCAGGTCAAAGGGATAATCATGTCTTCCGCCGTCTGTGACAAGCAGGTCGAGATAACCGTCGTTGTCGTAATCCGCGACACTGACCCTGCCTCCAGTGCCCAGATTCTGTGTGGCTGCGCTGCCGATGCTGGAAACGCGGACAAACTTGCCGCCCTTGTTTTCCAGCAGGATGTTGGCCGTATTGCGAATGCCGGCGCCGCAAGCCAGATAGGCATCCATGTCCATATCGTTGTCGAAATCACCAACAGCAATAGAGCCACAGGCAACTGCTTCGGAGAATCCCATGTTCTTAACCTCGAAAGCACCGTTGCGTCTGTTCAGGATGACAGGAACATTACTGACATTCTGGTTCCATAATGCGCCACCATCCGAGGACCAGGCCGTGAACGGGGTGTCGTTGGCCACAAATTCGGCACGAAATTCTTCTGGACCGCGAATATCGATGCGCCACTGACCATTGGCCAATCGACCGACATAAATGCCCGGTGCAGTGCGCAAACTATCGGGGACCATGCCGTTGACGATCGGGTTTGCGGCATCCAGAACGAGATTGATGTGCTTCCATTTTCTACCGTCATAGTTATCAAAAGCATAGGTCGCCAAGGTGCTGCCGCTGCTGCCGACATGCAGCATGGCTGGCGTCCAATCACTGGCAAAAATGAATAATCTCAGGTTTAGTTTTTTTGGACCGGTGAGCCAGAAATTCAGTTTTCCCGTTGTCGTGGCAGTCAAGTCGTGTACGTCAACCTGGATTTTTTTGTGGTCCGAGCTCGTCAGCCATGCGCTTTTATTGGCCTGAAGGCGAAGGATGAACATGTCGTCGACGAAGTCACCGTCAAAGTCGGCGATCGCTACATCGGATAAGCCGATGAAACTGATACCGGGCAAACGCGGTATAGGCAGCGGGGTTGTATTTCCGAGGCGGTACAATTTCTTGGGGTATATCGCGGCACCAGGGCTGGTGATCAGCAGGTGCACAGCAGAATCGAAGTAGGCGAGTTGTGCGAAGAAATTGCTGATTTCCTGGGATAATTCCGGAACAGGTGCGAAGCTGCCGTTGCTTTGTTGCAGCATCAGATTGGAGGGGGCTGCAATACCGTCGGTGCGCGGATAATTGGCCATGTACAGGTCCAGTAAGCCATCGTTATTCCAGTCCAGCCAGAGCGGTGTTCTACCGCGACCGACAGTGTCGTTCATACCGCGCAATTCGGATTCATTGGTCAGAAAATTCGATTGATTGACATAAAAAGGTTTGTCGCGAATCTGTGTTCCGCCAACGACGCCATATAATTCCGCCAGATCGGGATCGCCATCGTTATCGAAATCGGCCCATGCACTGCCATGCTTGTCCAGTAAGGGATCACCGGTCCAAAATTCGCTCAAGCGTTCGGTGAATGTGCCATTGCCGTTGTTGATGTAGAAATGTTGCTGGTACATGTGATTATTGATCCAGATATCCGGCAGGCCGTCCTGATTGAAATCAACCCATGACGAGCCATATCCGCCGAAAAGATGTGTGGTCAGACCGGCTGCGACGGTACGATCCTGAAAGGATATGTCCGCCATTACCGAAGAGTTCCCAATTAGGAACGCAATGCCCAGACAGCCAGTTGATATTAATTCTTTAAGCATTTTATTTTTCTCTGTTTTTTTAATAAAAATATATCTGTGGAATAGCTGGTGTATCACGATAACCAGTCTTGCAGGTAAAACTAACTATTCCTGGTATAGATACAACGCATTAGTGCATTGCTGATAATCGCATTGAGGTTCAATACCGAGAACTTTGTGTTGGTAGGTTAAGGTAAAAAAATCTGACCAGCGGTGGAATTTTTTATGGGAATTCAGCATTTTTTATCCTAGTAGATTTCTACGTATCTAGTAATGCAGAGCAAATATTTATGTGATAAATAACCTATGCAATCCTATGAATAAACAATGTGAAATATTGTTGTGATAAGGTGAAGTTAGTCAGGAATAATCTGACGAGAGGAGTGACTGACAGTCGTGTCGTGTTGCTTGTGCCAGGTTGTGAAAGATGTGGATTCGGTTCGATTTAAATTGTTTTCAATAGTAGGGAGCAATATCCATTTTGCATCATGGATTTTAAATATCTCCGAAAAGGAGATCTGCTGTCCTTGCGACTGCGCCAATCACAGCGACTCTCAAGAGATTGGGTGCCGTGCAGTATTCTTCAACCCCGGGTACTTCAACATATTCGGATT
>JAAEXZ010000121.1 GCA_017879645.1 Nitrosomonas sp.
CGACAAGCTGGAATTAAGGCAGAGGGTGTTGAGCGGGATAACCGCATAGTCAAGTATGCAAAGGGAATGGGGCTTAGCGTTACTGCGGCTGATGCATTGGAGTTTCTAAGCCAATCTCGCACAAATTACGATGGAATCTATTGCTCCCACTTTATCGAACATTTACCTGTTGACGCAGTACAGCGTGTACTGCAACTCGCAGCTGCCCGTTTGGACCAGGACGGAATACTGGTGCTCGTTTTTCCAGATCCGGAATCTATACGTTCACAGTTATTAGGGTTTTGGCGGGATCCTGAGCACGTTAGATTTTACCACCCAGATCTTATCACCTTGATGGCTACGTCAGTGGGATTTGAGTTGGAGTGGTCAAGTTATAACGAGCAACCTCACACGGTAATACCTTTTGCAGCCGAGCCGCCGCCAATAGAAGCGAATGCAATAGTGCCAGCTTTATCTTTTGCTGCCGACACGTTGAAACTAAGCATCGGAGAGAGACTGTTGCGAATCATAGGGTTGGTTACAGAGAAGCGTTTTCGGGCTCTGGAGGTGCAACTGGTTGGATGGGGTGGGGAACTATCACGATACGTTCAGCAGCGTGCTGAAGTGGATCGGCTCTTGGAAGAGCGAACGAACACTTTGTGGAGTTTGAATCAAACCTGGAGTTGGAATGATAACGTAACACTTAGGCTGCGAAAAAAACTAGATGCAAATGATTAGAAGTCTTCACACATTTCAAATCGACATTGTTCATGGCTGCCAGCTGCGCTGTGTGGGGTGCCCAAACTCAACCATCATGGACAAAGTGCGGCGTATGACAACCGCAGATTTTAGACAGTGTATGGAAAATGTTAACGTAGACCATATTCAACACTTACGATTGTTTAACTTTGGGGAGCCATTGCTGCACGACGATATTACCGGGATTTTCGGGGTTCTGCGCGATCAGCCATGGCGAGCGGAAGTTCTGGAGATATCCACGAATGCCCAATATTGCAATTGGGAAGATCTCGCGACTGCACTACAGATAGGCATATTGAATCGATTAGTCGTTAGTTGTGATGGCGATGGAACGCCCGAGCAGTACGAAGCGTTGAGACCGCCAAGCAAGTGGGATAAGTTGATGGAATTTTTGAGGCGAGTGCGGATACTTAGAGATACGTATGCGCCTGCGCTGAAGCTTGTCACTCGAACTATCGTAGAAGATGCCGAGTCCATGAGGAGATGGCGGGAGATCCTTGTTCCAATGGGTTGGGAGCCGGAGTTTCGAGATTGGAAAGTATTGCCAGGCTCAAAGGACAACATGACCGGACGGGCGGTCAAAGTCCCACAGGACCTTTGTACATTCGTAGCACCGTCAAATCGGTTCAGTGAAAAGTACTATGGCGAAGTAAACCAGCTCTATGTGGATGCTAGTGGGACCGTTGTGCCTTGCTGCGCGCATCCCAGGGCAGCAGAGCTGGGAAGTCTGTTGGAGCAGCCTGTAACCGAAATACTCGTTTCTCCCGAGCGAAAAGCATTTATCCGGCAGCTGGAGACCAATCGAAATATGATGCCTATTTGTAATCAGTGCGAGTTTGGTCCGCCTGAAAATCCTGGAGAATCGTTTAAGCAACTATCCGAAGACAAAACCGAACAACTGATATACGTACAATGAAACATTCCTGAGAGCCGCAACAGAGACACTGAATCCATACAAGCAGTAGTAGTTATTGAGTGCAAATGAACAAGCAGATACATGCTTATACCAGCATTACCGCAAACTACCTTCCTAAGGCCCGAGTGCTTGCGGAGTCAGTTAAGCGAGTCGATCCTGGCGTTCAATTTCATCTTATCTTGTCTGACAATTTGCCTATTGGTTTCAACCTCGCGTCAGAACCGTTTGACAGTGTAATTTTCGCTGAACAGCTGGTAGTGGATGATTTTCCACGCTGGGCGTTTGGACATTCCGTGGTGGAGCTGTGTACTGCCGTAAAGGGCGTGGCTCTTGAGTACATATTTTCCCAGTACGATGCGCAACAGATTTTTTATTTTGACCCTGATATGGTTATATTTTCGCGCTTGGACGAGTTGCAGGCAGCGCTATCCGAGCGAAGTATTGTGCTCACACCACATCTGACAGATCCTGAAACAACCGACATTGGAATACTCGACAATGAGGTTGCCAGTCTGCTGCATGGCGTTTTCAATCTTGGGTTTGTGGGTGTACGAAACTGCTCTGAAGGCAGGCGATTCGCCAGGTGGTGGGCACAACGTCTCCTTAAATACTGCCACGACGATCTCGCTAGAGGCCTGTTCACAGATCAAAAGTGGGTCAATCTGGCACCGTGTTTCTTTGAGAATGTAGGAATATTGCGCTCTCCTGCGTTCAATGTCGCAACGTGGAACCTTACCAACCGGACAGCAACTGGCTCATTGGAGAAGGGAATTGAAGTTAATGGCGAGCCGCTAGGGTTCTACCATTTTTCTGGGTTTGACAGCGGTGATCAGATTGTGATGTTGCAGCGTTATGGTCAGGCAAGCCCGGTATTATATGAACTCCGAGATTGGTATATTGCTGAGTGTGAGCGTCATGGGCAATCTGTGCTCGGATCTCTCCTGTCGAAGTATAGCTGCTTCTCCGACGGTCAACTTATCCATAGAGATTATCGCGTACTCTACCGACATCGAATGGATTTGCAGATTGCATTTCCCAACCCATTTTTGATTTCAGGAAAAAACTGCTTTAGGGCTTGGTTTGACGCGCATCCTGCGGAACACCCGCCTAGCGGCGCGGTGCAAATATCGATGGGTGCGCCGATCGGAGAAATTATGGCTGATATGGCGAGGCAATTGACCGTGAGGTTGAATGGAGTGCGCGGTCGAGCCAATTTTAAGCGGCTGTTCCTGATTCTCTGTATTAAAACCTTCCGTCTTGGCGCCTGGTTTCTGGGAAGGGGTTCACGTGTTTGATAGAATACCCTGTGCTTATGGTCCCTGACCCGCGGGCATTTCCTGCTATGGATCTGCATCCGCTTGATGAGTCCTGGCAGATCGTGCTGGTGGTAACCTCGGAGAATGTCGGTCAGCTATCCCATACCCTTGAAGATGTATTGTATAAGTCATATCGACGACCAGACCTGATACTCGCATCGGAGTCGCCGCTTGTTCGTAGTGTAGTATCCGATTTGTCGCTGCCCGTTGCTTTCAAACTTCCACAGACAATCAAATCTGGCAGTTATTGGTCGACCGTTGTTTCAAGTCATGACTTCAAGACGAATAGGACAATTTTCCTGCAGGCAGGTACGAGGGTGCCAGAGGCATGGGACGCAAGATTGGTAGCTGCAGGACAGCGTGCGATGTCAGCAGTAGCGGTTTCGCCGCAATGCGTTCGCCATCCGATACTTTCGGTATTCGGAAATAGAAATATTGAGCCTGAGCTGGTCGTCGATGAAGTAGACCAGTGGCTAAATGACTATGCGAGCGGGAGTGAGTACCCGATACCGTTGGTGCTTGAGAGTTGTGCTCTCCTGCAGGGTGACTGTTGGCGCACATGCATTTCCTCTTCCTCAAGCGATACCCAATTATTTAGCGACCTGCGTTCGAGCGGTGTTTGTTTCGTCGCGACTGATCAGCTGTACATCGATGACTCTAATACAAAATATACATGTGAAATCAACCAGTTGCCTTTGGCATATAGAGTTGCCTGCATGCAGCGCTCGCCGCTTGCTGGCGTGCACCATGCTTTGTCTGAACTGACACGGCGGCGCGAATCTCCCCCCTTCCTGCGTCACTGCCTGCCTGTGCAACTGCACATCGGCCATAGTTGGGGCGGTGGATTGAGTCGATGGATGGAGGACTACATCGCAGCGGATATGGCGCACAATCACCTGGTTCTCCGCTCAATCGGCGATCTCAGTGGGTTTGGCCAGACCATTGCCCTGTATCGTTCGACTGACATGGATGTCCCAATAGAAACATGGTCGCTCAGCGAACCTATTCTGTCCGTCAGTATTATGAGTTACGAATACGGTGGGATAATCGAAACGTTGGTTAATCGATACAGCGTGGAGTCCATTGTTGTTTCGTCGTTGATTGGACACGCACTCGATTTATTGCGAACCGGGTTGCCAACAACCGTTGTACTGCACGATTTCTTTCCATTTTGCCCTGCGCTTTACGCAACGTTTGGTTCGCCGTGCCTTAGCTGCAACGACTATGAGCTGCACAGATGCGCAAACGAAAACCCTAAAAACACATATTTCAAGTTCGAGACCAACGATCACTGGATGGCGATCCGGAAAGAATTTGTACGATTGATCACGTGCGGGCCGATTACGGTGGTTGCACCCACACAATCGGTGATTGATCGTTACCGCAAGCTTGTGGGCGGCATGTCTGCCAAACCGATACATGTCATTGCCCATGGGTTGGACGGCGAGATGTGCGAAAATTTGAAGCCGATATCCACTGCGACAAATACTTCATCCGCTGTTCAATCTAGACTGCAAGTGGTGATTCTTGGAAGACTCACGGAAGAAAAGGGTGGGAAATTGCTGGGTCAGATACTTTCACAGCTGAGCGTGTTCGCCGATCTCTATCTGCTTGGAGCGGGCGAAAGTGGAGCGGATTTTCTTGTGTTCCGTGGTGTAACAGTTCGAGAGTCCTATAGAAAGGAAGAACTCGGTAATTTGTTACATGAAATAAAACCAGATATAGGCATGCTTCTTTCAACCGTGCCCGAGACGTTCAGTTATACGCTCAGCGAGTTGTGGGCGGGAGGGATCCCGGTTTTGGCAACCAGGCTCGGTGCGTTCGCTGATCGAATCTCGGATATGCAAAATGGCTGGTTGGTTGAGCCGGAGCCGTCAGTGATACTCCACCGGCTACAGGCTCTGCACACGAATCGTACTTTATTGGAAAGCGCGAAACGCACCGTGGTAGCGCAGCCTGTACGCACTGCATATGATATGGTGAGGGATTACGCAGCCACAATTCCGCGTCTCAATTATGTCCCGATGATGAGGTATCACCTGCCACGTAGGTCTTACCGAAATCCCTACCTACAACCGCTTTCGAAACACGGTTCCGGAGCGCTTTACATAGATCATCAGAGACCCTACAAGCATGTACTGGCAGAGTTTCTTAGTTATACAAGCAGAAAGGTTGAGCAGAGTCCGAAAGTACCTGTTTGGGTTCGTGGGTTAGTATGTTGGTGCGTGCGACGAGCGGAACGCTTTCTGGTTGGGTAACGAAATTCTGTTAATGGCACCCGTATTCTGACGTTTTTGTCCCCCTGGAGAACTGTTCGACAGATGGCTTTTTGCAAGAGCCACTGACAATGTCGGTGCGCTACAGAGCAGGAAAATGTCCCTGGTTTTGGTATGATGTTTGATGATTCTGAAGCCGGCCCTGTGATGCATATTTTCTCTAGCATAACCAGCAATTACAATCCCATGGCAGCTTGGATATTCCAGCACAACGTCGTGGAGTTGTGCATCGCCGTCAAAGGTTTGGTAGTTCTGGAGAGTGTGCGCAGATACGACGCTGAAAGAGCAAGATTATTTTGATCCTGATATCGTGTGTTTTTTTGGTGTTCAGGTGAGCGAGCGTTGGCTGGATCGTTATAGCGTTG
>JAAEXZ010000031.1 GCA_017879645.1 Nitrosomonas sp.
TTTTTTATAATACCTTTAAATATCTATGGGTATACTAGCCGGGTTTGTGCGAATGTGAGAAATGACACATCCTTCATCGCCCTGTTGAAGGTATGATGTCCGTGCAATTTTTCTTAATTGTTTCTTGTAATCAGATTTTCTTAATTGTTTCTTGTAATCAGATAATTCGTATACCAACTCATTGACTTGCGCCGAGTGCCATGTGGCGCAGCGGTGAAAGACAACAAACCGTTTTTGTCGCCGGCTTCCTGTGTGTGGGAGCCAATATGTCCATCATTCAAGTGGAATGAGATCTTACAGCATGAGTTTGATATGAGTGAAAGCGTTGCAACTTCAATGGTCCCGCAGGGTGCGCCGTCGGATGAATTGCTCGGGAGCACACGGGTACTGATTCATCGTGTCTCGCCAGACGGTCACCTGCTTTTTGTCAATGACGTATGGCTTGAGGCACTGGGTTATACGGCAGAGGATACGCGCACACTGAACATCTTCGCTATATTGCATCCGCAATATCACGAGCATTGGCAGAACTGGATGCAACGTGTCATGGCGGGAGAGGATGTGGGACGGGTTGCGATGTCTTTGCTTGCTAGGGATGGATGGATCGTCGCGGTTGAAGGGTGTCTGAATCCGTACCGGACAGAAGGTCGGGTTACTGCGGTTCACGGACTATTTCGCCCGGCATCCACACTGTCGACGGTAAAAAGCAGTCTGGCGAACGGCAAGCGGGATACGCTTGCAATCGTGCAGTGGACCGATAAGCAACAGACCGGAAGGAGACGTTTTGACGATTTGATTGCAAGCATTCCTGGTGCGTTGTTCGAAGTTCGTGTGGACGCCCATGATCAGTACTCGCTTGTGTACGTGAGTGAAGGTATTGCCGGTTTGATCGGCCAATCCGCAGCAGCCTGTTTGACTAATGCAAGCAATATGCTTGGGGGGGTGTCGTCGACCATATTGTCGGATCTGAAAACCTCGATTCAGCACTCCGGACAGAATCTGCTGCCTTGGTCTCAGGTCTGCCGGGTTGAGACGCCTACTGGCAAAAAATGGTTGCAGGCACACGCTAAGCCCAATCGCCACAAAGATGGCAGTACGCATTGGCTGGGTGTCGTTCTGGATGTGACAGCGCAAAAGGAAAGTGAAACCGCACTGCAAAAACAAGAACAGCTTATTTACAGTCTCACGGAGACTGCGCCGGTCGGTATTTTTCGCACTGATGTCCTGGGCAGGTGTTTGTATGTCAATGACCGCTGGTGCAGCATCGCAGGACTGAACAGGGAAGAAGCATTGGGTTATGGCTGGACTGTGGCCCTGCATGTCGAGGACCGGGAACGCGTCATGAATGAATGGCAACTGGCCGTGCAGAATCATCGGCAATTCATGTCGGAATATCGCTTTCAAACCAGGCAGCAAGTCACTACCTGGATTCTGGGATTGGCTCAGGTGGAGCGAAACCAGCAAGGCGAGGTGCAGGGGTATATCGGTACGATTACCGATATTACGCTCCAGAAACGCAAGGAAGTCGAACTGGCAGAATCCCGCAAATTGTTGCAAAGTATCATCGATACCGCGCCCGTCCGTATTTTCTGGAAAGACCGGGAATCGCGTTTCCTGGGATGTAATTCCGCTTTTGCCAAAGATGCCGGAGCGCAATCCATCCAGAACCTGATAGGTACAGATGATTATCAATGGAGTTGGAAGTCGCAGGCGGCCTTATATCGGCAGGATGATTTGAAAGTCATTCAATCAGGAAAGCCACATCTCACCTATGAGGAGCCGCAAACCACCCCGGATGGCAAGACAATCTGGTTACGAACCTCCAAGGTTCCATTGCGCAATGGCGACAACGAGATCATCGGTGTGCTGGGTATCTATCAGGATGTCACCAAGCAGAAGCAGATCATCGACTCGATGCGCCTGGCTGCAACCATCTATCAGTCGAGCAATGAAGCCATCATGGTGACCGACGAGAATGACCGGATCATTCAGGTCAATCCTGCATTTACGCGTATCACCGGTTTTGAGATGATCGACGTGCTGGGAAAAAGTCCGGAGATATTTCGTTCCGGTCGGCATGACGCCGGTTTTTACCGGGATATGCAACAGAAACTGATGGACGAGGATCACTGGCAGGGAGAAATCTGGGATTTGCGCAAGGATGGCTGTATCCAGGCAAAATGGCTCAGCATCAGCATCATTCGCCATCCGAATGGACGGATTCACTATCATGTAACGCAATTCACCGACATTACCGAGAAGAAAAAACAGGATGAACTCATCCTGTCACAAGCCAATTATGATCAGTTGACCGGTTTGCCCAACCGCAATCTGTTCAAGGATCGTCTGGAGATGGAAATCAAGAAATCGCGTCGCAATGGGGCGCGACTGGCCGTGCTGTTTCTCGATCTCGATCATTTCAAGGATATCAATGACACATTGGGACATGACAAAGGCGATGATCTGTTAAGCGAAGTGGCTGCACGCATCAAATCCTGTGTAGACAAACCGGACACGGTGGCGCGACTGGGTGGTGACGAATTTGCCATCATTCTGTCGGATTGGTCCGGTGATCAGCGTGTGGAAAGTATCGCCCTACAAATCATCAAGCGCTTGAACAAACCATTCCGGTTCAATCAAAGCTTGTCGGACTATCATATCTCCACCAGTATCGGCATCGTGTTTTATCCACAGGACGGTGCAAACATGAAGTCCCTGATGAAGCATGCGGATCAGGCCATGTATGCTGCAAAACTGGAAGGACGTAACCGGTTCTGTTATTTCACCCCGTCGATGCAGCGGCAGGCCAGTGAAAAAATGGCACTCATTCATGATTTGCGCCAGGCCATTGGCAAGAATGAATTACAGGTTTACTTTCAACCTATTCTGGAGCTTGCCAGCGGGCGCCTGCTCAAAGCCGAAGCGCTGCTGCGCTGGAAACATTCGCGCCGGGGGATGATCAGTCCGGGTACATTCATTCCACTGGCGGAAGAAAGTGGCTTGATCGTGGAAATTGGCGAAATGGTGTTCAGACAGGCCGTGGCCATGATCGATCGCTGCCTGCAGCGCTCCGGTCATTCCCTGCAGGTCAGCATCAACATGTCACCGATCCAGTTCAAGTCGCTGAATTGTGTGCAATGGTTTGATCGATTGCTCGAAAGTGGCTTGCCGGGCAACTGTATCAACGTGGAAATCACCGAAGGACTATTGCTCAAGGATTCTCCGGTAGTGCAGCAATCGTTGTTGGAATTCAGGAATAATGGCGTCGAAGTCTCGATCGATGATTTTGGAACCGGATTCTCGTCGTTGTCCTATCTCAAGAAATTCGATATCGACTATCTCAAGATCGACCATTCCTTCATCAACCAATTGCTCGATAGTGAAACCGATCGTGCACTGGTTGAAGCCATCATCGTCATGGCTCACAAACTCGATATCAAGACGATTGCCGAGGGAGTGGAAACCCAGGCGCAACAGGATCTGTTGCAGCATTTCGGCTGTGACTATGTGCAGGGCTTTCTGTATTCCAAACCCATCAAGGCACAGGCTTTCGAGAAACTGCTTGGGAAACCGGGAGCGCGAACGACCCGCTAGCGGCTGTCATCCGTCATGGTTTTCCATGGTGGAGGTTTTCAGCCAGTAAACGTTTTCCTGCAAGCGACTCAGGCCGCGTTCCCCGAAACGGGGATTCTGAGCCAGTACGTCCAGTTGCTGCAAACAGGTTAGGGTGGCACGCCGCGTATACAGTGATTCCACTTCACTGGGGGTAACGGCGAAAGGCGGACCAGTCATTTCGTGCTGCGGATAGTTCAGTGTGATCAGCAGAATGTCCAGCGCTGCCGGGAGCATGCCCAGCAGATGTGCGACGTAGCGTTGCCGCATGGCAGGAGGTAATGCAACCAGGGCGGCGCGATCGTATACAGTGTGTACATTGGCCAGATCAGTGGCGGTCAAGTCAAAAATATCACCACACCAGATCTGGATCGTGCCGGATGTCAGGCATTCGAATGAACCGCAGCGCGTGACTTGGGGGCTCAGATGATGTTCGTCGAAAAAGGCACGTGCTGCCATGGTGCTTAATTCGACACCCATTACCGCATGCCCCTGTTCGTGCAACCACATCATATCCCGGCTTTTGCCGCACAGCGGCACAATACCTTGCTCCCACCGACCGGATGCATCAGCGGCCAGTATTGCTGTAGGTAGGAATTGATTTCATTCTGGTGGAAGCCGATGTCATTACGTTGCCATCGATCCAGCCAATATTCGTTTTTCATGTCAATCAGTAAGTCGTTGAAACGGCATTGTAGCGGATTGCGGGATGGTGCCGGATGAACTGATGTCATCTTTTTTATCCTGTAAAGGTATCGAGGGATATCTTTCCAGTTGCCTATTATGGTTATTTGTGTGTAAATAGCTCACGATAAAAAGAAAACAAGCATGAGTCATGTCGCCAAACGATAAGATCAGAACCGATTTCAATCCAGCAGCAACACCGCGTCTAACAGATCGTGTCACCGATGACTTACCGGATTCGCGGATTCAATTCCTGCAAGGCCGGGTTGATCAACTGGAAACCATTTTGAATCAAGTGGATGCTTACATTTATACCAAGGATAGGGTGGGGCGGTACACTTACGCCAACCAGCATGTGCTGGATCTATTTGGTAAGACACTGGAGGAAGTCATCGGTCATGAAGATCGGCAATTTTTTGATCTGACGCTTTCCGACGACCTGATTTTCAACGATAGTTGCGTGATCGGGCTGGGACAGACCATCCGGCGGGAAGAAAGGAATGTCATCAAGTCGACCGGAGAAACCCGCATTTACTGGACGGTCAAACAACCCATTCATAGTGCGACGGGGGAAATCATCGGTGAACTCGGCATTTCCACCGATATTACCGAGCGCAAGCTGGCAGAGGAGATGTGGCACTTCCACAGTACTGTCCTGCACAGTCTGCCTGTCGGCATTTGCCTGGTCCGCACCAGTGACGAACGGATCATTTTCAGTAACCCGGAGTTCGCATGCAGATTTGGTTATGGCTCCGAAGAACTGCTGGAGCAGCCTCTGCACCTGATTGCCCTGTACACGGTCTCCGGGCCCTGGATGATCACCACCCTGGCCAAGGAACTCGAACGGACCGGAATCTGGACCGGTGAAGTATTCGGCAGCAAGAAAGATGGAACCGTGTTCTGGTGTGTTGCAACCCTGTCTGTCTATCGGCACCCGGTGCATGGCAAGACCTGGGCGCTGGCCTTGATCAATATCACTGCGCACAAGCAGGTCGAGGACATGCTGCGGGTGACTTCGCAACGATTGTCTCTGGCCACGCGTACTGCGGGTATCGGCATCTGGGAGTGGGATGTCGTGCAGGACAAGCTGATTTGGGATGACCAGATGCTCACCCTGTATGGTTTGTCGCGGCACGACTTTCGGAGCAACTACAATAACTGGAGCGAACGGATTCATCCGGAAGATTTGGCGCGTGTCGAAAAGGAAATTCAACTGACGTTGCGTGGAGAAACGGATTTCAACACCGAATTTCGAGTGTGTAGGAAGGATGGCAGCGTGCGGTATGTCTACGCTATCGCTGCGATCAAGCAGGATGTGTTCGGACGTCCGGTTTGCATGGTCGGAACGAACTGGGATATCACCAGTCTGCGGGAAACCTATGATTCCATGTTGCTGGCCAACAGCATCTACCAGGCTAGCGGCGAAGCGATCATGGTGATCGATGAATACAAGTTGATCAAGCAGGTCAATCCGGCCTTTACCCGTCTGACCGGTTACGAACTATCCGAGGTCATAGACCGGATTCCACCTATTCTGAGCGCCGAATTTCACGACAAATCGTTTTACCAGGCGATATGGCGCAGTATCAGAAAAAAGAAATACTGGCAGGGTGAAATACGCGATCGGCATCGCGATGGCACGATGCATACACGCTGGCTCAGCATAAACGTGATTTTCCGTTCCAGCGGCCAGATTTACGGTTATATCGTGCAGTTCTCCGATATTACCGAGAAAAAGAACAGTGAAGAACTGATCCTGATGCAGACCAATTTCGATCAACTGACGATGCTGCCCAACCGCTTCCTGTTCAAGGACAGGCTGGATCAGGACATCCGCAAGGCGCACCGTAATGTGCAGTCGCTGGCAGTAATCTATCTCGATCTGGATCATTTCAAGGACATCAACGATACCCTTGGCCATGCAGCAGGCGATCACCTGCTAAAGGAAGTTGGCATGCGCATCAAGGCGTGCGTACGCGACACCGATACCGTTGCCCGTCTGGGCGGGGACGAATTCGCCATCATCTTGCCGAATATCGAGTTCAAGCATGGGGTCGAGAAAATTGCCCGCCATATCATTCAGGAACTGAATGTGCCCTTTCACATTCTGACGGATCAA
Organism: Nitrosomonas sp.; assembly: GCA_017879645.1. Classification (GTDB taxonomy): domain Bacteria; phylum Pseudomonadota; class Gammaproteobacteria; order Burkholderiales; family Nitrosomonadaceae; genus Nitrosomonas. The sequence continues at coordinate 6,416 of JAAEXZ010000031.1, forward strand.
GCGGATTACCATATTTCCACCAGCATTGGCATTGCGTTTTACCCGCAGGATGGTCATGACGTCGACAGCATGATGAAACATGCGGATCAAGCCATGTATGCCGCCAAACAGGCCGGGCGTGACCGTTTCTGTTATTTCACGCCGCTGTTGCAGCAGAAGGCCGATGAAAAAATGATCCTGACCAATGATCTGCGCAAGGCACTGGAACGCAATGAAATGCAGGTTTACTATCAGCCGATCCTGGATTTGAACGACAAGCGCATCATCAAGGCTGAAGCCTTGCTGCGTTGGCATCACCCCCAGCGTGGCGTGATCAGTCCGCAGGTTTTCATTCCGCTGGCCGAGGAAAACGGTCTGATCATGGAAATTGGCGAATGGGTGTTCAACCAGTCGCTCAAGCATATTCAGCAATGGATCAAGCAATCCGGTGTCATGATCCAGGTCAGTATCAACAAATCGCCGATACAGTTCCGTGAACATGACGAACCACGCTGGCATAACAAGTTGGTGGCAGTGAATCTGCCGGGTAACTGCATCAATGTCGAAATTACCGAAGGCCTGCTGCTGCGTAGCTCGCAGACGGTACAGAATTTCCTGTTGGAATTCCGCAACAAAGGCATCGAGGTGTCGATCGATGATTTCGGTACCGGATTTTCGTCGTTATCCTATCTCAAGGAATTCGATATCGACTATATCAAGATCGATCGCTCCTTCATCAGTAACCTTAGCAGCAACGCCACCGATCGGGCACTGGTCGAGGCCATCATCGTCATGGCGCACAAACTGGACATCAAGACCATTGCCGAAGGTGTGGAAACCGAAGAACAGCAAAACTTGCTGCATGGATTCGGTTGTGACTATGTGCAGGGTTTTCTGTATTCTCCACCCGTTCCGATCGTGGAATTTGAAAAGATGCTGTTGTCTGTCGCACAATAGCCTTAACTCTCATGCCGCTTGGGTGTGGTCTGCTATTGCAAATAAGGAGGATGGGCTGGTGCAAATACGGGTAGCGCTGCTGATTATTTTCCTGTTGACCGGGTGTGCATCGCCGATGGCGCTGAATCGTGCCGTGCTGGCTTACGATGATGCGGTCACCGATGCCCTGTCACAGCAGCTTCTGATCAATATCGTGCGGGCTTATCATCGTCAACCCGTGCATTTTACCGGTGTGTCGAATGTCGCCGCGACTTTCACGTTTTCAGCCAGTGCGGGTGCCACGCCGGCGCTGGGTGGACTGGCGGGTGCCAGCATGCTGCCCATTTTCGGTGTGGGTGTGGCCGAAAGTCCGACCATCAGTATCGTGCCGATCGAGGGCGAAGAATTCACCAAGCGGTTACTGACGCCTTTTCCGCAAAGCAAACTCACCTTGTTGCTGCGCCAGCGTTTCGATGTGGATCTGCTGCTGCGCATGATGGCGCAGGAGGTGCGTTTGCTGCATGATGACCAGCACGGCAGCTACCGCAATCATCCAGCGGACAAAGAAAGCTATGAAATGTTTCGTCGCATCGTGTTGCACCTGTCGTCCATTCAGGACAGAAACGAATTATATGTAGAACCGCTGGCGCTGACGCAGACGTGGACCATCCCGGCGGGTAATATTTCCGCTGAGGGTTTTCAGTCCCTGCAACAGGAATTCATCGTGCGCCATAATCCGCAGGATAACACCTATACCCTGCGCAAGCAGGTTCCTGGTCCCATCCTGATCACCAACCACGATCCGGGTACACTGACGGATGCGGAGCGTGCCGAGCTGACGCAACTGACCGGCGATTGGAATGTCAGCGATATCGCATTTGATATTCGTCCGGATCATTATGGGGGTGACTGGCCGATGACCGGGGTATTCCGGCTTCGGAGCTTTCATTCGATACTGGGTTTTCTCGGCAAGGCGCTGGGCGAGGATCGCGGCTATCACGTCGACAAGGATTCCCGAACCCCTCCCATCCTCGGCAACGAGAATCCCGATCTGACGATGGAATTCATCGTGTCCAATACGCCTCCTGCTGGTACTGACCTGTCCATACGCTGGGAGGGGCGTTATTACGCGGTCGACACCACCGGCAAGCATGCACGTTGGAATCGCGACGCCTTCCAGTTGCTGTTTCTGCTGTTTCAGATGACCGTCACCGACATCCCGCGCGCCGGCGTGCCGAGTATCACGATTGCCAAGTAGAATAGATGTGAATTGGATAGGCAGGTTGTATAGTGCGTTTTCATTAGTCGATCTAAATTACTAAACAGTGATTGCGGAATTACCGGGTATGCTCTAGCACGGAACCCCGGTCACAATTAACTATCTGATCTCACATGATGCTTCTCGTGGGGAAATTTTAAATAGGGCTCGTGGTATGATTTTCCGTCATGATCAGGAGCAAGGTATGCGCGCACTTTTTCTGGATTTCGGTTCCGTCACCCGCGGCGATATGGACTGCACTGTGCTGGAGCGGGCGATTGCGCCGTGGCAGTTTTATCACGACAGCACCGAGGCAGAGGTGGTGGAACGCATCCGCGACGCCGAAGTGATCGTCAGCAACAAGGTTTACATCAGTCGTGAGGCGATTGCAGCGGCGCAACGGCTCAAGCTGATTTGCATTGCTGCGACCGGTTACAACAATGTCGATCTGGCAGCGGCGGCCGAAAACGGCGTGCCGGTGTGCAACGTGCGCGGTTATGCCACGCCCTCGGTGGTGCAGCATGTATTCATGTTGATGCTGAATCTGGCGCGGCATTTTTCCGACTATCAAACATTGGTCAAGCGCGGCGGCTGGCAGGAAAGCCAGTTTTTCTGTCCGCTCGATTTTCCAGTCATCGAGTTGTCCGACAAAACGCTTGGCATCATTGGTTACGGTGAACTCGGGCAGGCTGTGGCGCAGGTTGCGCAAGCGTTTGGCATGGAGGTGTTGATCGCGGAACACAAAAACCAGCCGCCGCGCGTCCATCGAACTGCGTTCGACGAGGTGTTGCGGCAAGCGGATTTCGTCACGCTGCATTGTCCGTTGTCGTCGGATACGCAACATCTGTTTAGCCGCCGCGAATTCGAGTTGATGAAACCATCGGCGTATCTGATCAATACCGCACGCGGCGGATTGATCAACGAAGCCGATCTGTTGCAGGGTCTGTCCGATGGACAGATCGCCGGAGCGGCCATTGACGTGATTCAAGGCGAACCGCCCGATCCGGATAACCGGATTCTGCGGGAATTGCCGCCGAATTTGATCGTTACGCCGCACATCGCCTGGGCCGGTCGCGAATCCCGGCAGCGTTTGCTGGATCAGTTGGCGGACAATATCCATCACTTTTTTCAGCAACGCCCCTTTAATCAGATTACCGACGCGCTGAGCCGCTAACAGCTCGGTGCTGCATTTAGGAGTGACTCATGCAACACTGGATTTTTCTGGCCTTTGCCATCGTCAGCGAAGTGATCGCTACCTCCTTTCTGAAAGCTGCAGAAGGGTTTACTCGGTTGTGGCCGTCGTTGGTGGTCATCGTGGGTTATCTGCTGGCTTTTTATCTGCTGTCACTGACGCTCAGAACCATACCGGTTGGTGTGGCGTATGCGATCTGGTCCGGTGTCGGTATCGTGCTGATTGCGCTGAGTGGTTGGCTGTTCCTCGGGCAATCGCTGGATTTGCCCGCCCTGATCGGTTTGGCGCTGATCATAGCCGGGGTTGTGGTTATCAATTTTTATTCCAGCACGGTTTCGCATTGAAACGGTCGTTACGCCAATATCAATCCATCCAGCGCTCTTGAATTCATGTAAACAGTTATGCGAGTCACTTTTTTCATTCATGGTTCAGGTTACAAAATCTAAACTCCGTGAAACCGTGTGTATGCAAGGTGTAGGTGCGATGGTCAGTCAATCGTATGAAAATGGCGAATCGTTGGTTTGAGTGACCTTTCTCACAGAAAAACAGAAGTTCTGCGGGTATAGTGAGCGACACTAACGAACGGAGGGATCATGAAAAAGTATGCCGGTGTGATTATAGGATTGTTATTGCTGGTGACAAATGGTTATGCATCGTATTTCAATACGGATCGCCCGCAGAAAATTATGGGATTGCTGTTGACCGAGGTGGGGCAGATCGACGAGATCCGGGGATTCAGCAATGCGTTTGTGTTCATTCCCAGGGCACCCGGCGAGATCACCGATTATCTGAATGCCAACCAGTATGGATTGCTGAATATAATCAGTATCGACAAGTTGCTGTTCGATCGCGAGCGCGGTATGTACCATGCCGATACTCGTGCCATCATCTCGGCGATTCAAAATGCCAGCCGGCAGGGTGAAGAGATGTTGTTCATGATGGACGAGCCCTTGTGGGCGGTTCGAAATGCCTGTATGGCCGGAAGAAAATTGGCTTGCGATGAAATCGAAAACGGTTACACTGACACGCTCGCTACTTTGAGAGCGGTCGGGCAACAGTTGCGCCAGGAATTTCCGGGTTCGGGTGTGATGCATATCGAAGCCTGGGCCGAGTTAGTCCTGCAAAAAAAGAAACATTCCGATGCCAATGTCATCATGCTGGATGACGCCGAATACCTGGGATTCGATTGCTATGGAAAATTCGACCGATGTGGATCGGATGAATATGGCTACTACTCCCAGGTTGAGTTTGGTATCGAGGTGTGGAATACATTACATGCTCTGGAAGCCGATAATCCGATTGGTCGCAAGATGTTTCTGGTTCCCGGTGCATTCGTCAATGAGCGTTTTTTCAAGAGTACGGACGAAATCAAAGATCAGCTCCTGGCCTTTGCGCAAATTCTGGCGCAGTACGACAAGGTGACCGGATTCGGTATTTTCCTGTGGGGGGACATGCTGGATGACAACCAGGTCGTTCAGGGCGCGCGCGGGCTGCAGGACGTGGTTGATTACATCGTCGCGATAGCCGACTACTTCGAAATCGGGAGTTCCAGAACCCAGAGCGGGGTGGTTAATCTGGATTTTCAGGAAATATGGGGACACATCAAGGATACCCTGTCCGGTTTGTTCCTGGGTCAGGAATCATGATCCGGTGAGAATATCACCGTCCACATAAAACCAACGTCCCTGTTCAAAGACAAATCGGCTGCGTTCGTGCAGCCGGTAGGCTTTGCCGTTCTGTTTGTAGCGTGCAACAAATTCCACCACGGCGCGATCCGGTGCGAATGCATCGTGCAGTCTGACGGTCAAGCCAAGCCACTGGTTTTGTTGGTGATCGCTCAGTGCCAGTATTTCCGGTCGGGTAGTGGTATGCCAAGTAGCCAGAAGATAGTCTTCCCGCCGCAAGACATAGGCAGTGTAGCGGGAACGCATCAAGGTTTCCGCCGTTTTGGCCATTTCTCCTTGATCCAGATACTGTCCACAGCAGGCTTCATACGATAGTGTTTTACCGCATGGGCAGTTCTGGGGTGTCGGGTTGCGTTGTTTCATGATTGAATGATAAAAGCGCAGTATAACTGCGATCGGTTATAGGTCCCGGTTATCGTCGATTGGGAGTGTAGTCGTTACATTCGAGTAAATGGCGGGTTGATTGTTGCTAGTTTACAGCAAGGTGCCGAATCTACACCCAACCGGATCGTAAAATGAAACGGGAGTTGTCACGCTGTTGATGTCGCATCGTGACTGTCCTTTGCCTGGAATGATTTCAAAATACTCGGTGTGTCTGGGTTTCCATGGTTGTCTCCGATACTGGTCGTTGACCCTTTTCGTAATACAATGTTAGAGTGCTGCCCATAAGTGAATCATGGTTTTACCTGATTCCTTATGGGGAGACGTACTTTTTAATTACAGAGAGAGAGGGAGTTATGCGATATGAATCAAAATATCAAAAACAAATGATTCGCGCGATGACAGCGCTGACAATGCTGTCAGGAATGGGGTGGTCGAGTGTGCAGGCAAATAGTCTGATGACAACAACCAACAGCTTCATGAAAGCGCTGCAGGATAGTGGCATCAAGGCGGGTGGTTGGGTACAGGGCGGAGCAACATTCAATCCAAGCCAGACACACGGATTCATGGGACCGGTTACATTTGCCGACCAGGCCAATCGTTTTCAGTTGAATCAACTGAATTTCTTTGTGGAACGCGGTGTTAAAACAGAAGGTAAAGGCTGGGATATTGGCTTCAGGGCAGATTTCATGTTTGGTACCGATGCCATTTTTACCCAAGCATACGGTAACCCTGCATTTGATGTGAATAACGGCAGGCCTTTGGCCGATCGGGGTAACTGGGATCTGGAAATATGTTGTAATTCTAGCCGGACTTATGGCATTGCCATTCCCCAGGCTTTTGCGGAGATTTATGCTCCGATTGGGAATGGATTAAATATCAAGGTAGGGCATTTTTATACGCCGATCGGCTATGAAACGGTTCCAGCGCCTAATAATTTCTTTTATACCCACGCCTATACCATGCAATATGGTGAGCCCTTCACCCATACCGGTGTTCTGGGAAACTATACGGTTAGCAAGAACTGGACTGCGATGGCCGGAACGATTGGTGGGAGCGGAACAGGTGGTTGGGATGGCAATTTTGATCGTGAAATGGAGAATTGGGGCGGAATCGGGGGCGTCACCTGGACTAGCGACAACAAACGCACCTCATTCAATGTCAGTGGCACGGGCAGCACGACATCAACCCGTAACAGCAGTTTCTGGGGACTCTACAGCATCGTGCTGAGACACCAGTTAACCGACAAAGCACATCTGATGCTGCAGCATGATCATGGATTTGCGGATAATGTGTTGTTGGCAAACAACGTCTATGCCGGTGTCGTCAAGGACGCCGAATGGTACGGTGTCAACTCGCATTTTTATTATGATCTGACTCAGGATCTGTCTTTGGGTGTGCGGGCGGAGTGGTTTCGCGATCGTGACGGATTTCGCGTGTTTGCACCGGGCAGGGTAGCAGCGGGAACCAATTATCTGGGAAGAAGCTACGCCAGTAATATCGGTTTGCTGGCCAGCAGCACACCGGCAGACTACTACGCCGTTACCATTGGTGCCAACTGGAAAGCAGCTAGAACGCTGAATATTGGATGGCAGGGATTGAAGCAACTGAATATTCGTCCCAACATCCGCTATGACCGCGTGGATGCCTTGCACGAATCGTTGCAAGCATCGGCTTACCGGCCATTCGGTGGCAACAAGGATCAAATCGTCTTTTCACTGGATGCCATTCTCCCTTTCTAAGGAGATTCTGACTTATGAATGTGCGGATAAAATATGAAGACAAAAATGCGCCTGCGGGCGCATTTTTTTTGGGGTAGCGTTTTGTTCCGAATCCAGCCAGTTAGAGATCGGTATCGTTGTGTTGCCGTAATTGCTGCAAGAGCGTTTTCATGTCATCCGGAATTTCGGTTTCCCATTCCAGTAAAAGCTGTGACTGGGGATGGATCAAACCCAGTTTCCAGGCATGCAGTGCCTGTCGAGCGAACCGATGCAGAATGGCAGCGGTTCCTTGATCCATTTTTTGCACTTTTCCGCCATAAACGGGATCGCCCACCAATGGGTGTCCGATCGCCTGCATGTGTACCCGGATTTGATGGGTACGACCTGTTTCGAGATTGCATTCCAGCAGGGTGCAACCCCTGAATGATTCGAGAATACGATAATGCGTGCGTGCTGGCTTGCCCTTGTCCGTAATGGCCATTTTCGTGCGGTGTACCGGGTGGCGTCCGATAGCGGCATCGACCGTACCGCTTTGCACGACCTCACCAATAACCAGCGCAAGATATTGGCGTTTCACGCTACGTTGCTGTAATTGCCGCACCAGACTGGTCTGTGCTTCAAGGGTCTTGGCAACGACCAGCAATCCGCTGGTGTCCTTATCCAGCCGGTGCACGATTCCCGCACGTGGAATGTGGTGCAACTGGGGGGTATGATGCAGTAAGGCGTTCAGTAACGTACCGTGCCAGTTGCCGTTGCCAGGGTGGGTGACCAGTCCCGCAGGCTTGTTGATGACGATCAGTGCCTCGTCTTCGAAAATGACGTCAAGCCCCATGACTTCGGCTTGGTGCACGGTTTCACATCCGGAATTTTTCGGCGGATTGATATGTACCGATTCGTTGCCCCACACCTTTTGTTTGATCGTTGCGTTGCGGCCATCAAGCAATACATGGTTTTCGCTTATCCAGGCTTGCAAGCGACTGCGCGACCATTGCGGCAATAACTTGGCCAGTGTCTGGTCAAGTCGCTGACCTGCATATTCGACTGGAATGGCCAGGTTGATTGGAGCAGAGGCTTGCTCATCGTGTGCTTGTTGCAGGGGCTTTACGTTATAATGCCCGGATGTGCCTTTGTTATTTACGGAATCAGTCATGTTGCGTAGTTTAGCTTTTCTGCTGACGTTATGGCTTACAGCCTGCAATTTATTATCTGAGCGCCAGGAAGACCAACAGGATTGGTCCGCAAACAAGTTTTATAGCGAAGCGAAAGACAAATTGAACGAAGGCAACTATACCGGAGCTGTCAAACTGTTTGAGGCACTGGAATCTCGCTATCCCTATGGCCGTATCGCCCAGCAGGCGCAACTCGAGATTGCTTACGCGCACTACAAGAACGAAGAACCGGCTTCCGCCATTACGGCAGCTGATCGTTTCATCAAACTCTATCCCAATCATGACAACGTGGATTACGCGTATTACATGAGGGGGCTGGCAAGCTTCAACGATAACTGGGGCATGATGGGATTCCTGATGAAAGGTCCCCTCAGGCAGGATATGAGCGAGCGGGATTCCAAGGCATCGCGCGAATCGTTCGAGAACTTCAAGGAACTGGTTGCCCGGTTTCCAGATAGCAAATATGCCGCAGATTCCAGGCAGCGTATGGCCTACCTGATCAATGCCGTTGCCATGGGGGAAATCCATACTGCACGCTACTACATGAAGCGCAAGGCCTATGTGGCCGCAGCCAATCGCGCACAGAATGCCATCAAGGAGTATCCACGCACACCGGCGACCGAAGAAGCACTCTATATCATGATCAAGGCTTATGAAGCACTGGAAATGTACGATCTGATGGACGACGCAGAACGTGTCATGCGCATCAATTTCCCGGATAGTCATTTCCTCACAGAATTGCCGGAAGTCGGTGCCAAGAAATGGTGGGAATTCTGGCGCTAGGTCAGCGCTGAGAAGTGCATCGTCAAGTCGAATTGAAATCAGTTGAGGTAAGCACTTCGTTCGCAGCCGTGCGATTTTGGTTGGCCAGGATTCTTCCTCTGAGTGGCTTCAGTTTTTACTCATCATTGCAAATGAACTGACAGTACGTCACATTGCGCATGGTAGAGAATGCCTTTTGCAGTGGATCCTACCAGCACGCCGAGGCCGTGACGACCGTGTGAACCCACGATGATCAGATCGATGTGCTGCGCAGTGGCAAGTTCAGTGATTTCCTGCTGGGTTTCGCCCCAGACCATCCAGCGTCGATCGGGTGCGATATCGAGCTGTTCGCAAATCTGGATCAGTTTGTTTTTTTCTGCTTCCAGTAGGGCATCGGCAGTCGCTTCGGTCAACGAAATGACGGTTCCATAGGGTATGCCCGGCATCGGAATGTTGTCCAGAACATGAATGACATGCAGACTGGCCTGAAACATCCGGGCGAGGGTTTGGGCTTTGCGGGCGACATGCACACCTTCGTCCGAAAAGTCGATGGCGACTAAAATGTTTTGATACTGATTCATCGGAGATTCCTTCCTGTCAATGATGGATGATTTTGGAGCCGCAAAGGGATCGGGTAAGTCGGTAAGTATCTTTGATACATCATTTACTGCGCATCACGACGCAAGTGCTGCGCAAGAAAAGCCAGTACATGGCGTTCGTATTCCTTGCCGGCATAATTGTGCATATTGAAATGTCCCGCTCCGGGAACAATCCAGATTTCCTTTGGCGATCGGGCAGCATTATAAAGGCGTTCGGATTCGGACTGTGTGGTATGTGCATCTTGTGTGCCGGCAATGAATAGGACGGGTGAATGAAGCTCATCGATCTTGTCGATGGGATTCAGCCTGTTCACAGTGCTTCCGGTATAAAAGGATAATTGGGATAACATGACAGGCAGCAAAAACGAGGCATGCTCTCCAAGGTGCAGCTTCAGACGATTGTGCACGGCCTCTTCGAAAGTAGGGTGCAGGGATTCAAGAATCACGGCATCGAGTTTCAAGTTCTGAGGGGCAAGCACGAGAGCGGCTGCGCCCAGGGAAGCACCAACGGCGCCCAGTCGCTCATGAGGATAAGTGTTGCGAAGAAAATGCACTGCTGCAACGACACTTTCCGATTCCCGCGCACCAAAAGTGATGCGATCACCGGCCGTTTCGCCATGTGCGTGCAGATCAATCATCAGAACGTGGTAACCTGCTGCATGCAAGAATTGGGCGCGGCTTAGCATCTCGAGCCGGTTGCTGCGCATGGAGTGCACGAGCAGAATGGCTGCGTTACCAGGTCGGCCGTGTGCAAGCCAGCCATGTACCTCTGTTCCCTGAGTAGTGGATATGGTGATGGTTTCCACAGGCAAGTCGACAGACAGTGTCCCTACGGCACTGGGGGCAGGGCCGGTCAGCAACGCGCCGAGTCCAAAAATTCCCAGTGACATGGCCAGTAGGAAAGCCAGAAGCTGAATCGAAGTTTTTTTTAGCATGGTCATAAATTCAACAAATTTTGCAGGCAATGTGTCATATTGAGGTGACGAAAGAACGGACACTGCTTTTGATACTTGCCAGTTTATATTCTGATCAATTACTATGCATGCGGTTTTTTGAATGAGATCGACAGGAGATGACGATCTGGAATGTGGCTGGTTGGTGTGCCGATTTGCTTTGTTGAACTTGGAATTGCGACTGTATAACGTTTTCAGGGTTACAATGCACAGTGTGAAGTAAACAGGTTGCAATGGTTTGCTTTGGTGCTGTGCGAATTGGATCGAAAAAGCCGTGTAGGAATTTTAGTACACGAGATGTGGTAAAGTTCTTAAAAACCACTCAATTGCAAGGTTTCGCAATTGAACTAAATAGGGTGCATTACTATGAACACTAGAGATCATAAGCAATTTCAGGAAAGAGTGCGCTTTTTGTTGGATTCGTTTGTGCAGGATTTGCCAGTCAGGATCGATGAAATCGAGCAGCAGTGGAGGCAGTTGCAGACGAAGTGGGATAGTAAGGCTATGCAGGCATTACATAGTTTAGTGCATAACCTGGTCAGCAACAGCATGACATTCGGGTTTCCGGCATTGAGTACCGAAGCTCGCGCACTGGAGCAGATTTTCAAGCGATTGCTGCAGGAAGAAATGTTGCCGAGTCCTGCTTTGGCCGATGATGTGGGCAAACAAGTCACTGCACTGAAAAAGATCTCTGTTGAAAATTTGCCCGAGCTCGAAAGCCAGATCGCAACGGCAATCGATACCACCGAAAATGTCCTGTTCTCGCCCATTCACGATTCCAACCTGATTTTTGTGGTGGAAGATGATGCCGAGGCAGCGCAGGAACTGGCCTTGCAACTGCGTTACTATGGATACGAAGTCGAAGTATTCAATCATCTGGAAAAATTTCGCGCTGCACTCATGCAGCGACCCAATGCCATCACGCTGATGGATATTGAATTCCCCGGGGATGCCATGGGTGGGATTCATTTCATGAAAAACATGCAGAAGGAGCTGCCCTATTCAGCTCGGGTCATCTTCATCTCGGTGCACGACGACATGAGTTACAGGCTGGGTGCCGTGCGTGCGGGCAGTGTTGCTTTCTTTACCAAGCCGATCAATTCCAACGAGTTGATCGACCAGCTCGATCTCATCACCGCTTCGCAAGTGCAGGAACCGTTTCGCGTATTACTCGTGAACGATAGTACGATCGAACTGACCTATCACGCAGCTATCCTGGAACAAGCCGACATGATTGTCCGGTCGGTGTCGGAGCCCTTGAAACTGGTTGAAGCGCTGAATGATTTTGATCCCGATCTGATCCTCATGGATCTATACATGCCCGAATGCAATGGTACCGAACTGTCCAGGGTGATACGGCAAATGGATGGACTGATCAGTATCCCGATCGTCTATCTGGCTTCCGAGAATGATTTCAACACGCAACCGGAAGCAATGAGTCTGCAGGGCGATGATTTTCTGGTGAAGCCGATTGCGCCTTCATTTCTGGTATCCGCCATCACCTCTCGGGTGACACGTGCACGCGCACTGCGATCACTGATGATCCACGATGGTCTGACGGGATTGCTCAATCATACGGCCATCAAGGAAGAACTGGCGCGCGAGGTGGTGCGTTCGAGCAGGCTTAAGACATCGCTGTCCTTTGCCATGGTGGATATCGATTATTTCAAGAAGGTCAATGACACCTATGGTCATGCTGCGGGCGACCGTGTGCTCAAGAGTCTGGCAAGACTGCTCAAGCAGCGTCTGCGTGAAACGGATATAGTCGGTCGTTATGGCGGGGAGGAGTTTGCGGTCATCATGAACGATACCGACGCGGCGTCAGCAGCCAAGGTAGTCGATGAAATCCGCAATGTGTTTTCTCGTTTGCTGCATCTCAGTCATGACGAGGAATTTTCGGTGAATTTCAGTTGTGGCATCGCCGATCTGGCACACTTTTCGGATGCTGTCAGTCTGTGCGAGGCTGCCGATCAGGCTTTGTATCAGGCTAAACAAAGGGGGCGTAACAAGGTGATTATCAATGTGGGGGATTGATCATTCAATGAGTCCCTCAAATCTTTGCCGATACTGAAAATTTCTGCTTGCTGAAGTTAGCGCGTTCATGGGGTTCCGGGTTGATCGTCGTCAATGCTTCGATCTGCGCGACCCGGGGCGCCAGTCCGGCATAATTGGCGACCTGGATGGAGAGGCCGGGACGCGCATTCAATTCGATGATCATCGGCCCCTGATCCCGGTCCAGCACAAGATCGGCACCGAGATACCCCAGTCCGGTCATTTCATAACAGGCAGCGGCGAGTTGCAGCAGTCTGTCCCAATGCGGAACGGACAGCTCCGCGAAGGTCTTGCGTGTATCCGGGTGGTACGATACGGGTTTGCCAAACTGTACCGCATGCAATGCAGCCCCGGTTCCCATATCGATACCTACACCGACGGCACCCTGATGCAGGTTTGCCTTGCCATCCGAAGCATGAGTGGTCAGGCGCAGCATGGCCATGATCGGATAGCCCCGGAATACAATGACACGCAGATCAGGGATGCCTTCATAGCTGTAATCCGAGAATACCGGATCGAGCTGTATCAGCGATTCGATCATGACTGTATCGGGTTTGCCACCGAGACTGTGCAGTCCGCTGAGAATATTGGAAACATGGCGTTCGATATCGATCAGTCGTAACGCTTCTCCACTGGGTTTGAAATATTGATTCTGGTCATGTTCGGTAATGACGAGTATGCCTTTGCCGCCACTGCCTTTTACCGGCTTGATGACAAACTGGGCATGTGGTTCCAGTATGTTCCGCAACAACCTGACGTCATGCTGGTAGCTGACAGTACCGAGCAATCGCGGTACGGTGATTCCGGCCTTCTGCGCCAGCAGCTTCGTTTTCAGTTTGTCATCCACCAGGGGGTAGAGGTGGCGAGGATTGTAGCGTGAGATCAAGCCGAAATTTCGCTGATTCATGCCGATAATGCCCAGTTCGCGGAGTTTCCTAGCGCTGGTCAGAAACATCGTGCTTTTCCAGTGAATGAAAACGATACAGTTCAGACAAACGGTAGCCGGTGTACTGTCCCAGGACCAGGATGATCGCCAGATTGACCAGCATCAATTCGGGAAAGTTGAAAGTCAGGTATTCGACCGTGCGATTGGTCATGAACAGATACGCAATGATCGCAGTCAGTAGGCTGCCACCCCCCTGGATCAGCACTTCCCTGGGGCCGTCTTCTTCCCATAGGACCGACATGCGCTCGATGGTCCAGGACAGGATGATCATCGGGAAGAAAGTTACCGTCATGGCTTGATCCAGACCGAGCTTGTTGCTGATGATGCTGATGCTGGCCATGATGGCGATGACCACGATGATGACGGCCGATATCCGGGCCACGAACAACAGATTGAGTCGCGACAGGTAGGAGCGGATCAATAACCCTGTTCCCACAACGAACAGAAAAATGACGATGCCGGCAAGCAATGTTGTTTGAATCAGCGCCAGCGCAATCAATATGGGCATGAATGTGCCGGATGTGCGGATCCCCACCAGCAAACGCATGATGACGACGATCAGTGCGCCGATAGGCAGCAGCAGGATCATCTTGAAAGCGGTTTGCTGTTCGATCGGCAGGCTATAGATCGAGAAATCGACAATGCCGGCCTGTTTGTGCAGGTTGTCGCGCAGTACCAGGTTACGGGTGGGTTGAATATTCTTGATGATGGAAAAAGATATTTGCGAATTCCTGCCGCCCACGACATCGAGCAGGGACAAGTCGCCACGTTGCCAGATCAGAAAATCTTTGGGTTCGCCGGTTTTTCCATTGTTCTGATTGAATAGCAGCCATTCATTATCGATATGGACTTCGACAAAATTGGTAAGGGATTGCCGACGCCGGCCATCCTCCAGAAATAAGCCGCGTACGATGCGTGCGCTGATACCTTCGAGTGCCAGCAGGTTGATGATCAACTGGGTCTTGTAGTCTTCGCTGGAGCGTTCATTTAACAGCAGGCTCTGGCTCTGGCTGGGCATGCTGGAATTCAATGCAGTGATCAGCTCGCGAGTGAAAATTTCGGCATTGGCAGACCGGCTGCGGACCTGATCCAGCAGTGTGATGGCCGCAGTGCGATGTACTTCGTCAAATTCCGGTTTGATGGGATCTGGAGGGAGATCTGCTGCGGGCACGGGCATATCGGGAGAAATCGAATCGGTTTCATACAGACTCAACCGGTAAAATGCAGTCTGCTGACCGGTGGCTGTTCGCTTACTCCATTGTGCACGTCGTCCACTGGCCGATTGCAATTCGGCGAAACCATAATCGGGCGAAGCAAAATCTTCTTCCAGAAAAATAGTATTTGGAGTTTGTGGGGGTAATGCAAACGACACGACGACCGGATCGCCACGTGCCAGAAAATCGATTCTGGCTTCGATGGTCCAGACGGATTTCTTGTCATCCGGCAGCAAGGGAAAGCCCAGTGCAAAATGCTTGTAAAGTGTCAGCCCGATGCCCAGGCTCAGGATCAGAACAACCAGAAAATAAAATCTAAAATTGGATCGCATTACTTGGTTCCGTGCGTCTCGGGGGGATCGTTTTTCAATGTGGTGTATTTTTTACTGACGTCGACAACGGCTAGATCCTGGAGCAGATTGCGTCCGATCAGTACTTGATGCTTGAAACGGCTGCGATTTTCCAGCGTGAAATTGATCCGTTCGTCGATAGTGCCCAACATGACACGCATTCTGACAACGGGGCGTCGCAGGGATTCCCGGTTTCCCAGTTCCTTGACGCGAACGTAACGGCGCAGACGTCGGGTCAATTCGATTTTTTCCCCGGTAATCGGGTGTACCAGATTGAATTTAACAAAAGGTTTGCCGTCACGTTCAAACTCGACAATATTCAACGCATTGATCGAGGATGTCTGGGCACCAGTATCAATCCGTGCACTGAATTCCAGTCCGGGAGGATCGAGATGCAACTGTTCAACACCGCCCAGCACGATCTTGTCATCCGCTTTGGTAACCGGTTCATGGGGTGAGGTTGTCTCCGGTTGTGCCTCGCAGACGCAATCGTGCTCGGCACCGGAGGCATCGATAGAATGGGTTTCGCTGGTAGCGTGGGTTGCATGTTGTTGCAATGATTTTTTCTGCTCTACCAGTTCGGCAAACAGGGTGACCAGTTCGGATTCCCTGGTTCGGATCCTGGCTTCGCGCTCGGACAAGGCATTGGTTTGCAAATCACATGCCGAGAGCAGCCAAAGCAGGGCAAAAGCAGTGATGATGAGCAACGGCGCTGTGTGTGGATAGGAAATAGGGGAGGTCATAGTTAACATGTGCGTCTGGTAGCCTGCTGCAATCCATCACGGGGCGAGAATTACTGTCCTGTTCATTCGTGATGACTGATGTCATCGCCGGGACTGGCTCAATGATTGCGATAACGGTTATGGGTTTTTCAAATGAATGGGCAACGTCACATTCTTATACGTACAGGCGTAGCGGTGACTTTCCAGACAGTGTGATGTGATGGTCAGTTGGTAAGTACCACTTTGCTCATTGCGCGTTTCGAATTTGAACTCGAAATTCCCTTGTGGGTCGCTGGGATACGATTGGTCGACCGCTACCGAACCATCTGGCCGGGCTAGCCTGAAGTTAAGCAGCACATCGGGGGCAGGTTGATCGTTATAGTCAACCCGGCCGTGCAATGCGATGGTTTGCCCGATCAGATACTGGTGTTGCGGATCGATCAGCACCGGTTGGGAAATATGGGTTGCAAATGATCTGGGCGTTACTGCGCACAGCATCAAGAACATCATTGTTGAGATGATCAGATTTGTTCTGGAGCTCATCATGTTAAAAAAGAAACAGTGGTTTATTGAAAAAAAGATTTATCACTTGGGTACGAAAAGATCGGTAATGGTTCCTTCCGCTGTTTCGGCGGCAAACAGAATCGTTTCGGACAAGGTCGGATGCGGGTGTATGGTGAGACTGAGGTCCTGCATGTCCGCGCCCATCTCCAGAGCCAGCACCGTTTCGGCGATCAGCTCGCCTGCATTGATGCCGGTCATGCCGGCGCCGAGGATGCGTCGGGATTTTTTGTCCAGCAGCAATTGCGTGTATCCTTCCTCGCGTGCCATTGAAATGGCGCGACCGCTCGCAGCCCACGGAAATCCGGCCTTTTCGTAATCGATGCCCTGTTGCTGGGCTTCTTTTTCCGTCAGGCCCATCCACGCAATCTCCGGATCGGTATAAGCGACTGACGGGATGGCCCGGGCATCGAAAGCCACCTTGTGCCCTGCAATGACTTCGGCGGCCAGCTTGCCTTCGTAGGTAGCTTTGTGCGCCAGCATGGGTTCGCCGGCAATGTCGCCAATGGCATAGATATGGGGCAGATTGGTGCGCATTTGCCGATCTACTGCGATGAAACCCCGTTCATCGATCCGGATGCCGATGGTTTCTGCGCCGATATGGTGTCCGTTGGGCCGTCGCCCAATTGCCAGCAGAATCCGGTCATAAGTCTGCGGCTCGGGTGCCTGTTCGCCATCGAATGTCGCAGTGAGTCCGCGCGTACTGGCTTCGATCCCCGTCACCCTGGTCTTCAGGTAAATGGCTTCGTAGCGTTTCTTGATACGGCGATACAGGGGATTGACCAAAGCTGGATCGGCTCCCGGGATCAATTGGTCCATCCATTCCACGATGCTGATTTTGCTGCCCAGCGCCGAATAGACGGTTGCCATTTCCAGACCGATGATGCCGCCACCGATGATCAGCAGACGCTCCGGTATGTCCTCTAATGCCAATGCACCGGTGGAATCGATCAGCCGTGGATCGTCATAGGGAAAGCCGGGAATGCGCGTAACACTGGAGCCGGCTGCGATAATGCAGTGATCAAAAGAGACCGTTTTTTCACCATCCGGCGTGGAGACCTGAAGCAGATTGGGCGTGGTAAATTTTCCGCTACCGTGAATGACCTGGACCTTGCGTTGCTTGGCCAGAGCCTGCAAGCCCCTGGTTAGTTTGCTGATAACTGAAACTTTCCACTCGCGTAACTGGGCCAGATCGATTTGCGGTTCGCAAAAGGTGATGCCATGTGCTGACATGTCCTGTGCCTCGGTGATGGTTCTGGCGGCATGTAAAAGAGCTTTGGAAGGAATGCAACCGACATTTAGACACACGCCTCCGAGTGTCGGATAACGTTCGATCAGCACTACTTTCTTGCCGAGATCAGCAGCCCGGAATGCTGCGGTGTATCCACCGGGACCCGCGCCGAGCACGACCACGTCGGCATGCACATCGCCTTGGGGTACGGCATGCGGTGCGCCAGTTGTCTCTGCCTGCGGGGGGGGAGCTTTGGCAGAGTTGGATATAGCCGCAGCGGATTGGTTGCTGGAAGCCGTCCCGGGTGATTCCGACTGAATGGCTGCCTTTTGCTGCGATACGATTTCCAGTGTCAGGATGACCGAGCCTTCGGATACCTTGTCGCCGGGTTTGACCTTGATGTCCCTGATGACCCCGGCTTGCGGCGAGGGGACTTCCATCGAGGCCTTGTCGGTTTCCAGAGTGATCAGCGACGTTTCCACGGCGACCGTATCGCCTGTTGCAACCAGCACTTCGATTACCGGAACATCCTTGAAATCGCCAATATCCGGAATTTTTATTTCAATTATCTGTGTCATGGCAAACCCATGGTAAAAGAACTGCGGTGGATGTCGGCACGCTTCATTGCCGCAACTGGCCGTCACCCAGCACGATAAATTTCTGGCTGGTCAAGCCTTCTAGCCCCACGGGGCCACGTGCATGAATCTTGTCGGTTGAAATGCCGATTTCGGCACCCAGGCCATATTCGAATCCATCCGCAAAACGCGTCGTGGTGTTGACCATGACCGAACTGGAATCGACCTCCCTCAAGAAGCGTCGGGCGTGTGTATAGTTCTCGGTGACGATAGCGTCGGTGTGTTGAGAACCGTACTGGGTAATATGGTCGATGGCCTGATCCAGCCCGGACACGATGCGGATGCTCAGAATGGGCGCCAGGTATTCTTCGTACCAGTCCTGCTCGGTGGCGGCATGCATTTGTGCAATGAGGCGGCAGGCTTCGGCGTCACCCCGCAATTCCACGCCTTTGTCGAGATAGATCTTGCATAGTGGCGGTAGGACCCGGTCAGCAATGTTGCGATGGACCAGTAGCGTTTCTATGGTATTGCAGGTGCCATAACGCTGTGTTTTGGCGTTGTCCGCAATGCGGATCGCCTTGTCGACGTCGGCCTGTTCGTCGATATAGACATGACATACGCCATCCAGATGCTTGATGACCGGGATACGCGCTTCATTGGCAATGCGCTCGATCAGTCCCTTGCCACCACGAGGCACGATAACATCGACATAATCCTTCATGGTGATCAGTTCTCCCACAGCCGCGCGATCGGTGGTTTCAATCACCTGCACCGCAGTTTCGGGCAACCCGGCCACACGTAATCCTTCCCTGACGCAGGCAGCAATGGCCTGGTTGCTGTGAATGGCTTCCGATCCTCCACGCAGGATGGCTGCATTGCCAGCCTTGAGGCACAGACCCGCGGCATCGGCAGTCACATTGGGACGAGCTTCGTAAATGATGCCGATCACGCCCAGCGGCACGCGCATTTTTCCAACCTGAATGCCGGA
>JAAEXZ010000122.1 GCA_017879645.1 Nitrosomonas sp.
ATCAGGTCCCAGAACTCACGGCGTGAAACGGGATCCACCCCCGCCGTGGCTTCATCCAGGAAGATCATGGATGGGCGGTGGACGATGGCGCAAGCCAGCGCGAGGCGCTGCCGCCAGGCCCCGGATAGATTGCGAGTGAGCTGCCGTTCATGTCCGCTCAGATCAGCCATTTTGATCAACTCTTTCACCCGATCAGCCCTTTCTTTCTTAGGCACACCGTAAATGGAAGCGTAAAAATTGATATTTTCCACGGGGGTTAGGTCATTGTAGAGAGAAAACTTTTGAGACATGTATCCGATGCGGCTTTTTACCTCGTTGGGATTGCGGGTGACGTCATAATTCAACACGTTGACTGAACCTGAAGAGGGCAGCATGATGCCGCACAAAATCCGGATGGTGGTTGTTTTTCCCGCACCGTTCGGGCCGAGCAAGCCAAAGATCTCACCTTGCGGGATGTAAAAACTGATGTCATTGACCGCGGAAAAATTGTTGAAATTCCGCGTCAGGTGATTTACCTCAACAGAGTTCATGCCAAACCTCGCTGCGTGTTCACCAGGTGGACGAATACATCTTCCATGCTTGGACGCGTAGACCTCAGCAGGGTCACTTTTAATTGATCTTGGTCCAGTCGCTCTCGAAGAGAGAGCAGGATCTTTTCCGATGCGCCGTTATTAGGTACATTCAACCGCAGAGAATCACCGACCGGACGCCAATCCAATACGCCTTGAGTCTCGTTGACGATCTGTCGCATTTTCTTACGCGGGCTGGCTTTCAACTCCAGGATATCAAAGGGCAGTGTTTTGATCAGCTCATTGGGCGTGCCGGTGGCCAGCACTTTTCCATGAGACAGAAAACTCACTTGGTGGCAGCGTTCGGCTTCATCCATGTAGGGGGTGCTGACCACAACGGTAACACCGTGCTGCACCACTTCCGCCAGGATCACCCACAGTTCGCGCCTCGAGACCGGGTCCACGCCGGTCGAGGGTTCGTCCAGGATCAAAAGCTGTGGTTCGTGAACGAGTGCGCAGGCCAGGGCAAGCTTCTTCTTCATCCCCCCGGAGAGGGTGCCTGCCTTGCGATGCTTGAATTCTTCGAGACGGGTGAAGCGCAACATCTCGGTAATGCGGGCTAGTTTACGCTCCTTTTTTACTTGCTGGATATCAGCAAAGAAGTTCAGATTCTCAAGCACGCTCAAATCGGGATACAAGCTAAAGTTTTGCGGCATATACCCGATCTGCTGTCGCAGGGAATCGGGATTCCTGCGGGTGTCGAACCCCATCACGTTCGCAGTCCCGCTTGAGGGGAGCATGACTGACGAGAGAATGCGCAAAGTAGTCGTTTTACCGGCTCCATCAGGGCCGACAAGCCCAAATAAAATGCCGCGCGGAATGTTCATGGAGAGGTCATCGATCGCAGGCTGTGGGTTGCGTTTACTGAACTGTTTTGATAAATGATCTGTTGTAATCACAAAAACCATATAGGCTCTCCCAATGGATCCATCTATTTGATAATTGCAGTTTCGAACTTCACTATACTCATCTGCTGGAAGATTCAACAGATGTCGAGCGACATTCACTTGGGTTACTGATGACATGACTCTGCATGACTGGCATCATCATTCTTGCACCCACTGATTGTGATTATGTTATGATAAAAAAGATGAAGAGACCGGTCGAACTGGGGTTATTGAGAGTATTCCGCTACTTCGTTGGAGTGGCAGTGGTCTATTTTGCCCTCTTGTGGGGCTATACTTTATTCTCCGCCGGCTGGGAAAAATCCGTGCAATTCCAGTTTTTAGGAAATTTCGTGGTCTACTTCTGCCTGTATGGCTATTTGAACCTGTCTATTTTGGAACAAAGGCTGAGAAAACTTTTTTTACCTTTGGGGTTGTTGGTGGCAGCTATTTTTCCAGTAATCGGCAATTTTGTTTATCTGCTCCATCCGTTGCAGGCCAATATTTTCACGATAATTAACCGCAGTTGGCTGTGGCTGCCTGTCCTCTTTGTTCCCCTTGTGTTAATCGCCTGGCAGTATAACTTTAAAGCGGTGCTGGCTTACATTGTTTTCACCAACGGGCTGGAGTTGATCGTATTATTCACCGTGTTGGATAAATTCACCTACGAGACGCTGCCATTGGTAAGCGTGCCGTTGCTCCGCGCTTTTGCGTTTGGTACGGTGGGGTATATTGTCAACATTTTGGTCGAAACGCAGCGGATGCAAAACCAAAAATTAATTCAGACCAACTTGAGGTTAAACCAATATATGAGCACGTTGGAGCAACTTGCCACCAACCGTGAGCGCAACCGTCTGGCTGCTGAACTGCACGACACCCTCGCTCACACGCTCAGTGGCTTGGCGATCAACCTTGAGGCGATCAAGACGGTGGTGCAGCCCACGCAGGTTGAAGCTCAAAAAATGTTGGATTACTCCTTAAATACTACGCGGTTGGGATTGGATGAAACCCGCCGGGCACTGAAGGCTCTGCGCGCCGGCCCTTTAGAAGATTTGGGGTTGAAACTGGCTTTGTATAACCTCATTCAGACTGCTTCGGCACGGTGTTCTATTCCAGTCTCGCTTAATTGCCCTGATCAATTGCCAGTTCTCCCGTTGGAAGTAGAGCAAAGTATCTACCGGATCACACAGGAAGGGCTTGAGAATATTGTGCGGCACGCCAATGCCAGCCAGGCAGAAGTAAATGTTGAGGTAAAAACAGAAGAAATAGAACTCACCATTCACGATGATGGCATTGGGTTTGATCAAGGGCAGCCGCCCAAAGAAGAAAATTTTGGCCTGCGAGGGCTGCAAGAACGTGCTGCTTCCGTTGGCGGCAAGCTGGTAGTAGAAAGCCGACCCGGGAACGGCACCACCGTCCGTTTTGTTTGGGAGCGGTTCAGTGATTAAAGTGTTGATCTGTGACGATCAGGAA
Organism: Nitrosomonas sp.; assembly: GCA_017879645.1. Taxonomy (GTDB): domain Bacteria; phylum Pseudomonadota; class Gammaproteobacteria; order Burkholderiales; family Nitrosomonadaceae; genus Nitrosomonas. Next base: position 2,927 of record JAAEXZ010000122.1, read on the forward strand.
ATTGTCTGCGAGGGATTACGGCGCATCCTTGAATCGGATGACGAGATCAGCGTTCTTGGGTCTGCCCATAATGGCATTGAAGCCCTTGAGCAAATAGAGAAAGCCAAGCCTGACCTGGTGCTGATGGACCTAAAAATGCCAGACATGAACGGCGTCATTGCCACGCGCAAGATCCGTGAAAAGCATCCCGACATCAGCATCTTGATCTTGACCACTTTTGACGATGACGAATGGTTGTTTGATGCTATCCGTAGCGGTGCATCAGGCTATTTACTAAAAGACAGGCCTCGAGGTGAATTGATCAGCGCGATCAAGGGAACGGTCAGAGGTGGATCTTATGTAGACCCGGCTGTGGCTGGAAAATTATTGAATAATATTGTGCAGAGCATTCCTCAACGAACACCCAGTGTAGATATTTCGCTCAGTGATCGCGAGTTGGAAGTGCTTCGTCTGTTGGCGATGGGGCTTTCCAACGCTGATATTTCCAGACGGCTTTATTTATCAGAGGGTACCATTCGAAATTATATGAGTGGTATTTTTTCGAAATTAAATGTGTCTGATCGCACTCAGGCTGTGGTCATTGCTCTGCGGGAGGGTTTGGTGAACCTTAACGGATAAAAATTAATCACCTATAAAAATAAACGACCCACCTCGGTGCGCATGCAAAGCAGAGGCGTGGTGGGTACTGTTGACAATATTATACCCGAATCGCATACAATTACAAGACTGGGATAGGAACTCATTTTGTCAGGATTAGGCATAATCCGAAAACTAGTTTTTTGCATATTGTACCTGCCTAAACTTACATCCATAGGCTGCCTGTTTACCCACCATCGTCCAGGATAATCTTTCAACTGTATTCCACCAAATCCCTGGCACTTCGTACCATTGCGCACCAACTACATCCTTAGGGATATCTGGATCTGGGGCGGTGCCTCGCGCAAGAGCTCCATCCGGTTGGATGCCAACTTCGGTATATACAAATGAATAAATTGGACCCAGAGCGGCTAGAGAAAACATCATGCCCCACCCGCACCGGGAAGGTTCTACCGTTTTTGCAGCATCTATCCGGTCAGCAATAAAATCGAAATAAGTCATCCCCTTTGGAGCCTGGGGAACCTGCATGGGCTGGTTGCCCTTGTAGGCAATAAACAAGATGCTAGAGCAAATCACCAGGATAACCGCAGTCTTGATGACACTCCCAATCAACTTAAGAATTACTACGATGAATTTCATTTTCTCCTTCATTCTTTTTATCTGTCTGATACTGATCTTCTGGTCGGGCACCATCTCGTAGGACCCGGTTATAACGAATCTCCTCGCGATACATTCGATCTAGAGCAATCTCAATCACATCGCTTTCACTCCGTCCCATAACGCTTGCCATCGCTCTTAATTGACTCACACCTTCTAGGCTTATTCGAAAAGATCGTACTGGTTTACTCGCAGAATTTGTTTTCGGCATGCTCGTTTTCCTTATCGGTTAGGTTATTTATAATGTAATACTCTAGTATTTCTTTGTCAAGTTAATTCCCGCATTTTTCCAAATTTAGTCAAATATGTCCCCCTAGGATAGGGGCTTTCTTATTGCTATGATTAGAGTCACAACCAAATATCTGTTCGGTCGCTGATAATCATCAGCTGTTCCAAAGAATCCTTGGAGCGACCATCAGCTTCTTCCCTGTCTACGCAACTTGCGTGCGTGTAAATAGGTGTTGAGATCTGAATGGTCGCTTTTGTTTTAACTTACTTTCGAATCCGTTAACCGGAAAAGGAGAAAAAATTGAAAGAAATTCCAGTCTCAAAACGCAATCTGATCATTGCCGTCATCCTGGCAGTTGTCGTTGCTGTAGGTATCCTGGTGATCGAAAACTGGCCACTTCATACGGAGCAAGGTTCAGCAGCATCAACCAACGAAGATACTCTGGTTTCTTCCGCAGCGGTCAATGCCATCGAGCAGGTCTTCCAGGTGAACTATCAGGAAGGAAAAGAAGCCTGGCTTGAGCGTATCTGCGAGGTAAGCACTCCCGCTGGATGTGAGCTGTTTTCGGCCGGCGCAGACCGTATGTGGGAAAAATACGTGGATGCCAAATCTGTGGTCACAGCTGCCTCTCAGGCAGCAGAAAAAGTAGCAGACAATGGTTCCGAGCAAGTCTGGCAGATGACCATCACGCTATCTTCTCCCTTACCGGGTAGCAATAAAACCCAGGATACAGCATATGTTGTTCTCGCGAAAACAGAAAATGGTTGGAAGTTTGATCGTTTCCTGATGGAAGAAGAAATCAATGCCATTCTCGCTCGGGGAAAAACTCCCACCACAACTGTAGAAGAAGGAAAGAAGTAGTGAAAAGAATTTTCCTAATTATTGTCATCTTGACCTTGCTCATTCCATCGGTTGTATATGCTCAGGGCACTGATCCCTGGTCGGAAGTTTTTCAGTCGGATGGAAATCTGAATCCTGATTTGATTGATCTGGGTGTTACCACAGATCACCCCGATTGGATGTCAATTGAACTGCCCTTTGGCCAGTCCATTGATCTTGATGCAAATTATCATCTCTATCAAACGCCTAGTGGGAATATCGTCGTCTTACCCTCTGCCTCGACG
>JAAEXZ010000123.1 GCA_017879645.1 Nitrosomonas sp.
TCGGATGCCCCTGGAACTGGAACTGGTAGACGTTGCCGGTCAGGTGGTGGACCGCCTGTATCGGGATCCCAGCGCCGCAGTCGCCCGGGCGGGGATAGGGATCTAACGGCCACGCCACGGCCATCCCGCGTTACCAACTATGGCTCCCACCCTCATCTTTGGTTATGGCAATCCCTACCGTGGCGATGATGCCTTGGGACCCGCTCTCATCCAACTCTTGGAACGTCAGCAGGCGGGTGGAGGTGGGGGCGAGCAACGGGGATGGCCAGCCCTGGACGCGGACCCCAGGGGGATGCCCCAGGTCTGCGCGACACTTCCTGATCCCAAGATAGACGGGACAACCCCGTGGGAACTGCTGACCGATTGGCAACTCCAGCCCGAGCATGTTTTGGAGTTGCTGGGTCGCAGGCGGGTAATTTGGGTCGACGCCGACGCCAGCCTGATGATGCCCTACCGCCTGGAGTCCATCCGACCCGAACGGGATGCCAGCTATAGTACCCATGGGATGAGCCCTGGCGCCCTGCTGTGGATCCATATGCAAATCGGCCAGGGCCCACCACCTCCTTGTTTTCTACTGCGCATCCGTGGCTATCACTTTGCCCTAGACACTCCCCTGAGCGATGGGGCCTTGACCAATTTGTCCCTGGCGGAGGACTTCGTGCTGGAATACCTGGGGCATAATGGGTGGCGAGGGACCGCATGAATCCCCATTCCCTTAGATAGTCTGATCATTACCCATTGGCTCGGATTTTCACAAGGATTTGATCTGGGTCCAGGCCGTGGTTGAGACGATCCAGCAATCTCCCAATAGGGGGCAAGACCAACCTGGGGTGATGCTCGATGGCTAACCATTCCTCTTAATCAAATTCCAACTACCCTATGATTAAAGTAATGAGTTTTAATATTCGTATGGGTTTGGCAAATGATGGAATAAACGATTGGGATTTTCGAAAGTCTTTGACCTTAGGGCGCATCAATGAATTTGCGCCCGACTTGCTGGGAATACAAGAGTGTTATGACAATGAGGCACAGGCTGGATTTTTGAAGCAGCGTCTGTCAGGTTATAAATTTATCGGTGTACAGCGTGGCGGCAATAGTGGCGCCGCCATGGAAATGGCTCCAGCGTTATTCAAGAAATCAGGGTTTAAATTGCTCGGATCAGGTTGTTTTTGGCTGAGTGAAACACCGGAGCAGGCAGGAAGTCTGAATTGGGACGCATCATTTCCTCGTACCTGTTTATGGTTACGTTTGTGGCATTATAATACGAATAAGATACTGATTTTCCTAAACACGCATTTTGATTTTCAACCGACGGCCATTATTGGATCAACTCGAGTCTTGCGGAATTGGCTTAGAAGGAATGCTGATATGCCCCTGATCGTCACAGGAGATTTTAATACTGACAAAGAGTCTGAATCATATCGAGTTCTGACAAAAGAATTGATGGATACTCGCCCAAATAATGACTATACGTTTCATGACTACGGCAGGATTGAGACCGGTGGACCGATTGATTGGATATTGGCGTCTGCTCATTTTCGGATAGTGCAAAGTCGAATAGACCATTATCATGAAAATGATGTATATCCATCGGACCATTATCCTCTGCTTGCAATATTGGATTGGCAATCTTGAGTGTCGAAGTACTCATTGCCAGGGAAATCGGCGCCGAATGATAATTAGGAGGAACTTTCTATAATGCACTCCGAGGGATTTTTTTTGGATTTCGTCCATTTCGCGGGACGATTCTGGGTTTCAGAAAATAAAGCAGCCATACAGCGTTCAACGGCCCTGTTGGTAGGGCTGACCATTCTGCAAATCGTCATGGCCGTTCTGGTGAATAAATGGAATGCGGCCTTATTTGATGCGATCGAGCAGCATTCGATGGCCGGTTTGATCGCTCAGATCATCTTCCTCATGTTGATCATGGTCGCCAGTATTGTGATAACGGTATTGCATTTATCTGTGAAGCGAGGGTTGATGATTGATTGGCGAACCTGGGTGACCGAGAAAGTAACAGGCCGCTGGATGAATGATGGCCGGCATTATCTGGTATCCCATATGCCGGGGGAGCACGACAATCCAGACGAGCGAATTGCTGAAGACTGCCGTATTGCCACGGAATCGGCAATTTCATTAGGGCATTCATTATTTTATTCCTGCTTATCACTGATCAGTTTTACGCAGATTCTTTGGTCACTGTCAGGAGTCGTTAGCGTTGATTTTATTTATAAGTTCGATGTACACGGCCACTTGGTGTGGATTGCTATCATCTATGCGGGGCTGGCATCTTGGCTGGGTTGGCTGGTAGGTATTCCTTTGACCAAGGCTACCAATGCCAATCAAACGGCTGAAGCTAATTATCGATCTGGTTTGATTGACGCACGGGAGAATAGCCAAGCTATCGCTTTGATTAAGGGCGAAAGTTTCGAAATTGAGCGATTCAGAAAATTATTTTCTCGAATCCGGGAAGTTTGGGCGCAGCAAACGGGTGCATGGCAATACATTTTAGCCTTTAGTTCGGGTTATGGACTGTTGTCCATGGCTTTTCCCGTGTTAGTTTCATCACCACTGTATATTTCAGGCGCGATCACCCTGGGAACCTTGATGCAGTCCGCGCAAGCCTTTCAGGAAATGGCTTCGTCCTTATCTTGGCCTGTAAATAACCTTGCAGGGATTGCCATGTGGCGTGCCTCGGTAGAGCGGGTGTTAAGTTTATTAAATGCCTTGGACGCCGTGGATGAAGAAACTGCCAAGCTAGAACATCATCTGATAGTGGTTGAGCAAACGAATAAACCGGTACTCGGTTTCCATAATTTATCCATTTCAAAATTAAACGGGCCCGTGCTTGCCAGTGGCATTAATATGGTAATTCAGCAGGGCGAGCATGTTTTGATTACAGGCAATACGTTTACCGGGGCAAAATTATTTCGTGCCATAGCCCAACTACGTCCCTGGGGAACGGGAAAGATTGAATTGCCAAGTAATGATAATTTATTTTTCATGCCGCCCCGTCCCCATCTTCCCGCAAACTTTACACTGCGTGAAGCGATCTGCTATCCCAAAACAGGATCCTGTTATTCTGATGAGGAACTGAGGCAGACGCTACAGGTCGTGGATCTGGGACATTTGATTGAACAACTGGATAGCATTGATATATGGACGCATAGTTTATCACGCGAGGAACAACAGCGCTTGGGCATGGTACGTTTGCTATTGAACAAACCTCATTGGATATTCTTACAAGAGGCCCTCGATTCCCTAGATGCGGAAAGTGAGGAGCAAATGATACGTTTGATACAGAAACTCCTGCCAGATGCCACCTTGTTAAGCATCACAAAAATGGAAAATGCCGCAAGGTTTCACGAGAAGGTTCTTGAGCTTTAAGGAGAATCCCATGTTGAATCGAAAAATACTCCGCGGTGTGAATTTGGGTGGATGGTTGGTATTGGAAAAATGGATGACACCAAGTTTATTTGTTGGGCTTGCGGCAAGGGATGAAACCGCATTCTGCGTGGAATTGGGTATAGAAAAGGCGACAAGAATTCTGCATCACCATTGGAACACATTCATCACTAAAGAAGATTTTCGGTGGCTTGCCAGTGTTGGAATTAACGCTGTACGGTTACCCGTTGGGCATTGGTTGTTTGGTAATAACTATCCGTATCATCGCGTTTATGGTGAAAATCGATACCCCTTCGTTGAAGGCGGATTGAAGATTGTGGATCATGCAATGCAATGGGCGGAGGAATTCGAACTCGCCGTAGTGCTGGATCTACACGCCGCCCCAGGATGTCAAAATGGCTTTGACAATGGCGGTATCATCAATGTTTGCGATTGGCATACCCAGGAGGAGTACATAAATCACGCATTAAACTTTATGGAATGGTTGGCTGAGCGTTATCATATTTCTCCATCTCTCCACGGTATTGAAGTGTTAAACGAACCTCGGTGGGACATAGATACGGAGATCTTAAAAAAATATTACAATAGTGCTTATCATCGTATCCGTAAGTATTGTTCTCCTGATAAAGTTGCCGTGGTGTTTCATGATGGCTTTAGATCCCATCAACACTATTACGGCTTTATGCAACCACCTGAATTTGAAAATGTTATTTACGATATCCATCGTTACCAATGTTTTATACGTGAAGACATAGACCTGGATATTTACGGACACATCAGTAAGAGCGTAAATGAATGGAATAATGAAGTCGACACCCTTATCCAGGAGTTGGGATTGCCCGTTTATTGCGGTGAATGGAGTTTGGGCATGAATCTTAAGGTGGTATCCTTATGGTCGGAGGGTCCATTTAATCATGCTTTGGAAAACATGGATGGGTATCAAATTTCGTTGGCTTATCGTGGCTATGCTGCCGCGCAACTGCTTGCCTTCGAAAGATACAACGGCTGGTTTTTCTGGAATTACAAAACCGAAACTACCCCTGCATGGTGTTTTAGAGATTGCGTAGAACGTGGTTGGATCCCAACTGATGTCGGTGAAAAGGCAACCCTACTCGTGTGATTATGCTCACCATGAGGAGTTATTCTTTGTCTCAATTTGGTTCTGACTCCATGCGCCCTAGACGAAGTCATAATGGCATCATTGATACCTGGTTTTGGCCACGAAGAGTTAGGATCCGGACCTACCTAGTTGGCTTTCTCGGTTCCCTCACCTTCCATGGCAAGGAGAACCCAATAGTTGGCTAAGTCCGATCAGCGCCAACTCAATACCAGAAAGTGCTGCCTGTTACCCTTCCTCAACAGCAATAACGCGCGCTTGTCATGGCTCTGCTCGATAGCCAACTTAAAGCTGGCAGCATCTCTTACCGGCTTCTGATTGACCTGCATAATTAGGGTTCCAGGCTCGATTCCTGCCTGCCCGGCTACCGAGCCTGGCTTGACAGTTGTTACCACGACGCCTTCGCCAACCTCTACATCCAACTGTTCAGCCAGTTGCGGCGTCAGGGTCTGAACCTTGAGACCCAGGGCATCGGCCTCCAGGGTCTGGCCCTGACCGGTACCACCTGCCGCAAGCGCCTCTTCCGTCAAGGTGCCTATGGTCACCGGTATTTCCAGGGTCTGACCATTGCGCAGGATGCTGATACGCGCCTTATCCCCGGGCGGAGTGAGAGCGATGCGATTACGGAAGGCGCCGACATCGGTTACCGATTCGCCTTGATGGCCGATTATCACATCCCCTTGCTGCAGACCGGCCACAGCGGCTGGTGAGCCTGGGGTAACTTGAGCGACTAGGATGCCCTGGGCCTGGCCCAGGCCAAAGGACTGGGCAAGTTCCGGCGTTAGCTGCTGTATCACGATGCCAAGATAACCGCGGGTCACCTCACCAGAGGTAATGAGTTGGTCTGCCACTGCCCCGATCAACTTGCTTGGGATTGCGAATCCCACCCCCATGTAGCCGCCGCTGCGGCTGACGATTGCGGTGTTCATGCCTACCACCTCGGCGTCGAGATTGATGAGAGGCCCCCCCGAGTTACCCGGGTTGATGGCGGCATCGGT
>JAAEXZ010000032.1 GCA_017879645.1 Nitrosomonas sp.
CGAGGAATCGACGAAGGTATCCATGGTATCGGTTTCGCGCCGTGCTGCTTTGCCGCATTTCGGGCAACTGCATTCATAAAACGACGGTGTTTTGGCCAGCGGATTGCCGGAACCGTCTGGCACCAGATCCTGCGGCAGCACGACCGGCAACTGATCGTCGGGTACCGGTACCACGCCGCAATCGCTGCAATGGATCAACGGAATCGGACAGCCCCAGTAGCGTTGACGGGAAATGCCCCAGTCACGCAGACGGAACTGCACGCGCTTGTTGCCCAGTCCTTTTTGTTGCAATGCTGCGGCAATGGCATCGACCGCTTGCTCAAAATTCAGTCCGGAGAATGCGCCGGAGTCAAAGGTTATGCCGTGTTCCACATACGCTTCCGTCAGTGGCAATGCCAGATTGCCGTCGATCGGCTTGATGACAGCCTTGATCGGCAAGCGGTACTGCGTGGCAAAGGCGAAATCGCGTTCGTCATGTGCAGGCACTGCCATCACCGCGCCTTCGCCGTAGCCCATCAGTACGTAATTGGCGACCCAGACCGGTAACTTTTCACCATTGAGCGGGTGAATGACAAACAAACCGGTATCCATGCCTTTTTTCTCTTGGGTGGCGAGGTCGGCTTCCTTGGCCGAGCCCAGTTTGCATTCCTGAATGAAAGCTTGCAATGCGGGATTGTTTTGCGCGGCATGCAAGGCAATCGGATGTTCTGCGGCGACGGCCACATAGGTGGCGCCCATCAGTGTATCCGCACGCGTGGTGAACACTTTCAGATCCTGCGGCGTGCTCGATTCGCGATCGGCAGGGAAGGTAATGTCGACACCATAACTTTTACCGATCCAGTTGGCCTGCATGGTTCTGACCCGTTCCGGCCAGCCCTGCAGGTTATCCAATGCAGCCAGCAGTTCATCGGCATATTGCGTGATTTTCAGGTAGTACATCGGGATTTCGCGTTTTTCCACCGGTGCACCGGTGCGCCAGCCGCAGCCGTCGATGACCTGTTCGTTGGCCAGTACGGTTTGATCGATCGGATCCCAATTGACGACGCCAGTAGTTTGATATGCCAGTCCTTTTTCCAGCATGCGCAGAAACAGCCATTGGTTCCAGCGATAATAACTGGGGTCGCAGGTGGCGATTTCGCGTGTCCAGTCGATACTCAATCCCAAGCTTTTCAGTTGCTTGCGCATGTAGGCGATATTGTCATAGGTCCACTTGGCGGGTGACACGTTGTTCTGCATGGCGGCATTTTCCGCCGGCAACCCGAATGCATCCCAACCCATTGGCTGCATGACGTTGTAGCCCTGCATGCGGCGGTAACGCGATAACACGTCACCGATGGTATAGTTGCGTACATGCCCCATGTGCAACTTGCCGGACGGATAGGGAAACATCGACAAACAGTAGTATTTGGGCTTACCAGGCAACTCTACAGCCTTGAATGCTGAATTTTCCTCCCAGAATCGCTGTGTGTTTTGTTCAATTTCCTGAGGGTGGTATTTTTCTTGCATGGATCGGGGTTGTGGTTGTATGAATAAAAGGCAAATTATAGCGCGAAGTATCTGCTTTCGCGCTTTTCGAACAATATGAGATGGAACACCCAGCTAAGCTTCCGGGAGCATCTTATGACCCCCAAATGCTTTAGCGATGGGGAGATTGCTGATTTCCGTTAATGCTTCAAGCAGGATTTCAGGAAATCAGCATGAATTTCCACTAGTCCAGCCGAAAACCGATCTTGATTTTGACCTGAAAATGGGCAACCTTGGCATCAGTGATATGTCCACGGGTTTCCACGACTTCGAACCAATCCAGGTTACGCAGGCTTTTTCCGGATTTTGTGATGGCTTGCTGGATGGCGTCGTCACTGCTTTTGGTAGAAGAACCGACGACTTCGATGATTTTATAGACATGATCGTTCATTTCGGATCCTTTGCAGGCTATTTGTAGAGAAAAACGTTATATCATATTTTCCGGCAGCGGTAATGCGAGAATCTTGCCTTGAGATAACGAGGAATTTGAGTGGTGTGGTGTTTGTCATGTGTTTTTTCGCGGAATACTCATCGGTATGGAATAATTCATTAAAAGAGGTACTTATGAAATTGAAGTGGATGTTTTTGTGTGTGCTGATTCATCTGTTGACGGCTTGTGCCACGACGCCAACCGGCAGAAGCCAGTTGGCATTCATGCCCGATGATCAGCTCAACAGCATGGGATTACAGGCTTTTGCGGATTTGAAGAAAGAAAAACCGATCAGTCAGGATGCCAAGGAAAATACTTTTGTTCGATGCGTAGCCAATGCGATCACCCAGGAAGTGGGTGGAAGCTGGGAGGTCATTGTGTTTGAAGATAAAACCCTTAATGCATTTGCCTTGCCGGGCAGCAAGATAGGCGTGCATACCGGGCTGATCGATCTGGTGGATAATCAGCATCAGCTCGCGGCAGTGATTGGACATGAAATTGGTCATGTGCTGGCACGGCACAGTAATGAACGCATGTCTCAGAAATTGGGCGCACAAATGGGCATATCGCTGATCGCGGCAGTTGCTGCACCGCAAACTCCGCTGGGGCAGACTGCCGTGAGTTTGTTGGGCGTGGGAGCGCAATATGGGGTAATCATGCCTTTCAGCCGGCTGCATGAAAGCGAAGCCGATCTGATTGGTCTCGAGTTGATGGCAAAGGCAGGTTTCAATCCTTCCGAGAGTGTGACGCTGTGGCAGAAAATGGCGCAAGCCAGTCAGGGCGAGCAGCCTGCTGAATTCTTATCAACACACCCGTCGCACGAGACGCGCATTGATGATTTGCGTGAGAACTTGCCAAAAGCTACCAAACTGATGCAGCAGGCGCAGGCAACGGGTAAAAAACCCAATTGTGTGAAATAGTCAATCAGTGATTGGGTTCCGGTTCGTCAGACGGAAAATCCAGTTCGATTTTTGCGCCATCCGGGTCGTAAAAAAATAGCTGCCAGATTCCCAATCCCTGTAAACGGTGTAATTGATAGCTGATGCCATGTTGTTTGAGGGTGTCGATTGCCGCTTGCAGATTGGATGCGGTGAAGGCCATGTGGTCGATGACGCCCGCAGCATTCGTGGGCATGGGCTTGCCCGTCATGATGTGCAAGATAGCCTGATTGCCTGCATATAGCCATGCACCGGGAAAAGAAAAAACGGGTCTGAAGCCCACTTTCAATCCGAGAATGTGAACATAAAAAGCGGTGCTTTTTTCAAGATCGCTACTGAGTACAGTGAAGTGATTCATACCTGAAATGTTCATTGAAGCGGCTCCTAATGACGATGCTGCTTTCTAGCATAAATTTACAAGGCAATCCAGTTGTGACTTACCGTCACATTTTGACGTTTGCTGAAGCCTGGGATTCCGGGAATTTCAGTGGATGACATTCAAGAAAATACAACTTTGCTCCGTTAAATAAAAAAATTCATTTATACCGGATCAGAGGCAGTATGCAGTTTGTCGAGGATGAGTCCCTGTCGTCAGAGAACTAAAATATCTTGTTATAGATGAAAACAAATTTTATGGTCCCCGTTGATCTGACAACCCGTTGTTGGAAACCATGTTCACTTTTTGTATAGCGTAAGCGAAAGGAATATTGATAATGCAAGCTCAAGCACTCAATGCGGCTGCTGAAACATCCGTTGCAGGCAGCGATAATCTGGCTAATGAATTTCTGACTTTCCGCCTGGGCCAGGAGGAATATGGAATCGAGATTCTCAAGGTGCAGGAAATTCGGGGTTATGATGCGATTACACAAATTGCCAATGCGCCCGAATTTATCAAGGGTGTAATCAATTTACGCGGAATCATCGTTCCAATCGTAGACATGCGGATCAAGTTTTACTTGAATGATGTGCAATACGATCAATTCACCGTGGTCATTATTCTCAACGTGGCTGGTCGCGTGATGGGTATGGTGGTCGACGGTGTGTCCGATGTCATCACGCTGCAGAAAGAACATATGCGTCCGGCTCCCGGGTTGAATTCGGTCATTGAAGCCGAGTACATCATGGGTTTGGGGACAATCGATGAACGCATGCTGATACTGATCGATATCGAGCAACTCATGAGCAGTGATGGCATGGGATTGATCGACCATACGGTCTTACTGTAGATCCCACCGATTATTGTCAAGTCATTCGAAGTGGATCGATGTGTTTGCCATAAGCATACGATTCCTGGCTTGGGTTGCGTTCCATTCCATTCTTCCTTACTTCCACAAGTGCATTTGCTCGAGCATACGATCCGATCCGATCCGATCCGATCCATCAAGAACTTCAGCTAAGAATCCAATCATAATCAGCGTTTCAGCTATGAGTGGATTGGCTTTAACGTGAATTGTTTGCTGTCGGCCGAATTGGGTCGGGTGTTTTACTCATAGTGTTTTGGGAATATTCCTACTTTTCTGTAAAAGAATATCCTATGGTTGAATAGGATTTCACCGACAAAAAATATCTTTTTAAATTCCGTAAGAACTTCTGTTTCAAAAACAAGAAATTGAAAAACAAGAACAAGTGCAAGGAACTATGGAGATTCAACCTTTCCCACGATCTCCAGATTCCGGATCAATTTTAGATACTCAATTAAAGCCCAGCAAAAAAGACAAAGCTGGAATAAAGTTAAAACATAGGAAAATCAAACGTGATGCATGAGCAAGCAACCGATAAGGCTGTTGAGCCTCCTTATGCGGAAGTGAATATGGGAGCCAATGAATTCCTGACATTTCGATTGGGAGAAGAAGAATATGGGATTGAAATCCTCAAGGTACAGGAGATTCGTGGTTACGATTCGATAACCCAGATAGCCAATGCCCAGGAATTCATCAAGGGGGTCATTAACCTGCGCGGAATCATCGTTCCGATTGTCGATATGCGCATCCGCTTCAACCTGGAAAAAGTGAATTATGATCAATTCACTGTTGTGATTATTCTCAATATTGCCGGGCGTGTCGTGGGCATGGTGGTTGATGGCGTTTCGGATGTCATTGCTTTGAGCGGGGAGCAGGTTCGCCCAACACCGGGTTTGGGTTCGGCAATCGAAACGGAGTATGTCCTCGGTTTGGGGACGGTGGATGAAAGAATGCTCATTCTGGTTGATATCGAGAAATTGATGAGCAGTAGTGAAATGGGGTTGATTGATCAAATATAAAGAACGTTTTCTGGATTTACATTCATTTTTGGGAGAATTTGATGTTGAATAACATGACGATTAAGTCGCGGCTGATATTTGTAATTAGTTTCCTTTCCTTGCTGCTGGCCATTGTGGGTGGTCTCGGAATGTATAGCTTGAACGAAACCAATCAATCCTTCAAAGGAGTTTATGAGGATCGTACCGTACCTCTGGGCGATCTGGGCATGGTACTGGACCGCATGCAGCGGACACGTCTCAATGCAGCGATCGCTGCCTATGCGAGGAAGCCGGATCTGGTCAAGGAGCGGCAGAACATGACCAACCAGAGAGATGCAGAGATTGCTGGTTTCTGGCAAAAATACATGGCAACCCGGTTAACGCCCGAAGAAGCCTCGATTGCCGAGAATTTCATGCAGCAATGGAATATCTATGCGGAGTCACGTAACCGAACGATGGTACTGGCAGCAGCAGGTGATTATGATGCCGCCGTGGTCAACATGATCGGCGATGCTGCAGCAAAATTTGATGCAGCGCATGCCGGCATGCTCAAATTACTGGAATTCCAGCGCACAGAGTCACAGAAACAATACGAAATGGCGCAAGACAGTTTTGAGACCATTTCCATGTTTACGAGCGTGACGATGGTGCTGGGTATTTTTCTGGCAGTCCTGATTGGCGTCGTGATCATACGTGCCATTCTGAAAGCGCTGAATGAAGCCATTAACATAGCCAATGCGGTGGCATCCGGGGATCTGACCAGCCAGATCGATGTGACTTCGACAAACGAGACCGGTCGTTTAATGCAGGCACTCAAGACCATGAATGACAATCTGGTCGACTTGGTCAGCAAGGTGCGCGTGAGTACCGAATCGATCTCTACGGCTACCGGCGAGATTGCGTCCGGTAACTCTGATCTGAGTCAGCGCACGGAAGAACAGGCATCCAGTCTGGAAGAAACGGCTTCTTCAATGGAAGAATTAACCTCCACCGTCAGGCAGAATGCGGACAATGCACGTCAGGCCAACCAGCTTGCGGCGGGTGCGTCCGAGGTGGCTGTCAAAGGTGGTGCCGTGGTTGGACAAGTCGTGCAAACCATGAGCTCGATCAATGAAAGCTCGAAGAAGATTGTGGAGATTATCAGCGTCATCGATGGTATTGCTTTCCAAACCAATATCCTGGCACTGAATGCCGCCGTTGAAGCTGCCCGCGCTGGAGAACAGGGACGTGGTTTTGCAGTGGTGGCGACGGAAGTGCGTACCTTGGCGCAGCGTTCTGCTGCTGCAGCAAAGGAAATCAAGGAACTTATCAATGATTCGGTGACCAAGGTGGAAGAAGGTACGCGACTGGTCGATGAAGCGGGATCAACAATGGATGAAATCGTCAGTGCGGTAAAACGCGTGACCGATATCATGAGCGAGATTTCCGCAGCTTCACAGGAACAAAGTTCGGGTATCGAACAGGTCAACCAGGCCGTGACACAAATGGACGAAGTGACCCAGCAGAATGCTGCGCTGGTTGAAGAAGCAGCGGCAGCGGCGGAGTCGATGAAAGAACAGGCGCATGAGTTATCGCAAGCAGTGACCATTTTCAAGCTGACTCACGGAAACCATCAGGCAGCGCCGACGATGACCAAGCGCGCTAATCGTCCCAATGTAAACAAGCTTCCCAATCGCGGACCGGCTACTAGAAAGGCCAGTGCAAGAATGAGCCCGGAAGTGGAAACCATGTCGTCACAACCTCGTAAAGTGGCAGCCGGTGGAAGCAATAGCGACTGGGAAGAGTTTTAGTTCGTTATCCTAAATAGTGAGTGAAATGACGAAACCCTCGAGTTTATGACTCGGGGGTTCTAGTTATTGATGAACGGATACTACCGAAAAGATTAGGTTGGGGCTGCGGATTCGATTCCACCACTGGTTAGTGGTTCCAGGGGGCGATGTTGCGTTCATCAAGCAATCTGTGCCGCTTGATACCCGTTTCATCAAAATCCGCTTGTTCCAGTGCATTGATCTGATAGATACCCGATGGCATGTGAATTTTGATGTGGCCATCCGCGACAGCAATATTATGCGTGCCATCTTTGTGCATGCGGATACTGAAGCGTGTACCGGTATCCTTGATCATGGCACTGCCAACCTTGATTTCGAGCTTGTTCAAAGCACCTTGCTGGACGTCAAAATAAACATTTCCCTTAAACACTTCGACCTGTAGCGGCTCACCTTCCTTGACTGCAACAGAGCTTTGTAGGTCAAGTACCATGCTGATTTCAGAGGTCAGACTCGTTACCAGATTTTGCTCGGATTTGGTTTCATAAAAACGGATGCTGTGTGGTTTGCCAAAGTACCAGGTTAGCAATCCCAACATGATACAGAAACCCATGATCAGGCAATGAATCAGAAAGCGCCGCCAGCTGAAAACAAAAGTGAATGGTTCTATGACCGGTGGTTCTGGTTTGTGCATGAGAAGTCTAAAAATTCAATAAAAGGGAAATAATATACTGAGCTGGATCAGGATTGGCAAGCTTCCAAAATCCCCGTTGAGAGTGTGAGTTTGATCGATTGATATTTAAGCTAAATGGATTAAATATAAATATAATCAATCTTCTAAAACGTAATAAGCAATCGAAAGATTCTCGATTGCTTATTGATATCGCCTAACCGATTGTTGGACTTGCCGACAACAATTCAGGACAACCTCAGGTTATGGATTGACCACTTCAAGGCTGACGCGTGCCCGCCCTTTTTTCAGAAAACCGAGTTCTTCCGCCGCACGCTTGGTTA
The DNA here is from genome assembly GCA_017879645.1 of Nitrosomonas sp. Taxonomy (GTDB): domain Bacteria; phylum Pseudomonadota; class Gammaproteobacteria; order Burkholderiales; family Nitrosomonadaceae; genus Nitrosomonas. The sequence continues at coordinate 7,912 of JAAEXZ010000032.1, forward strand.
CATCAATAAGATTGCGATTGCGGGTACGCATGCGGTCATTGATCTTAACGACGACACTCTGATTGTTCTGTAAATTGGTTACTTTTACATGTGTTCCATAAGGAAGTTTTTTGTGTGCTGCGGTCAATCCGCTTTGATCGAATATTTCATTGTTTGCGGTTTTCTTGCCCTGGAATTTATCGCTGTAGTGAACAGCAATACCTGTTTCTGCCGAGGCCAAGCCAGGTATGAAGACTAAATATGCTGCCAAAGCGGTAACGATTAGGGTGTTGATACTTTTTTTCATTGCATTCTCCTTATCTATCAATGCGTGATGTATTGTCTTGGGATGTGTGGAAGCATTGTATTGCGATCACTTATTCAAGACTAGGGCAAATCTGAATTGATTTGCTAGGGTTATCTGTCGTTGTAACGATACGGATCATAAAAGTTGAGGAATAGTCGAGCTTTGATCCAGCTTAAGGTTTTAACCAGTCTCCGCGAAGGGCGCGAGCTGACATGAAAGTTTGCTGAAGGGCTTCGCCATCCTTTTCATGAAGAAGTTTTTGCAGAACCAGTAATTCGTCCCGGTAGGCATCGATCTGTTTGATCAGGGTTTCACGATTGGCCAGACAGATATCCCGCCACATTTCTGGTGAACTGCCGGCAATTCGTGTGAAATCGCGTAAACCGCTACCGGCAAAACGTAGTAGCTGTTCCGGTTCGGGTGTGCTGTGACGAATATGATTCATCATGGTAAAAGCCAGGATGTGAGGTAGGTGGCTGGTGATGGCGAGTATCCGGTCGTGCTCGTCAGCCGACATATGCGAAACCGATGCTCCGCATGCCTGCCATAACTGTTCCACCCGCTTGACAGCGTCAATGCTGGTTTCTGCAAGGGGAGTCAGTATGACATGTTTGTTGTGATAGAGATCGGCTTGCGCTGCTTTGACACCACTGAGCTCGGCACCGGCGATAGGATGACCGGGAACGAAATGATGCCGGTTTGCCATCGGTAAATGATGACGGGCTGCGGCGATGACATCCTGTTTGGTGCTACCGGCATCGGTGATGATGGTATTGGCCTGAAGATACGGCGCAATCTGTTCCAGGGTATGGGCAGTTTGAGCCACTGGCATACCCAGGAAAACCATGTCTGCCTGATGCAATGCGCGAGCAGGATCTGTCGCAATTTCATCAATGACCTGTAACTCAATGGCTGCATGCAGATTCTGCGTGCTGCGCCCAATGCCCACGATGTGTTTGACCTTGCCGACGCGCCGCAATGCCAGTGCAAAGGAACCACCGATGAGTCCTACACCGATGATAACCAGCTTGTTGATCACAGTCGTCATGGTATCGATCACATCGTTTCCAGTCCTAGAGCGTGCGACCAATGATTTCGGCGATACCTTTCAATGTACCCATCAATTCCTTCAATTCAATCGGATTCAGGGCCTGGTCGGCGTCACACCAGGCTTCACACGGATTGGGATGCATTTCGACCAGTAATCCATCCGCACCGGCAGCAATGGCAGCGCGTGCCAGAGCAGGTACCATCCAGGCTTTGCCGCCTGCATGCGAAGGATCGATGATGACGGGCAAGTGGGTTTCGCGCTTGAGTACTGGCACGCATGTAACATCCAAGACATTGCGGTAAGCCGTTTCAAAGGTGCGGATACCGCGTTCGCAGAAAATGATGTTGTGATTGCCACCGGCGGCGATGTACTCGGCTGCCATGAGCCATTCGGAAATGGTGGCGGACAGACCGCGTTTGAGGATGACAGGTTTGTTGATACGGCCGACTTCCTTCAGCAGATCGAAGTTCTGCATGTTGCGGGTGCCGATCTGGATGACGTCGACATCATGTTCAAGGAACGTGTCGAGCATACGTACATCCATTAGTTCGGTCACGATGGGCAAGTGGTATTTGTCGGCAGCCTTGCGAAAAATACCGAGACCGTCGACTCCCTTGCCCTGAAAGGTGTATGGACTGGTACGGGGTTTGAAGGCGCCGCCACGCATCAGCCGACAACCGGCTGCTGCGACTTGTTGGGCAGCCAGATCCATCTGTTCTTGGGTTTCAACGGAACAGGGGCCGCCGATGATTTGTACCTGCTTGCCACCAATGGGGATACCCCTGACATCGATGACTGAATCCTGACGATGCGATTCCCGCGATACGATCTTGTATTGCTTGACGATATGCATCGAGTATTCCACGCCGGGCATGGTGTCGAATAATTCCGGATCGAGCTTGCTTTCATCGCCGATGGCACCGATGACGATACGCTTGGTGCCTCGCGAAATGTTGACTTCGTGTCCCAAGTCCTGGATTTTTTTGACTACGGCTCCGATTTGATCTTCGGATACATCTTTGCTCATGATGATGATCACGCTAATTCTCCCAGTGCATGCTCCAGCGACTCCAGGAATCGCTGATTTTGTGATTGCAGTCCTACCGTGACCCGAAGGTGGTGCGGCATTTCGTAGATTCCCAGAGGACGTACTATGATTCCTTGTCGTAACAGGCTTTGATATACCTTGAGGGTACTGGTCGCATCGCCGGCTACGCGAAAGGTAATGAAATTGCCGTACGATGGGATATATTCAATTCCCATTTTGCGAAAACCATCGGTCAGTTGCAGCATGCCGGCACGGTTGAGTGCATAGGATTTCTGCACGAACTCGGCGTCCTGCAGTGCAGCCAGCGCACCCACCAAACCGATGCTGCTGACATTGAACGGCTGGCGCACACGATTCATCAGATTGGCGACGTCAGGATGGGTCAGACCGAAACCGACGCGCACACCTGCCAGTCCATAAACCTTGGAAAACGTGCGGGTGATCAACAGATTGGAAAATTGTTTCAGCCACTTGATACTGTCGGGTTTATTCGCTTCCGGCAGGTATTCGTAATATGCCTCATCCATTACCACCAGCACGTCACGAGAAACGCGTTCCATGAAACGGAACAGCTCGTCTTCCGGAGACAGCGTACCCGTCGGGTTGTTGGGGCTGGCAATGAACACAATCCGGGTTTCCGGAGTAATGGCATCCAGCATCGCAAGCAAGTCGTGGCCGTAATCCCGTGCAGGCACGGCGATGCCATTGGCGCCGATCATTTGCACCACCAGGGGATAGACGGCAAAGGCATGCTGAGAATAGACCGCAGCGGCACCGGGTTTGAGAAAGACGCGTGCCGCCAGGTCCAGGATGTCATTGGAGCCATTGCCCAGAATGATTTGATCCGGGGATACGCCATAACGTTTGGAAAGCTCGGACTTCAGTTCATAGCCGCTGCCATCCGGGTACAGCGCCACGTCATGCAATGCGCTGACCATGGCTTCCAGAGCCAGTGGACTGGTGCCGAGTGGATTTTCATTGGAAGCCAGTTTGATGACACGGGCTTCATCCAGTTCCATTTCCCGGGCCAGTTCCGAAATGGGTTTGCCGGGCTGGTAAGGCTGGATGGAACGGATATATTCTGGCGCAAAATCACAGAGATTCATAAAAGCTTTTGTATGAGTTGGCAAAAAAATTATTGTTGATTGTAGAGTATCGGTACGAGAGTGGGCGGCTAGGCAGCCGGATAGGAACCAAGAATTTTCAGGAAACTGACTTTATTGAGTAGATCGCTGAGAGCGGCTGCCACGTTGGCATCTTCCTGATGACCTTCGATATCGATAAAGAAAACATATCGCCACAGACCTGTCCGGGATGGTCGCGACTCCAGGCGACTCATGCTGACGCCATGAGAGGCCAGTGGCTCCAGTAGCTGATAGATTGCACCAGAATGGTTGTTGGTCGACATGACCAGGGAAGTTTTGTCCTTTCCAGAAGGACTGACCTGTTGACTGCCCAAGATGACGAAGCGGGTCGTGTTTTGTGGATCGTCCTCGATATTTTCTGCACGAATCGGTAGTCCGAACAGCGCAGCGGCTCGACTGCCGGCGATGGCAGCCGCATGCTTGTCGGTCGCAGCCTGCTGTGCCGCATCGGCGTTGCTATTGGCGTGAATGCAGGCTGCATGGGACAAATGCGGCAGATTGTTTCTCAGCCAATGATGACACTGTGCCAAGGATTGCGGGTGGGAGTAGATTTTATTGATCTGACTCCACTCACTTTGCTGTGACATCAGGAACTGATGGATCGGCAATTGCAACTCACCACAAATGAGGAGTGGCGTTTGCAGCAATAGGTCCATGGTTCTGCCAACGGCTCCTTCTGTGGAATTTTCCACAGGGACGACTCCATAATGCGCCGTTTCGGATTCAACGGCACGAAATACATCATCGATCGAATCGCAAGCCAGCGCGGTAATGGCGCTGCCAAAATGCTTGAATGCGGCTTCTTCGGAGAATGTGCCGCTAGGACCGAGATAGGCGACAGTCACCGGTTTTTCCAGTGCACGGCAGATCGACATGATCTCGGTGAACAGACCTTTGATATGTGCATTGCCGATGGGGCCGGCGTTCTGTTTTTGCATGCGTGCCAGGATTTGCGCTTCGCGTTCGGGACGGTAGATGATGTCGTGATTCTTGATCCTGCCGATTTCCTGTGCCAGCCTGGCGCGCTGGTTGACCAGACGAAGCAGTTCGTCGTCAATGGAATCGATCTGGTTGCGTAATTGTTTCAGTAACTCTGACATGGATGCTTGTTGTAATTCTGGTTTGACGATAAATGTTGCGGTTTACTCCGGAATGGGCAGGTAGCGAGCCATCAGAACACCATCGATAGCTGAAATTTCGGCCAGTACCGATGCGGGAACCGGACTGTCGATATCGACCATGGTATAAGCCATTTCACCACGGGATTTGTTGATCATGTTGTGAATGTTCAGCCCTGCGCGGGCCATGCCGGTGGAGATCTGCCCGACGATATTGGGCACATTGGCATTGGCAACCGCGATGCGGTAGGGAGATTCGCGTTCCATCTGGATGTCGGGGAAATTGACGGTGTTGGTGATGTTGCCATTCTGCAGGAAGTCGATCAACTGATTGACCACCATCATTGCGCAATTTTCTTCTGCTTCGTGTGTGGACGCGCCCAGGTGTGGTAACGTGATGACCCCGGGCTGGTGTTGTAACCGGTTGCTGGGGAAATCGCTGACATAGGTCTTTAGTTTTCCACTGGTAATGGCATCCAGTACGGCCATTTCATCGACAATCGCCCCACGGGAGAAATTCAGCAGGATGGCGTGATGTTTCATGATTGCGAGTTCTTTCCCAGCGATCAGATGGCGTGTCGAATCCAGCAACGGGACATGCACGCTGACAAATTCACTGTGCCGCAGCAAGTCCTCCATGCTGTTTGCCTTCTTTACTTCCGCAGAGAGACTCCAGGCCGATTCGACGGTTATTTTCGGGTCATAGCCGATGACTTTCATGCCTAGCTTGATGGCGGAGTTGGCGACCAGCCGGCCGATTTCACCGAGGCCGATAATTCCCAAGGTACGACCTGGCAATTCAATTCCGGAAAATTGTTTCTTGCCTGCCTCGGCCTGCTTGTTCAGTTCCTCGTCGCTACCTGCCAGAGTCGTGGTGAATTGCAGTGCGGGAACGATATGGCGTGCCGACATGAACAGACATGCCATGACCAGTTCCTTGACCGCATTGGCATTGGCTCCAGGGGTATTGAATACCGGAATGCCACGCCGGCTCATCTCTTGCACCGGGATGTTGTTGGTACCAGCGCCGGCACGGCCAATGGCTGTGATCGTCGATGGAATGGTCATGCTCAGCATGTTGTGCGAACGCACCAGTATCGCATCGGGTTGTTCCACATCGTGTCCGACCTGGTAGGCGTGTGCGGGAAAACGGTTCAACCCTGTGCTGGATATATGATTCAGTGTCTGTATTCTGAATATTTTGGATTGATGATCAAGCATGCTGACTGGCAAACTCCTCCATGAACGCTGCCAATTTTGCCACACCTTCCAGTGGCATGGCATTATAGATTGACGCGCGCATACCGCCGACCGAACGATGCCCCTTCAGTTGCATCAGTCCACTGACTTGTGCCTGCTTCAGGAATGCATCGTCCAGCTGCGGATTTCTCAAAGTGAACGGTACATTCATGCGAGACCGATCTTGGCGCGCAACCGGGCAGTGATAAAAATCGGTTTTGTCGAGCAGATCATACAAAATCTGGGCCTTGGCAACATTGTTTTTTTCCACGGCTACCAATCCCCCCTGCCGTTTCAGCCATTCGAACACCAAACCCGTGATATACATGGCATAAGTGGGCGGCGTATTGTACATGGAGTCGTTCTGGGCATGAATCCGGTAGTCGAATAGTGTCGGCGTGAAGGGTAATGCATTTCCCAGTAAATCTTCGCGAACGATCACCAGTGTCAGTCCGGCTGGTCCGAGATTTTTTTGCGCACCGGCGTATATCAGTCCAAAACGGGTGACATCCATCGGCCGTGACAGAATGTTGGAAGACATGTCTGCAACCAGCGGTATAGCAGAATCCGGATCCATCTCCGGAATCCAGTGGAACTCCACGCCGCCAATGGTTTCGTTGGTCGTATAGTGCACATACGCTGCCTGTGGATCCAGACGCCACTGGTGCTGTGGCGGGACCGACGTAAAACGATCGGATTCGGATGAAGCCGCTACGTTGACCGTGCAATACCGGCTTGCTTCTTCAATGGCCTTGGCTGACCACTGACCGGTGTGAATATAATCTGCCTGGGTTTTGCCGCGCAACAGATTCATGGGTACCATGGCAAACTGACTGGAAGCGCCGCCTTGCAGGAACAATACGCGATAATTCTTTGGGATACCGACCAGTTCGCGTAAATCGCTCTCAGTTTTTTCCGCTATGGACATGAATTCCTTGCCACGATGACTCATTTCCATAACCGACATACCACTGCCATGCCAGTCGAGCATTTCATCGCGTGCCTGCTGCAGTACTTCCTGCGGAAGGACGGCGGGTCCGGCGCTGAAGTTATAAATGGGTTTCATGGCTGTTTTCGCAAGTAAGGTTAATTAGCTATCAGTGGAGTCGCTGTCTTCACTTTCGGCCACACGCTCCAATCCTGCCAGCTTCTCACCGGCATCCAGATTGATCAGCGTGACGCCCTGCGTGGCACGACTCATTTCACGTACTTCGTTGACACGGGTGCGAATCAGGACACCACCTGAAGTGATCAGCATGATCTCGTCTTCCGGTTTGACCAGCTTGGCCGTAACTACCTTGCCGTTGCGCGGGCTGGTGATGATGGCAATCATGCCCTGGGTACCGCGATTGTGCCGGGTGTACTCACCGATTGGAGTGCGTTTGCCAAAGCCATTTTCCGTTGCAGTGAGCACGGCCAGTTCTTCGTTTTCAGCAACCAACATGGAAATGACTTGTTGTCCCGATCCCAGCTTCATGCCACGTACGCCGCGGGCGCCACGGCCCATCGGACGCACATCGTTTTCGCTAAATCGCGTTGCCTTACCATTATCCGAGAACAGCATGACATCATGCTTGCCTTCGGTCAGTTCCACACCAATTAGGTAGTCACCTTCATCCAGCCCGATAGCGATGATGCCATTGTTGCGTGGTCGGGAAAATTCCGAGAGTGGAGTTTTTTTGACCGTGCCAAAAGCGGTTGCCATGAAGACAAAGCGATTTTCGTCAAAAGTCTTGACCGGCAGGATGGCGTTGATCTTTTCACCTTCTTCCAGTTGTACCCAGTTGATGATGGGTTTGCCGCGGGATTGGCGGCCACCTTGGGGCACTTCGTAGACCTTGATCCAGTAAACCCGTCCAAGACTGGAGAAACACAGGATGTAGTCATGCGTATTGGCGATGAACAACTTGTCGATGAAGTCATCTTCCTTGGTGCTGGTTGCCAGCTTGCCACGTCCGCCCCGTTTCTGCGCACGATACTCATCCAGAAGCTGCGATTTGATATAACCGCTGTGAGATAGTGTGACTACTACATCAGCCGGTGCGATCAGGTCTTCCATGCTCAGGTGCTGCGCATCAAGAATGATTTCGCTACGGCGGTTATCTCCGAATTGCAGTTTGATGGCGCCCAGTTCTTCGGAAATGATGCTGGTGATCCGCTCTGGATTAGCCAGGATATCCAAAAAATCAATGATCTTGTCGATGATTTCCCGGTATTCGTCAACGATTTTTTCTTGCTCCAGGCCGGTCAGGCGTTGCAGGCGCAATTCCAGAATGGCTTGTGCCTGCGCATCGGACAACCGATACCCCTGCGCCTGCAAACCAAATGCCTGATCCAGTCCCTCGGGTCGCAGGGCTTGGGCATCGGCCAGTGCACGGGTCAGCATTTCTTTTACCAGGGTCGAATGCCAGGTTCGCGCCATCAGGGCTTCCTTGGCATCGGCAGGTGTCGGTGCGGCTTTGATCAATGCGATGATTTCATCGACATTGGAAAGCGCTACTGCCAGTCCTTCAAGCAGGTGCCCGCGTTCACGCGCTTTTTTGAGTTCGAATACCGTGCGCCGTGTCACCACTTCACGGCGATGGCGCAGGAAGGCATCAAGAATTTGTTTCAGGTTCAGCAGGCGCGGCTGACCATCCAGCAAGGCCACCATGTTCATGCCGAATGTATCCTGCATTTGCGTTTCCTTGAACAGATTGTTCAGGATGACATCCGGAATTTCACCGCGCTTCAGTTCGATAACCACACGCATGCCGGATTTGTCGGATTCGTCCCGCAGGTCGGATATGCCTTCTATTTTTTTGTCACGCACCAGTTCACCGATGCGAATCAGCAGATTGGCCTTGTTGACCTGATAGGGTAACTCGTCGATGACGATGCACTGGCGACTGCCTTTTTCCATATCTTCGAAGTGGGTGCGTGCACGCATGATGACACGCCCCCGACCGGTGCGATAGCCATCCCTGACCCCATCGACACCGTAAATGATGCCGGCAGTCGGAAAATCAGGTGCAGGAATGTGATCGATCAGTTCGTCAATGCTGATTTCCGGATTGCCGAGCAATGCCAGACAGGCATCGACCACTTCCCCCAGATTGTGCGGCGGTATATTGGTGGCCATGCCGACAGCAATACCGGATGAGCCATTGATCAGCAGATTCGGGATTCGGGTTGGTAGAATCAGTGGTTCTTGTTCCGAACCGTCGTAGTTGGGTCCGAAATCGACCGTTTCCTTGTCGAGGTCCATCAACAATTCATGCGCAATGCGCGACATGCGGATTTCGGTATAGCGCATGGCTGCCGCGTTGTCTCCGTCCACCGACCCAAAATTGCCTTGCCCGTCGATCAGCATGTAACGCAACGAGAAATCCTGAGCCATGCGGACTATGGTGTCGTAGACTGCCGTATCGCCATGTGGGTGATACTTACCAATCACATCACCGACGATCCGCGCGGATTTTTTGTAAGGCCGGTTCCAGTCATTAGAGAGTTCATGCATGGCAAACAATACACGGCGGTGTACCGGTTTCAGGCCGTCGCGGACATCGGGAAGCGCACGGCCAACAATCACACTCATGGCATAATCAAGATAGGAACGCCTCATCTCTTCTTCGAGACTGATGGGCAGGGTTTCCTTGGCGAATTGATTCATGTCTTTTTTATTTTGGAAAAATGATGGAGATTGTGCTCAGGGTATATTCGTGTCGTGCTGAAAAGAATATACAAATTATTTCATTCTAACATGTTGCTGGAATTTCACAGGTAACTTTACACGAATAGCCGTGTAAAACAGCCGAGGGATTGCGATGCTCAAGGAAAAAAGCTTGAAAAAGCGGATTAAATGAGTGAATATAGCCACTTTTCAATTTTTCCCCTAGTCTGGTGGAATATCTTGATTGTTTCTCATCTGAAAGTGCGAGTACTTGTTTGTGTCTAACTTGATGAATACTTATTCCCGGCTGCCCGTAACTTTTGTCAAAGGGAGTGGTGTGTGGTTATGGGATGATCGCGGAGAAAAATATCTGGATGCATTGTCCGGCGTTGCCGTGTGCGGCCTGGGTCATTGCCATCCTCGTCTATCCAAAGCTATTTGTGAGCAGGCGAGTACGCTGATACATACTTCCAATCTTTATCATATTGAAAAGCAGGAGCGTTTGGCGGAACGGTTAACGCAATTGTCCGGAATGGATAATGCCTTCTTTTGCAATTCCGGAGCGGAAGCCAACGAGGCTGCAATCAAACTGGCCCGATTGCATGGGCATGACAGAGGCATTGCTGTGCCGACGATCGTGGTGATGGAGCGTTCATTCCATGGACGAACCATGGCGACTCTGACTGCAAGTGGAAATCGCAAGGTACAGGCAGGGTTTGAACCGTTGCTGTCAGGTTTTGTCCGTGTACCTTACAATAACATTGAAGCGGTCGCCCAGGTTGCGGCCAATAACAAGGATGTGGTGGCTGTCCTGGTAGAGCCGTTCCAGGGAGAAGGGGGGGTCAATATTCCCGAAGCGCATTATCTGCGTGAGTTGCGTCATTTATGTGATCAGAATGGATGGCTGCTGATGCTGGATGAAGTGCAATCCGGTATTGGAAGAAGTGGAAAATGGTTCGCCTTTCAGCATAGTCAGATCATGCCCGATGTGGTGACGCTTGCCAAAGGGCTGGGCGGGGGCGTTGCAATCGGTGCCTGTATGGCAAAGGGAGCGGCTGCCGAAGTTTTCAAACCCGGCAATCATGCCTCCACGTTTGGAGGGAATCCGTTGGCCTGTGCGGCGGCGCTTGAGACATTGGCCGTCATAGAGGATGAGCATTTGTTGGAGCACGCCACAGAATTGGGCGATTTTCTGCGTAACCGTTTCAGACAGCAATTATCCGATGTTTCAAAAGTTGTGCAAATTCGTGGTCAGGGACTGATTGTCGGTATCGAACTTGCAGTGCCTTGTGTCGATCTGGTGAAGAAAGCCTTGGAACGGAAATTGTTGATTAATGTAACATCCGAGAAAGTCGTGCGTTTACTGCCGGCATTTGTGATGCAGCAAAACGAAGCTGAGCAGGTAGTCGACATCACTTGCCTGTTGATAAAGGAGTTTCTGAATAGCTGACTGATCATGGTTCGTTCAATGTTCGGGCAGTTGTTTGTCTTGATATGTCACTTAAGCATTTTTTGCAATTCAATGATTTCAGCCGTGAGGAGTATGAGTATCTGTTTGGTCGTGCGCGCTGGATAAAACAGGAATTCAAGGAATATCGACAATACTGGCCGCTGACGGATCGTACATTGGCCATGATATTCGACAAGAGCTCTACACGTACGCGCTTATCCTTTGAAGCCGGTATGCATCAGTTGGGAGGTGCCGCTATCTATTTGTCGACCCGGGATACGCAGCTTGGACGGGGCGAGCCGGTAGAAGATGCTGCACGTGTCATTTCCCGCATGGTTGATCTGGTCATGATCCGGACATTTCAGCATGAAACCGTGCAACATTTCGCACAATATTCGCGAGTCCCCGTTATTAACGGCCTGACGGATGAATATCATCCCTGTCAAATCATGAGCGATATTTTCACCTATATGGAGCACCGAGGTCGGATCGAAGGTAAAACAGTGGCCTGGATTGGGGACTCGAACAATATGTGCAGCACATGGTTGCAAGCGGCAGAAATTTTCAATTTTAAGGTCAACGTGTCGACTCCACCGGGATATGATATTGATCCTGCGCAAATTGGACTGGCAGGGAGTCAGCATTATGAAAAATTTGCGAACCCGCATGAAGCCGTAGCAGGAGTTGATCTGGTGACCACTGATGTTTGGACGAGCATGGGGTTTGAAGCGGAAACCGAGCAGAGAAAAAGTGACTTTGCAGAATTCTGTGTGGATGCCGAGATGTTGGCTCTGGCCAAGAAAGATGCGCTATTCATGCATTGCTTGCCAGCACATCGTGGTGAAGAGGTCAGTGCGGAAGTTCTGGATGGACCGCAATCCGTAGTTTGGGATGAAGCTGAAAATCGTCTGCATACACAGAAAGCGTTGATGGAATATTTATTGCTCGGCAAATTGGAGACCGCAACTTGATGTCGTGCAACATGCGAGTTGAATGGTTGGTTATGGTCATGATTATGCTTAATCGTTAAATCAATTAAGAGAAGAATGAAAAAAATTAACAAAGTGGTATTGGCGTTTTCGGGTGGGTTGGATACTTCGGTCATTCTCAAGTGGTTGCAAGATACTTATCAATGCGAAGTGGTTACATTTACAGCGGATATTGGCCAAGGTGAAGAAGTCGAACCTGCCCGTGCAAAAGCGAAACAACTGGGTATCAAGGAAATTTTTATTGATGACCTGCGGGAAGAATTTGTGCGTGATTTCGTATTTCCAATGTTTCGAGCCAATACGATTTATGAAGGTGAGTATTTGCTGGGTACCAGTATTGCACGTCCATTGATTGCAAAGCGCCAGATCGAAATTGCCAAGGCAACGGGAGCCGATGCGGTGTCGCATGGTGCAACAGGGAAAGGAAATGATCAGGTTCGGTTTGAGCTGGGTTACTATGCCTTGCAACCTGATATTCAAGTCATTGCACCATGGCGCGAGTGGGATCTCACTTCTCGAGAACGATTGTTACAGTATGCCGAGAGTCATGGGATTCCAGTGGAAATGAAGAAAAAGACTGGATCACCTTACAGCATGGATGCTAATTTACTGCATATTTCCTATGAAGGAAGGGCGCTCGAAGATCCAGCTGCAGAATCCGAGGAGTCGATGTGGCGCTGGACGGTGTCACCCGAGCAAGCACCAGATCAGCCAGAATATTTGACCATGGAATTTAAGAAGGGGGATCCCGTAGCACTCGATGGGCAATTACTGACACCCGCAGCGATACTAGCTAAGTTGAATCAAGTGGGTGGTAAACATGGTATTGGCAGACTCGATCTGGTGGAAAATCGCTATGTTGGCATGAAATCACGTGGTTGTTATGAAACACCAGGTGGGACGATTTTGCTGCGAGCCCATCGTGCCATGGAATCCATTACGTTGGACCGCGAAGTGGCGCATCTCAAGGATGATCTGATGCCGCGTTATGCATCATTGATTTACAACGGTTACTGGTGGAGTCCCGAGCGCAAGATTCTACAAATACTCATTGACGCTACACAGGAAAGGGTCAATGGATGGGTCAAGCTGAAACTATACAAGGGTAATGTCACTGTCGTAGGCAGAGATTCGCCCAGTGATTCGCTATTCGATTCCAAAATTGCTACATTCGAAGATGATGCAGGAGCCTATCATCAGGCCGATGCAGCGGGTTTCATCAAGCTGAACGCGTTACGGATGCGTATTGCGGCGGGTCTGGAAAGAAAAAATAAGTGATCAGAATCTAATATGGTGCGGGTTGTACATCGTTACTGGGGTTGTGTGCAGTGCAAATGAGATTCTACAAGGCTGATCTGGGTTTCGTTAAATTGGATTCAAATTCACATTCATAGCTAAGCTAATGCCAACATTTGATATTGTTTCAGAGGTGGATAAACAGGAAGTACGTAACGCGGTAGAGCAAGCGAATAAGGAAGTGGGCACTCGTTTTGACTTCAAGGGTTCTGACGCACGAATCGAGCAAGCTGATTATCAGTTGACAGTTTACGCTGACGATGACTTTAAACTTGAACAGGTTCAGGATATTCTCAGAACGAAATTAACCAAGCGCGGTGTTGATGTTCGTTGCTTGGAAAAGGGATCCGCCGAGAAAATCAGTGGCAATAAAGTTAAGCAGAAACTTACGGTAAAGGTGGGCCTGGAAACGGAATTGGCAAAAAAAATCATTAGATTGATCAAGGATAGCAAAATGAAAGCTCAAGCCAGTATTCAAGGAGATTTGGTCAGAGTCACGGGCAATAAAAAGGATGTTTTGCAGGATGTGATTCAGTTCATAAAAAAATCGGTGGACGATTTTCCATTGCAATTTCAAAATTTCAGGGATTGAAAATTTAAATAGAAGAGCGAATGAATCCAATCAAGGGTGAAAAAAGATCAACAGACGACAAAAGAATTACAGCGGGTTGAGCTGATGTTTGTCTTGACACAGTTACTTAAACACCCTAGAATCCGCAGTCTTTTTTGTCGCTTCGATAAGTGACGGCGAACAAATCAAAAATCACGATTTGAAAAATCTTAAACATAATTCTGAACAGTGCGGTCTGTTCTTGTTATTCAGGATACAGTAAATAAATGCCAACAATAAGTCAGCTAGTACGGAAGCCACGTGTGGCAAAGCGAGTTAAAAGTAATGTTCCTGCTCTGGAGAACAGTCCGCAGAAGCGGGGAGTCTGTACTCGGGTATATACGACAACACCAAAAAAGCCTAATTCGGCTCTCAGGAAAGTAGCCAGAGTGAGATTGACAAATGGATATGAGGTGTCAAGTTATATTGGAGGCGAGGGGCACAATCTTCAAGAGCACTCGGTAGTGCTTATACGTGGTGGGCGTGTCAAGGATTTGCCTGGTGTGCGATATCACACTGTTCGAGGTAGCTTGGATACAGCTGGAGTTAAGGATCGCAAGCAAGGGCGCTCGAAGTATGGTTCCAAGAAACCGAAGAGTGCCTGATTGAAGTCACAAGGTTTGTAATAAAAAATTAATGCAGAAAAGAGGTTAAGAAGTATGCCAAGACGTAGAGAAGTGCCTAAACGTGAGATTTTGCCAGATCCAAAATATCATAATGTAGAGTTGGCGAAATTTGTTAATGTATTGATGACGCGTGGGAAAAAATCGGTGGCCGAAAGGATTATCTACGGTGCGTTGAAGCATATCGAGAAAAAAACGGGTGGAGATCCACTAGAAGTATTTACGCAGGCACTAACTAACGTTCGTCCAATTGTGGAAGTTAAAAGTCGACGTGTCGGGGGGGCAAATTATCAAGTACCGGTTGAAGTGAGGTCAGTGCGTAGGAATGCACTTGCAATGCGCTGGCTGAGAGATGCGGCTAGAAAAAGAAGTGAAAAATCGATGGATGCGCGATTGGCTGGAGAATTAGCAGAAGCAGCCGAGGGGCGTGGCGGTGCAGTTAAGAAGCGTGAAGAAGTTCATAGAATGGCGGAATCGAATAAGGCATTCTCGCATTTCAGATTTTAATCTTCTGAATCTGGTAAATAGTTAACAATTCATTTGAAACAATTTAAGGCATTAAATCGTGGCAAGAAAAACACCCATAGAACGTTATAGAAACATCGGTATCATGGCGCATATCGATGCCGGAAAAACGACTACTACAGAACGCGTGTTATTTTACACAGGTGTGTCGCATAAACTTGGCGAAGTGCACGATGGTGCTGCAACAATGGATTGGATGGAGCAGGAACAGGAAAGAGGAATTACAATCACATCTGCAGCTACAACCTGTTTTTGGAAAGGAATGGCGGGCAACTATCCTGAGCATCGCATCAATATAATCGATACGCCAGGTCACGTGGATTTTACCATTGAGGTTGAGCGTTCGCTGCGCGTACTTGATGGTGCGTGTACGGTATTTTGTGCAGTGGGCGGCGTGCAGCCTCAGACTGAGACTGTTTGGAGGCAAGCAAACAAATATAAGGTGCCGCGCTTAGCATTTGTAAACAAGATGGATCGCTCTGGTGCAAATTTCATGCGCGTGTATGAGCAGATCAAGACTAGGTTAAAAGCGGTACCTGTGCCAATGCAGCTCCCTATTGGAGCGGAAGACCAATTCGCAGGTGTAGTGGATTTGATCAAGATGAAAGCTATCTACTGGGACGATGAAAGCCGTGGAATGAAGTTTGAAGAGCGCGAGATTCCCGCAAATCTACAAAAAGATGCTGCAGAATGGCGGGAAAAAATGGTGGAATCGGCGGCTGAGGCAAATGAAGACCTAATGAATAAATACCTCGAAAGTGGTGATCTAGAAGTCGAAGATATCAAGAAGGGAATTCGTATACGCACGATCAACAATGAGATTGTTCCAATGATGTGTGGTACCGCTTTTAAAAATAAAGGGGTGCAGGCAATGCTGGATGCTGTGATAGATTTTATGCCATCGCCAATCGATATTGTGGCAATACAAGGTGAAAATGACAACGGAGAGCCGGATAAGCGGATAGCTGATGACAACGAGCCGTTTTCTGCGCTGGCTTTTAAGATTGCTACGGACCCTTATGTCGGACAATTGATCTTTTTTAGAGTGTATTCTGGCGTGGTGACATCGGGTGACACTGTTTATAATCCCGTAAAAGGTAAGAAAGAACGCATCGGTCGTATATTGCAGATGCACGCAAATCAGCGTGAAGAAATCAAAGAAGTTAGAGCTGGAGATATTGCGGCAGCCGTTGGTTTAAAGGAAGCTGTAACTGGTGATACATTGTGTGATCCTCAAAAGATAATTACGCTGGAGAGAATGGACTTTCCGGAACCGGTCATACACGTTGCGGTAGAGCCTAAAACTAAATTGGATCAAGAAAAGATGGGGATCGCGCTAAACCGATTAGCTCAAGAAGATCCTTCATTTCGAGTCAGAACCGATGAAGAGTCGGGTCAAACCATTATTTCGGGTATGGGTGAATTGCATCTCGAAATTATTGTTGATCGCATGAAAAGAGAGTTCGGAGTTGAGGCGAATGTTGGGGCTCCTCAGGTTGCCTACCGCGAGGCGATACGTAAACAGATTGAAATAGAAGGTAAATTTGTTAAGCAATCAGGTGGTAGAGGGCAGTATGGCCATGTGTGGTTGAAAATGGAACCTAATGAAACAGGAAAAGGCTTTGAGTTTGTGGATGAAATTAAAGGTGGTGCTGTTCCGCGGGAATATATTCCAGCCGTAGAGAAAGGGTTGCTGGAAACATTGCCGAGTGGGGTCTTGGCGGGTTATCCAGTTGTAGATGTCAAGGTGACATTGTTTGATGGTTCATATCATGATGTCGATTCTAATGAGAATGCATTTAAAATGGCCGCATCTATTGCATTCAAAGATGGGATGCGTAAGGCAAATCCGGTTCTATTAGAACCAATGATGGCAGTAGAAGTGGAAACTCCAGAAGATTTTATGGGTAATGTTGTTGGTGATTTATCCTCGAGGCGTGGCATGATTCAGGGAATGGAAGACGTTCCGGGTCTAAAGGTGGTGCGAGCTGAAGTTCCTTTGGCAGAAATGTTTGGATATTCGACATCACTGCGATCAGCTACCCAAGGGCGGGCGACATATTCGATGGAATTCAAGCATTATTCAGAAGCGCCCAAGAATGTGGCAGAAGCAATCATCAATAAAAAATAGTTTTTAATACAGTAAGCAAAAGGAACGGACATGGCAAAGAGTAAATTTGAGAGATCGAAGCCACACGTGAATGTAGGGACGATAGGACACGTAGATCATGGTAAGACGACGCTTACGGCGGCGATTACGACGATATTGACGAAGAAGTTTGGCGGAGAGGCGAAGAGCTACG
>JAAEXZ010000124.1 GCA_017879645.1 Nitrosomonas sp.
GGCTTCCGATCCTCCACGCAGGATGGCTGCATTGCCAGCCTTGAGGCACAGACCCGCGGCATCGGCAGTCACATTGGGACGAGCTTCGTAAATGATGCCGATCACGCCCAGCGGCACGCGCATTTTTCCAACCTGAATGCCGGATGGCCGGTAATTCAGACCGCTGATTTCACCCACGGGATCGGCCAGAGCAGCGATTTGCAGCAAACCTTCGGCCATGGTGGCTATACCTTTGGGAGACAGGGTGAGCCGATCGATCATGGCGGACTCCAGACCTTTTGCGCGTGCTGCGTCGAGATCCCTGGCGTTGGCGGACAGTAGCGTGGATTCATCGCGTCGGATGGCGTCAGCCATGGCGATGAGAGCCTGATTCTTGGAAGCCGTGTTGGCTTTGGCGATTTGTCGTGAGGCCGAGCGTGCTTCCTGGCCTACCGACTGCATGTAACTTTTGATGTCAGTGGTGTTCATGAGTTGAGTGGGGTGAAAAAACCGGTTCAATCAATATCGAGGTTGAAATTATAGTACAGATAAGTCAGTCATTATAGGCTGCTGCCGTACCGGTGATTGCACAAGATCATTCTTCTGAAAATTGGAAATAGCTTCCAATATCTGCTTTTTTTGATACATGCACTGGGACTGACCTGGCGTAACCTGTTATGCAGGGATGGCGTATGTCGTTTTGATTCTGGTCTGAGTAGAGGAGTGGTTGATGGAGAAAAGTGCGATTTTGAGTGCATTGGCGGCTGAGGTAGAACAAGGAAGGTTGATTTTTCCAACTTCGGCGAATACGGCCATTCGTACTCGAAGAATGCTTGAGGATCCGGATTGTGGAATTGAAACCGTGACCAAGCTGGTTCAGGCTGATCCCTTATTGTCGACAAAGGTTGTGGCGGTGGCCAATTCCAGTGTGTTCAATCGCTCGGGAAAAAGAATAACCGATGTCAAATCCGCGATCACGCTCATCGGTTTCCGTACCGTGCGCAACTTGGCTACGGTGATTGTGGTGCAGCAATTGTCCGGGCGCCATGCCAAGAGTGAAAAAGTCATGCAGCTGTGGAAGCACTCGGCGCATGTGGCTGCGCTGGCTCAGGTCATCGCCCGGCGTATCACGCACCAGGATCCGGATACAGCCTTGTTTGCCGGAATGATTCACGAGATAAGCTGGTTTTATTTGCTGGCGCGCGAAGACTCCTATCCGGGATTGGTTGATGATGATGTGGCCAGTTCTTGGTCCAGCGATGAAGATTTGGAAGATGGCGGTGAGCTGGATTGTGAAATCAAGATTGGTACCGCAATATTGAATGCATTGTCGGTGCCTCAACCTGTGATCGAGGGCATCATCTGCATGTGGGAAGGTTATCTGGCTTTTCCGCCAACGACTTTAGGCGACACACTCCTGTTCGCCGATCAGCTCGCTCCAGTCAAGTCTCCATTCGTATTGCCATCGCATCAGACAGGCGACGACATCGAAGCACAGATCGACATCATGACCGATAAGTCGACACTGTCTGAAATTTTGCAGGACTCGGCGGAAGAGGTGAAATCATTGACCGATGCTTTGTGCGGATGAGGACGATCTGAATTATCTTGCCGTATTTTCCCCGGAACCGGATTGTTGTCTGTAACGGTTGTAAGGGGTTTCGGTGTCCGACAGACATTGTGCGCGCTGCGATTGATCGATGATCTGGCTGCATTGATTACGCTGCCAGGATTGTCCGGTATCATAAATTTGCTGGGTTGAGCAACCCGGCAAGGTCATGATAATCCATGCAGGCAGAGTGATTCTGAGCAGTTTATTCATCGTGTGAATCCGTGGTAATTTCTGGAGTGCAAAGTCAAGTATAAACCTAATTGCAGCAGCGCTTCCCAGGCATCTCCCAGCTCGACGCCCTTGATGATACGGTCGATTGCTGCGGCTTTGGAGATCCCCTGAAATAATTGAGGTAAAGACAGGGAGCGGACTGCGGTCATCACCAATTTTTGCCGGTCACCCCAGACTCGCCCGGCTTGTAATAACTGGGCGGCAGCTTGTCCTCGTGCCAGGCCTTGATGTAGGTGAATCAACTGCCGGATTTGCTCGGTCAGTGTAGCCAGAATTACCAGAGGAGGCGTGCCTTCGCCTTGCAGTCCATTCAGGATGCGGGCATAACGCGCTGCGTCGGCGGCCAGCATGGCGTCGGCCAGTTGAAAAGCATCATAGCGGGCAACATCCAGCACTGCCGTCTTGATCTGTTCGAGTGTCAGGTGACCACTGGGATAAAGCAACGCCAATTTCTGGATTTCATGATGCGCAGCGAGCAGATTCCCTTCAACCCGATCGGCGAAAAACTGCAATGCCGGAGGATCGGTGGTCTGTTGCTGATGTGACAGGCGCTGTTCTATCCACTGCGGTAACTGCTGCCGCTCGATGGCATAAACCGGGATCACGACACCGCAGGCTTCGAGCGTTTTGAACCATTTGCTGGCTTGCCCCTGTTTGTCGATGCGCGGCAAGGTGACCAGCGTGAGGGTATCCGCTGGCAGAGCGGTGCAGAAGGCTTCGAGACTTTTTCCACCTTCCTTGCCAGGTTTGCCGGAAGGAATACGCAAATCGATAATTCTGCGTTTGCTGAACAGGGACAAGTTGCTGCCTGCCGTGAGCAGGGCAGACCAATCAAAATGCTGGTCAGCACTCAAAACCACGCGTTCGGTGTAGCCTTCACGCTGGGCGTGGGTGCGGATCGAGTCGGCAGCTTCCTGAATCAGCAGGGGCTCGTTGCCAAACAGTACATAGAGCGTAGCGGAGTGTTGCTGCAGTTGCTGGGAAAGCTGTTCCAGTTTAATTCGCATGCCGATGGGTAGAATCCGTAGAAAGAAGCGCCAGCACTCAGGAAGCCGGCAACTTGACTGCGGACAGGCGCCAGATGATCTGTTGCACGACATCTGACTGCATGTCTTTCTGCAGTAATTTTTCTTCTGCTTCCTTGGCCAGAATCTGCGCATCCAGGAACGGCAGCACACGTGTAATGGCAATTTCCGTTTTGGGGACCACTTCGGTTCCCTGCTGATCAATCACCCGATAGGCGACGCGATAGATCAGATTGAAGTCACGTACCCGACCGCCGCCGGACAGCGACAGAATGGCTCTTTCATTGACTGCGCTGATGATTTCAAGCGTGGCTTCCGCTTCAGTCGCCGAGCTGACGATCTTGGTTGTCGACGACGTACCGATCATGCGCTCCAGATCCATACCGATGGTATGGCCGTCGGGAGCAGTGACGTACATGGATTTGAAAGGCAGCGAGGTAACCTGACCGCGTAACTTGAAACCGCATGCGGACAAAAGCAGCACTAGCATGAGCATCAGCATAGCCGGACTGGGCCGGAACGGGTG
The DNA here is from genome assembly GCA_017879645.1 of Nitrosomonas sp. Classification (GTDB taxonomy): domain Bacteria; phylum Pseudomonadota; class Gammaproteobacteria; order Burkholderiales; family Nitrosomonadaceae; genus Nitrosomonas. The sequence continues at coordinate 3,374 of JAAEXZ010000124.1, forward strand.
ATGGGGTAACGGTTTCATAGTTCTATACCACGATGTTGACGAGTCGGCCGGGCACGACGATGATTTTCTTGATTGCCTGTCCTTCGATAAATTTCTGTACATGTTCATTGTTCAGCACTGTTTGTTCGATGGTTTCCTTGGAGGCATCCTTGGAGACGTTGACCTGTCCGCGCAACTTGCCGTTGACCTGCACGATCAATTTGACTTCGTCCTGTGCCATCGCGGCGCTATCGGCCTGCGGCCAGGGCTGATCGGACAGCACGGTGCCGGGACGAAGTTCGCGCCACAGTTCGTGGCAGATGTGTGGCACGATCGGTGATAGCAGCAGCACGATGTTTTCCAGAGCCTCCTGCATCAGGTTACGGCTGGCGGCATCGGTATCCTGGCACTTGGTCAGGCCGTTCATCAGTTCCATCACCGCCGCGATGGCGGTATTGAAGGTATGACGGCGCTCTAGATCGTCAGTTACTTTTGCGATAGTCTGGTGCAACTGGCAGCGTAGAGCCTTGAGTTCCGCGGGTAATGCCGCATGCAACTCCGCATCGACCTTGACCGCACCGGATTGCAGGTGAACGTAGGCTTGCCGCCACAAGCGCTTGAGAAAGCGATAGGCGCCGTCGACACCGGCGTCCGCCCATTCCAGCGTCTGCGTCGGTGGACTGGCAAACATCATGAACAGACGCGCGGTATCGGCACCGTATTCTTCCACCAGTTTCTGCGGATCGACGCCGTTGTTCTTGGACTTCGACATGGTACCGATGCCGCCGGATTCCACCGGTTGATTGTCGGCTTGTAGGACTGCGCCGCAGCGCTTACCCTGATCGTCGAACTGCAAGGTGACTTCCGTTGGATTGTAATACGTGATGCGTCCGCTGCCGGATTTGCGGTAAAAAATCTCGTTCAGCACCATGCCTTGCGTCAGCAGGTTGGTAAACGGTTCGTCCAGTTTCAACAAGCCCAAATCGCGCATGATCTTGCTCCAGAAACGCGAATACAGCAGATGCAGGATGGCATGTTCGATGCCGCCGATGTACTGGTCAGCCGGTAGCCAGTAATTGGCGCGTTCGTCGGTCATGGCCTGATGCTGGTCCGCACAGGCATAACGGGCGTAGTACCACGAGGAATCGACGAAGGTATCCATGGTATCGGTTTCGCGCCGTGCTGCTTTGCCGCATTTCGGGCAACTGCATTCATAAAACGACGGTGTTTTGGCCAGCGGATTGCCGGAACCGTCCGGCACCAGATCCTGCGGCAACACGACCGGCAACTGATCGTCGGGTACGGGTACCACGCCGCAATCGCTGCAATGGATCAACGGGATCGGACAACCCCAGTAGCGCTGACGGGAAATGCCCCAGTCACGCAGGCGGAATTGCACACGTTTGTTGCCCAGACTTTTTGCGGTGAGGTCGGCAGCAATAGCGTCGATGGCTTGTTCATAGTTGAGGCCGTCGTATTTGCCAGAGTTGATGCAAACTCCATCTTTCGTGTCATAAAAATCCTGCCAATATTCGGAAGAAAAGCTGTAATTAGCTAGTGCCTCTTCATGTTGAGAAAGACCCTCTACGTTCCAATTACCATGCTTGATCTCTTGTTCTATAGAGATAGTGATACCAAACTTAATTACTTGTTTTATAGGGAGCTTATATTTTTTTGAGAATTCAAAATCGCGCTCGTCATGTGCAGGCACTGCCATTACCGCGCCTTCGCCGTAGCCCATCAGCACGTAATTGGCAACCCAGATCGGTAACTTTTCACCATTGAGCGGGTGAATGACAAACAAACCGGTATCCATGCCTTTTTTCTCTTGCGTGGCGAGGTCGGCTTCCTTGGCCGAGCCCAGTTTGCATTCCTGAATGAAAGCTTGCAGCGCGGGATTGTTTTGCGCGGCATGCAAGGCAATCGGATGTTCTGCGGCGACGGCCACATAGGTGGCGCCCATCAGTGTATCCGCACGCGTGGTGAACACTTTCAGATCCTGCGGCGGGCTCGATTCGCGATCGGCAGGAAAGGTAATGTC
>JAAEXZ010000033.1 GCA_017879645.1 Nitrosomonas sp.
TCTTGCAGCACACGATATGCTTCCATAGGAAGCAAGGCGCCTTTGTAGGGAAGTCCGAGATCTTGTGCACGCTGCTGCGCTTTTTCCAGTATTGCTGTGAGTGTTTCCATGAATGATCCTAGCGATGTAATGTAAAAATGATCGGGCAATTACCTTTATAATGCCGGTAAAACCAACTTTTCATTCCTTTTTTGCCCCTATTATAGCGCCTCATGGAAAAAATCCGCTTATCCAAACTGATGTCGGAGCAAGGGATCTGCTCGCGCCGCGAGGCCGATCGATTTATTGAACTTGGCTGGGTATTTGTCGACGGTGAACGGATTTCCGAGCTGGGTACCAAAATTTTTCCGACGCAGAAAATCACCTTGAATAAAGCGGCGCAAACGCAACAGACGCAGCAGGTGACGATATTGCTCAACAAGCCGGTCGGCTACGTATCCGGCCAGCCGGAGCCGGGTTATCGGCCAGCGGTCGTGCTGATCAAGCCAGAAAATCAGTATTGTGGTCGTGGTCAGCCACCGGAAAAGCGGTTTCAGCCCGTGCATTTGAAAAATCTGGCACCCGCAGGGCGGCTTGATATCGATTCACAGGGCTTACTGATCCTGACGCAAGATGGACGCATTGCCCGGCAACTGATCGGTGACGATTCCAACATCGAAAAGGAATATCTGGTGAGGGTTTCGGGGATCTTGCCCAAGGCCAAGCTGGCGTTGCTGAATCACGGCCTGAGCCTGGATGGTCAGCCGCTGAAACCGGCCAAGGTGAGTTGGCTGAATCAGGACCAGTTGCGCTTCATTTTACGCGAAGGCAAGAAGCGCCAGATCCGCCGCATGTGCGAACTGGTCGATCTGAAAGTAACCGGTTTGAAGCGCGTGCGTATCGGCCAGGTCAGGCTGAGCGACCTGCCCGAGGGACAGTGGCGCTACCTGACCGCGGGTGAGCGATTCTGACGGGAGTGCAGGTGACGAAACATCAACGCGTTCAAGTCATATTAAAAATTCCGGCGCATCAATTGCAGCTATATTACGAAGGCGCGGTTGACACCGTCGTGGCGGAAGCCACCGACGGACGCATCATTCGCTTTCCGGCCAATGTGTTGCGTACGGTCGTGCAGAGTCACGGTGTGTATGGCACATACGAGCTGGTATTCGATGGCCGCAACAAATTTGTGTCCATCCAGCGTATCGACGTCTGAGGAATGTTTCGCATCCTGATGTCATTGCTGCCACACGTGCGGTACGTTAAACTGGCTTCGTTTTGTCTCATCCGGTAATCCTTTTTCCAATCCAACCTAAACTTATCTAAATTCATGGCTCAATATGTAATGTCAATGCTCCGCGTGAGCAAAATGGTTCCTCCCAAGCGTCAGATCATCAAAGACATTTCGCTCAGTTTTTTCCCCGGCGCGAAAATTGGTCTGCTCGGGCTGAACGGTTCCGGCAAATCGACTGTGTTGCGCATCATGGCCGGTGCAGACAAGGAGTTTGATGGTGAAGTGCAGCGTTTGCCGAATATCCGCGTGGGTTATCTGCCGCAGGAGCCGCAACTGAATCCGGAACATACCGTGCGCCAGGAGGTGGAGGAAGCCATGGGCGAAGTGATGCAGGCGCAGAAAAAACTTGAAGAAGTATATGCCGCTTACGCCGAAGAAGGTGCCGATTTCGATGCGCTGGCAGAGGAACAGGCGCGGTTGGAAGCGATCATCGCTACCAGTGGCAGCGATACGGCCAATCAGATGGAAATCGCAGCCGATGCATTGCGCCTACCGCCATGGGAAGCCGAAATTAAAAATCTGTCCGGCGGTGAAAAGCGCCGCGTGGCCTTGTGCAAGCTGCTGCTGGAAAAGCCGGATATGCTCTTGCTGGACGAACCGACCAACCATCTGGATGCGGAATCGGTGGAGTGGCTGGAACAGTTTCTGGTGCGCTTTCCCGGTACGGTCGTGGCCGTAACGCACGACCGCTACTTTCTCGACAATGCCGCTGAATGGATTCTGGAACTCGACCGTGGCCACGGTATTCCGTGGAAGGGCAATTATTCCAGTTGGCTGGAACAAAAGGAAGCGCGACTGGAGCAGGAGCAGAAGCAGGTCGATGCACACATGAAGGCCATGAAACAGGAGCTGGAATGGGTGCGGCAAAATCCCAAGGGTCGTCAGGCCAAATCAAAGGCGCGTCTAGCCCGCTTCGAGGAACTGAATTCGCAGGAATATCAAAAACGCAATGAAACCCAGGAAATTTTCATTCCGGTGGGCGAGCGTCTGGGCAACGAAGTGATCGAATTCAATGGGGTATCCAAATCCTTCGGGGATCGTCTGCTGATCGATAATTTGACCTTCAAGATTCCACCGGGCGCGATCGTCGGTATCATCGGTCCCAATGGTGCCGGTAAGTCGACGCTGTTCAAGCTGATGAATGGCAAGGAACAAGCGGATTCCGGTGAAGTCAAGATCGGTCCCACGGTCAAAATCGCGCATGTCGATCAGGCGCGTGACACGCTGGAAAACAATAAAACCGTGTTCGACGCCATTTCCGACGGCAACGACAACCTCGTGGTCGGCAAATACACCACGCCGGCGCGTGCCTATCTTGGCCGCTTCAACTTCAAGGGCAGCGACCAGCAAAAAAATGTCGGTCAGCTTTCCGGCGGTGAGCGCGGTCGCCTGCATCTGGCGCAAACACTGATTGCGGGTGGCAATGTGCTGCTGCTCGACGAACCGTCCAACGACCTCGACGTGGAAACGCTACGGGCACTGGAAGATGCATTGTTGGAGTTTGCCGGATGCGTGCTGGTGATCTCGCACGACCGCTGGTTCCTCGACCGGATTGCCACGCATATTCTGGCAGCCGAAGGGGATTCGCAATGGACTTTCTTCAGCGGTAACTATCAGGAATACGAAGCTGACAAGAAAAAACGCTTGGGTGAGGAAGGCGCCAAGCCGAAACGGATTCGGTACAAGCCGATTAGCCGGTAAGAACCTGGGTGATAATTTGTATCGTTGTAGCGCCCGGCTCCGACGCCGGGCGGGATTGAAACCTGGATTTAACCCGTTTTCACAGTTTTTCCGGGCTTTAATCCAATGGCGGCGACAATCATTCCAATCATCGCCAGTACTGATACGATGGGAAACACGTCCAGATAGCTGCCGGTTATATCCTTGATATTTCCGGATATCAAGGTTCCCAGGATGGCACCAGCGCCATAGGCAGTAAAGATGAGCCCGTAGTTTTGTGCGTAATGTTTTTTTCCAAAGAAAATTCCCGTGGAAGTGGGCGCTATCGCAAGCCATCCTCCCAGGCACATCCATAATACGCAGAAGGTGAAAAAATACAGCACGGCATTGCCCTGCCCAAAAAGCGATACCAGTAAAGACACGCTCAGTATCATCGCAAATGAAGTCATGGCAGTATGCCTCGGGCCCAGCTTGTCGGTGATGGCTCCAAACAAGGGTCGTCCCAGGCCATTGAATATGGCGAACAGTGAAACGGCAAGCGTTGCCATGTCAGCATCCAGTTTAGCTACCTCCGTACCCACGGGCGAGGCTATTCCAATGGCCATTAATCCAGCTAGGCATCCGATTGTATAGGTCGTCCATAAAGCATAGAAATGGCGCGTTTTCAGCATTTCTTGCCGGCTCAAGCTGGATGCCGGTGTTGCAATGACCGCGACCATTTCAGTGTTTGTTCCCGCAGGCTGCCAGTTGGCGGGTGGAAAGCTCAGGAACTGCGCCAGCAGCGTTATCAGTGCAAGAAAAACCATGCCGGAATAAAGAAAGGTATGCAGGATTCCAATGCCGGGGTTATCGATCATGGCTTTCAGGAGTGGGGCCACGGCCAGAGCCGATACGCCAAAACCCATCACGGTCAGCCCAATGGGCAAACCACTTTTTTGCGGAAACCATTTGGCAACGACCGCAATGGGGCATCCGTATACGATGCCAGCCCCCGCTCCGCCTATTACGCCATATAGGAGGGTCAGGGTAGTAATGTTCGCAGAAAGACTGGCGGCCATCCATCCGCCTCCGACCAATAAACCACCCAGCACAGCGGTCTGTCTGGGACCCCATTTTGCCATTAGGTTTCCTGCGATCGGCATCGTCAATGCAAATACCGTCAGGAAAACCATGAATGGATACCCGCTTTGGCTCGACGTGATTCCCCATAACGATTCCAGCGGTTTTCTGAAAATGCTGAAGGCGTAAATCGATCCCAGACAAACATTGATCAATAATCCGGTTGCGACCAGTATCCATCGGCCTTTCTCAGCATCCATGCCGAATAATTTCAGTGCTTTCTCAGTCATGCTGCTCAGTCGTCAGGGGGTTATAGTTCGATTCCCTGGGAGCGCAAATAATCGTCGTAATTGCCCTTGAAGTCTTTGATACCGTCCGGCGTCATTTCGAGGATGCGCGTAGCCAACGAGGAAACGAATTCCCGGTCATGGGAAATAAAAATCAGGGTACCGGTATATTTTTCCAGTGCGCCATTCAGCGATTCGATGGATTCCATGTCGAGATGATTGGTGGGTTCGTCCATCAGCAGAATATTCGGTTTCTGCAGGATCAGTTTGCCGAACAGTAGGCGGCCCTGTTCTCCGCCGGAAATCACGCGTGTGGATTTTTTCACGTCATCGCCGGAGAACAATAACCGGCCCAGCGTGCCGCGGATTGTCTGGTCGTCGTCGCTGCCTTTTCGCCACTGATCCATCCAATCGGTCAGCGATAACTCTTGCGCGAAATCTGCCATGTGGTCTTGCGGGAAATAACCGGGGTTGGCCTTCTCAGTCCATTTGATCTCGCCTGAATCCACTGCGAGGTCACCGGCCAGGCAACGCAGCAGCGTGGTTTTGCCGATGCCGTTCGGGCCGATGATGGCCACTTTCTCACCGGCTTCGATATTCAGGCTGAAATCCTCGAACAGCGGCCTATCCATGCCGGGGAAACCCTTGCCGATAGCCCGGATGGAGACAGCCAGGCGATGCAATTTTTCCTTGTCGTGAAATTCAAAGCGGATGAATGGATACTGGCGGCTGGACGGTTTGACGTCTTCGAGCTTGATTTTATCGATTTGCCGCGCACGGCTGGTGGCCTGCCGGGCTTTTGACGCGTTGGCGGAGAAGCGGCTGACAAACGACTGCAAATCGGCGATCTGCGCTTTCTTCTTGGCGTTATCGGCCAGCATACGCTCGCGCGCCTGGGTCGAAGCGGTCATGTAGTCATCGTAATTGCCGGGATAAATGCGCAGTTCGCCGTAATCCAGATCGGCCATGTGCGTACACACGCTGTTCAAGAAGTGCCGGTCGTGGGAAATGATGATAATCGTGTTCTTGCTGGCATTGATGACATCTTCCAGCCAGCGGATGGTATTGATGTCGAGGTTGTTGGTCGGCTCATCCAGCAACAGGATATCGGGATTGGAAAACAGTGCTTGCGCCAGTAACACGCGCAATTTGTAACCCGGTGCGATGGCGCTCATCAACCCCTGATGCTGGGCAGACGGAATGCCGACGCCGAGCAGTAGTTCCCCGGCGCGCGCTTCCGCGGAATAGCCATCCAGCTCGGCAAATTCGGACTCCAGTTCAGCGGCGCGCATGTAATCCTCTTCGCTGGCTTCCGGATTGGCATAAATGGCATCGCGTTCCTGCTTGATACGCCATAGTTCCGCGTGTCCCATCATCACCGTGTCGATCACCAGACAATCTTCAAACGCGAACTGATCCTGGCGCAACTTGCCCACCCGCTCGCCGCTATCCACCGAGACATTGCCAGCCGTCGGTTCCAGATCCCCGCCGAGAATCTTCATGAACGTTGACTTGCCGCAACCGTTCGCGCCAATCAGACCATAACGATTGCCTCCCCCGAATTTGACGGAGACATTTTCAAACAGCGGCTTGGCGCCGAATTGCATGGTGATATTGGCGGTCGTGATCAAAGTGAATACCCAAGGATGATTGTTGCAAGAAGGGCGCACATTCTAACCGTTTTTCAATGGGTTTGCTGGGGTATGGTGGGTGTTGTTACAGAAATTAGGCGGTCAATTGCTTGAGATGAGGGTGGGGGGTTATGTTTCGCAGGTTAGGGATTTGTAGGGAATAGCAGTCTTCAAGTACTGAAACACTGATCGATGGTAGTCTGGAAAAGCAATGTTTTTTTGAGAGTATGAAAATTTCTTCTGATATAAAAACACTGCTATTGAAAGACCGGCAAATCAGTACAATGTACAAAAAAGTACTCTGGATAGCATCCAAGTCCTGTTTTAACATCGCAGTGTCAACACCGATAATTTTCAGTGGCCTGCTAAGATGAATCTCACAATATAAGCGTAGTATTTACACTCATGAAAATCCCAAAAAGAATTGCACCCCTGATCCAGGATGGCTTTATCGATGAAGTTATCCGGCAGTTGATGAGCGGCAAGGAAGCATCCGTTTATGTGGTTCGCTGTGGAGAAGAGATACGTTGCGCTAAAGTATACAAAGAGGCCAACAAACGCAGTTTTCGCCAAAGCACGGATTACACTGAAGGCCGCAAGGTAAAAAACAGTCGTCGCGCACGCGCCATGGAAAAGGGAACCCGGTACGGACGCAAAGCACAGGAAGAATCCTGGCAAAGTGCCGAGGTGGATGCCCTGTACCGGCTCGCTGCCGCAGGAGTGCGTGTGCCCAAGCCGCATCATTTCCATGAGGGCGTATTGCTGATGGATCTAGTGACCGATTGCAATGGCCACGCAGCCCCGCGACTCAACGAACTCGTACTGACTGCCGAGTTATCGTGTGAATATCACCGCATACTAATAACGCAGGTGGTTCGCATGTTATGCGCAGGGATTATTCACGGGGATTTGTCTGAATATAACGTGCTGGTTGACAGCAGCGGGCCTGTGATCATCGATTTACCGCAGGCGATCGACGCCGCCGCCAATAACCAAGCGTGTCAAATGCTGCTACGCGATGTTGAGAACTTGGCAATTTATTTCGGTCAGTTTGCGCCTAAATTGCTTGCGACTAGCTATGGCATGGAGATATGGTCACTCTACCAAAGCGGACAGCTCCATCCGGATAGTGTTTTGACCGGGCATTTCGAACGTATTGAAAAACCAATCGACCTGCAAAGCGTTCTACGTGAAATTGATGACACGCTGAAGGAAGAAGAAGCAAGGAGGCTATATCGTGCATTACATGCCCATCAATGATTTACAGATCTGGATTCATTGTAGGGAATAATCCCCGCTTTCTTGCATGCCGGTCTCGATAACATCGCATCCAAATACCGCGCCACCTCGTGATAGGGCGAAAAATCGAATTCGCCGCCCAGCGCATAGGACAAAACACCCGCCATATTGATATCCGCGACGGTAAATTTGCCAGCCACCAGAAAATCTTTACCGGCGAGGTGGTTGTTCAATACCTCAAGCGGTTTCATCAACTTCTTTTCGGCTGCTTGGATGACGTCCGGATTGCTAGCTTTCGTATCGAAAACCTTGCGGTGCAGAATGAGATCCACGCAGGAAGTTTCCATTTGAGTGACAGCAAACAAGCTCCATTTGTAGATTTGCGCTTCGTCTTCCAATCGATCTACCCACAGCTTTCCAGCACCATATTTTCTCGACAGATAAAAATTGATCGCCATCGCTTCGGTCAGCACCAGATCGCCATCAACCAGAGTGGGTACCTGTGCCATTGGGTTCAACTTTAAATATTCGGGTGCATTCTTATCTTTCTCGAATGGGTTGATCCGGACATGCTGAAAATCCAGACCAAGCTCCGCCAGCGTGAACAACACATATTTCGCTCGTGACCATTCAATGCCATATAAAGTAATCATGTTAACTTTTTCAGAGCTTCCCTAACGCTTGTTATTACATCACGGACTCATATTGCATTTTGAGAGTCTGTTTGTGTTTCTGGTTTCGAATGGTTGAACCTGTTAGCCTCTGTTAACCGCGACATTATCGGCTGTCGATTTCAGATCGCTGCTCAGGATTCTAATGAATATATGCGAGCTGTCAAATCGCAGGGTGCTATTGGCGTTTGTGATCAAAGTGAATACCCAAGGATGATTGTTGCATGAAGGGCGCGCATTCTAACCGTTTTTCAATGGGTTTGCTGGGGTATGGTGGGTGTTAATTCACAGAGCCGACGATTCATTGCGCGGAACGGCGGTTGGGGGGTATGCTTTGCGGGCATGGAATTTTGGAGTGTGGGTTTAATACCTTCTTGCAATGAAACTTAAAGTGGTGACAGTCTTATAAAAATAAGGAGATAGAATGAGTGGCTACAGGATCAGTTGTTACGCTTGACGTAAACTATCACGTCATTTCGAACGACTAATTGTAGTTATGTTCCACGAGGATAGAGAATGTCGCAACAAAATTGGAACGCATCAGAATATAAAAAACACGCTTCATTTGTGCCAACAATGGCAAATGATGTTGTGGGTTTATTGGCTCCTAAAGAAGGTGAGGTTATTCTGGATATTGGCTGTGGCGATGGCGAGCTTACTCAAAAAATTCAGGAAAAAGGTTGTTCGGTCATAGGAGTTGACTCTAGTGCAAGTATGATTGAGACAGTAAAAAACCGTGGAATAGAGGCTTATGTTATTGATGGACATAACATACCGTATCAAAATAAGTTTGATGCCGTGTTTAGTAATGCCGCACTTCACTGGTTAACTCAGCCAGAAAAAGCAATTAGGGGCGCATATTTAGCGCTGAAGGAGAATGGGCGCTTTGTTGCGGAATTCGGCGGTAAAGGTAATATCGCGACTTTATTGAAAGCAATGCAAGAAGTATTTGAAGAAAATGCCGATTTTGGCCAATTTCATATGCCTTGGTACTTTCCATCTGTCAAAGAATATCAAGAGCTACTTGAGCAGGCTGGATTCTATGTTAAATATATTGAGCTTATCCCAAGACCAACACCTCTAAAAAGCGGTGTTGAAAAATGGCTGGAAATATTCGCAGATGGTATTACAAACCATCTGAGCCAAGAACAAAAAACTATTTTTTTAGGCTCAGTGAAAGACAAACTTCTTTCTAATCTTTTTACAGAACAAAGCGGATGGGTCGCAGATTATGTGCGTTTACGGTTCGAAGCGACAAAGGCATAACATGGCGCTCAAGCGGGACGGTCGCTATTGCGCCCGCCCTTTAGTTTTGCGTTAGACCGCAATGTGGACCATCGAAGCCCTGCGAAACCGTGTAGCCGCTAAACCCAAAGGAGATATGACATGACCCAGATTGCAAAAAATACGATCTGCCTCTGGTACGAAAGCGATGCCGAAGGTGCGGCGCGATTTTACGCCGAGACATTTCCTGATTCGTCAGTCGGTGCAGTGCATCGCGCGCCGGGGGATTTTCCATCGGGTAAGGAAGGGGATGTATTGACTGTCGAGTTCACCGTCATGGGCATCCCGTGCATCGGACTCAATGGCGGGCCTGCGTTCAGGCACAGTGAAGCCTTTTCGTTTCAGGTGGCGACCGAGGATCAAAGTGAAACGGATCGCTATTGGAATGCAATTGTCGGCAACGGCGGTCAGGAGAGCGAGTGCGGCTGGTGCAAGGACAAGTGGGGTATCTCGTGGCAGATTACGCCGGTTGCCCTGACGAAAGCATTTACCAGTTCTGACCGCATCGCTGCCAAACGAGCATTTGATGCGATGATGACGATGAGGAAAATCGACATTGCTTCGATCGAAGCCGCATTTCGCGGTTGAGTGATGAGCGGTCCGATCATTCATTCAAGCCGACGCCGCTTAGTTTTTTTGCAGAACAACACACTCAACAGATTGTGTTGATTTCCAGCATGATCATCATTTATGGGTGGGTTGCAGCGCGGTGCGACTCAGCTTCAAGAAAATCGAGCAAATGCGGCAACAGCAGCGCCGGTTTTTCTTCTTGTGCGGCATGACCAACATTGTTCAAGACGACGAGTCTGGAATTGGGCAGGTTTTCATGCAAGCGCTGGCCGATGGATAGGGGCACGATTTCGTCCTCGCGGCTCCAGATAATCAGGGTTGGAATCCTGAGGCTGGCGTAGTTGTTGGAAAATTCCTGCAAATCGGAGGGCATAATTTGCCGCGCGGTGGTGAGGGTTGCGTACTTTGCGTTGGGTTTGGCCAGATTGGCGGCATAGTGGTCGATGGCGCTTTGGGGAATCAGTTTGTCATCGAAATACACCTTTTTCAGCAGCGCCTTGACCTGGAGCGTATCGGGAAGAGCGTGGATGAGCAACGGACCAAGAATCGGGGTGGCGAGCACTTTCACGAATTCCGGTAATTCTTGCGGATAGGCGATGTTGTCCATCAGCACCAGGCTTTTTTGCAACTCTGGATTCGATGCCGCTAAATAAATCGACACAGCCAGCGCCACGCCGCCGCCATAGGAATGGCCAACGATATGGAGATTCTTGAGATCATTGTCGAGGATGAAGTTTCGAACCAACCGGGCCTGTTCATAAACGGAATAGGCGTCATCGCGGGGTTTGGGGGAATCGCCAAAACCTTTCAGGTCAATGGTGATGACCCGGAACTTCTGCGCCAACGGTGCGACGATATGCCGCCAGCTATAGCTGCTGGCGCCAAAGCCGTGAATCAGTAGAACGGGTTCTCCCGTACCGGTGCTGCTGGAGGCCAGCCGGAGTTCATGGGATCGATCCGGGGTGCGATACTGCGCCCAGCCCGGGATGTTCTTGTCCATGACGGCACAGCCACTCAAGGCCAGCCCAGCCGCCAAGCCCATGAGAACCCCTATTTTGCGCAGGAAATGTCTTGTCATTTGAGTGATCGAATCAGCATGACCATATCGAATATTCCACCTACAGCAAATGAAATCGCTCCGAAAATCGGCAGTACGGCAATCACGACACAGGCGGTTTTCAGCCGTTTGGCTTCAGCGACGTCTTCGATTTTCATGTGGCGTGGAATGGAGAGAATCACGTAACTGATCAAGGTAAGGAAAATGATATTGCCCAGCGACAGTGGCAGCAGATTGGTTAAGTAAATTTCGATTGGACCGAGCGTTTGTCCGGAGCAATAGCCACATTTGTCGATCAGTTCGAACATCATGTCACGCCGGGCGTTGATGATCTGAAAGAAACTAAGTGTCGTGTTGACGGCGCCCCATAATGCCGCCAATAAAACAATGGGAAGTCCCAATTTGTCCATGTCATTTTCCTTTTCAGCATAAGGCGCTACGAGCTGGAACCAGCCTGTCGATTCCGGCTTTGTCAGGTAGCGTCAGCAGTGTGGTTACCGTTATAACAGGCTCGCTACAATGTGTTTTATATCTATTGATTCAATAATTTCTTAAATATTGCAACAGTATTTCGACTCTATCCTTAATGATCCTGGTACGGAAATCGCCACGCGAGATTGTGGCCGAGCTGCCGAAATTTTCCTGGGTCCAGTTGCGTGCAATCCAGTCGAATTCCTGATCGCGATAGTTGAGCCATTGGCGTTGCGCCTGTTTCAGCGCTTTTCCAGATTCGGCGCTCAGGCGCGACAATAACTGGGTGTAGGCGGCATTGAGTTCCCGGTCGAGAAAGGCTTCATAGGCAGCGTAGGCTTCGCCATAGCTTTGTGTCGTGTGAGGCGTTTGCGCAATGCCCTGCTCATGGGTTTGAGTGCGTTGCAGGAATGCGTTGACATGATCCGGCGCATCGGGATTGTCGATAGCATGGGCCAGTGTCGAAGCCAACAGACATACCGCAAGAATCCAGCCATGACACTTTTTCTGCATCCGATTCAATTCCGGTTACCAGCGGGCATAGACATTTTGTGCGTAAATATTCCATTCCACATTGCGCCGTTTGTTCAGACCCTCCATGACCTTACCCTGCGATTTGTTCCAGGATTTCCAGGCTGCTTCGAGACTGGGATAGTTCGTTTTTGCCTGCGGATCGTTGACAAGTTTGAGTACGGAAGAGTTTGAAAAGTTGGTCAGACCGATGTTGTAGGTCAGGATGACCAGCGCATCGAACTGGTTTTGCGAGACGGTTGCCGTCAGTTTGGCATTGACGCCCTGCACAAACGGCGCCAGGTCCTGCTGGAATAATGCTTCGGCTTGCTGTTGCGAAATACCCTGGACGTATGCGTTGCCCGCCCGGTTCCATTCGTCCTGACTGATCAGGTGCCCATAACCGATGGTTGCGCCTTTGACCCAGTTGGTAATCGCTTTACCGTTTTGATCGTCATAGGGGGTACCGCGGAATGATTCGATGGACATTAGCAACGCGATGCCGGATTGACTCATGGAAAAATTCTGCATGACTTGCTCCTGTGCTGGATTGTTCTTCATCATAACCCAGAATGGCAGCTGACACAGGTTCGAATTAACGGAGTATGCGGTGTGGAAGGGCTTTTCTACTGAAAAAAATTTACGCGCTCAGGTTGGTGCCGCTCAGGTAACTGCCGATGGCATCTTGTAGTACGTTCATTTTTACCGGTTTGGTCAGATATTTGACAAAACCGGCGCGGAGTCCGCGTTCGATATCCACGGTCATGGCGTCAGCCGACAGGGCGAAAACCGGAATGTCACAGGTAATCGGATTGGTTTTGAGCGCTTCCAGTACGGCATAGCCATCGATACCTGGCAGGTGGATATCGAGCAAAATGATATCCGGTTTGTAGCGTCGCGCCAGTTCTAGTCCGAACTCGCCTCGTGGTGCCGAGATCAGCTTCAGGTGCGGCATGTGTTGAAACATGGCCTCGACAACACGCAGGTTGGCGGCATTATCCTCGATATACAGAACCAGATGGTTTTGATGATGCATCTGGGCTTTTTTGCGTTGCAGCGGTAACACATCGGACTGGGTTTTTTGGGGTGCCAGCGATAAATCGATCCAGAAAGTGGAGCCTTTTTCCGGTTCGCTGATGAAGCCAAGTTTGGCACCCATTAATTCCGCAACCTGTTTGGAGATGGCCAGTCCGATTCCCGTTCCTTCCACTTCGGTCAGTTCGGCACCCAGCCGCTCGAAAGGCTTGAACAAATCGACTTGTCTGTCTGTCGGGATACCACGACCGGTGTCCGTGACCGATAATCGCAGCAGATTTTTTTCCGTTCGCTGGCATACGACTTCGATGCTTCCTTCCCGACGATTGTATTTGATGGCATTCGACAGCAGATTCACCAGAATTTGTCGCAGCCGTGTCGGATCGGCTAAAACTGAACCGGGTTCGTCGCACTGATTGACCAGGTGAATCTGTTGTTTGCTACACAGCGGGCGCACGATCTCGATGGCGGTGTTGACGGCGTGATCAACTTCCACCGCCTGCAGCAGAATGGACATCTTGCCGGCTTCGATGCGCGCCAGATCCAGCAGCTCGTTGATCAGATCCAGTAAATAATCGCCAGCGCGGTGGATTTCCTGCACGTAGGCGAGCTGTTTTGCTGGCAGATCCTGAAATTCCAGTAAATGCGAAAATCCCAGGATGGCATTCATCGGCGTACGTAACTCATGGCTCATGCGCGACAGAAATTCACTTTTGGCCCGACTGGCGCGCTCGGCCTGATCGCGCGCTTCAGTTAGCTCGGTCGTGCGGTGCCTGACGCGGGATTCGAGTTCCTCATTCAGTGCCCGGAGATTTTCTTCGGCCTGCTTGCGATCGGAAATATCGGTAATCGAACCCACCATGCGCATGGGTTGCCCAGCATTATCGCGCACGGCCTGGCCGCGTGACAAAATCCAGCGGTAACTGCCATCCTTGTGGCGCAAGCGCGTTTCGACACGGTAGGGCAGACGATGGATAAAATGATTGGTAATGGCATGGTCGACGGCTGCTTTGTCGTCGGGATGCAGGAGTGAAAAGAAAGAACTATCGAGATTGGGCAATTCCTCGTCGGCATAACCCAGGATTCCCTTCCAGCGCGGCGAATGATAGCTTTCGTGGGTTACCGGATTCCAGTCCCAGATACCATCGTTGACGGCATTCAATACCAGGTGCATGCGTTCTTCGCTTTTGCGCAAGCTTTCTTCCATTTGCGTGCGTTCGGTAATATCTATACCCATGCAAATCATGTATTCGGTATATCCTTCCTTGTCGCGCAGCAGGGTGTTGGTCCATTCGATCAGTCGCAATTCCCCCGATTTGGTACGCCAGTGATTGGTGTATTGACTGACGGAAATTTGCGGATTTTGTGCGACCAACTCGAATGCTTCCTGGCGGGTGGTTTGTGCGCTTTCGGCAGGCAGCACCACATCCCAGGGAAATTTTCCAACGACTTCGTTGAATGTGAAGCCGCTCAATTTCTCGCATGCAGAATTGAAACGGTGAATGCGTCCTTCATGGTTCAATACGACAACCAAAGCACCGACATTCTCAATGATGGCATTGAGAAAATCGGGATCACGCATGGATTTGTTGATCATATTGTTTGCATCGATACGGTTTGAGAGGTATTGACAAGCAAAAAGATAATGCGCGTATTTTAAAATAAACCAATATATTCGGTTTTGCAATGTAGGGGCGATAAGTTATCCTATCAATCTATATACAATTCAATAGATCATTTTTCCTGATTGGAAAGGCGGTGTTTTGAGCGAAATCAAAGAAATTATCGAAACTTTGCGTCATTTTCGCGATGAACGCGATTGGGCGCAATTTCACAACGCCAAGGATCTGGCGCTGGCGCTGAATATCGAGGCGGGAGAATTGCTGGAGGCCTACTTGTGGAAGGATTCCGAGCAGGCCGATGTCGACCAGGTAGCGGAAGAATTGGCCGATGTCCTGGCCTTTGCCTTTTTGCTGGCTGATCGATACGGTTTTGACGTGAAGCAGATCGTAATGGAGAAAATGGCGCGCAATGCGCTTAAGTACCCTGTAGAAAAATCCAGAGGCAGTGCCAAAAAATATACCGAATTGTAATGCTGTGTCGCGCCTATTTGGCTGCAAGACGCCACAGCGAAGTCATTTCTGCCGCCCGGGCAGTGTGTAAAGAATCAGTGCTGTCGGAAACCCGTGGATGGACAGGCTTTATGTCGTTTTTTCCCAATACCTGCAAGTGTGCGGCATCGAATTCTGCAAGCAACTCGACGCGGGTACGCAATCCAAGGTGTTCGGCAAAATCTGACAGGATCAGCCAGCCCTCGCCGCCCGGCAGCAGATGGGCGCCAAGACCTTGCAAGAAACCACGCAGCATGCGGCCATCCGGATCGTAAATGGCCTGTTCCAGCGGGGAACTGGGGCGTGCCGGTATCCAGGGTGGGTTGCAGACGATCAATGCTGCCTGCCCCGGCGGGAAAAGATCTGCTTGCATTACATCGATCCGGTTGATCAGGCCGAGCCGCGTCAGGTTTTCCCGAGTGCAATCCAGTGCCCGCGGATCCAGATCGGTTGCCGTGATGTGCTGGATGCCACGCAGCGCCAGTGCGGCAGCCAGTACGCCGGTGCCGGTGCCAATGTCAAAGGCCAGCGATTGTGTTGTCAGAAGTTTCGGTGGCGGTGCCAGTGTCACCAGTTTTACATATTCGCTGCGGATCGGTGCAAACACCCCATAATGTGGGTGGATGCGCAAATCGAGTGCGGGAATGTCGATACCGCGCTTGCGCCATTCGTATGCTCCCACTAGTCCCTGCAGTTCCCGCAGCGAAGCCACATAAGCCTGCGTGCGCGGACCATAGGCTTGCAGACAGGCTTCTTGAATATCGGGAGCGCGTCGTAAGGGGATGGAATGATCGGCATGGCAGGGAATCAGGAGTTTGTCCAGGGTACGTGCACGTTGCGATTGTGTCAGTCGATAGCGATGAAAAGCGTGTGCCGGTTCGGTGGTTGAAGGCGTGACCTGGCGCTGCGGTTTTTTCTTATCGATGCGCCGCGCCATGGCTTGCAGTAACAACCGGGCATTCTGAAAATCACCCCGCCACAACAATGCAGTGCCCTCGCAGGCCAGATGGTAAGCGGTATCGGCTGACATGCGGTCGTCGATGACCTGGATGCGTTGTGGTGGCGGCAACCCTTTTTCGGATTGCCAGTGTGCCGACTGTTCGACCCCGGCTTCGGTCCAGTGTATGGCCAGTTCTTCCGGAGAATGATCGGGAGCGGATTGCATCGGGAATTTGAAAAATGGCAGGACGGGTTAAAATGGTGACATGTCGTTTCCGGGTATTATACGGTTTAACATCATCCAGTGCTGCGAGTTGTTTGGGTTCAGGTACAGAATGTCCATTTTAAGGTCCAATGATTACGTTTTTTTGATTTCGAGTATCCCATGATAAAGATTGATTTGATTAGATTGCTAGCAAATAAGAGAGATGTCCGTTGCTTGCCCTGCCTGTTTTTTGGAACACTATTGTTGACTAGTGGCTTGCCCGTTCTGGCCGAATCACAGCCGCAACCGGTGACTGGACCGTTCAAGATCAAACCCCACGAAGTACCCGATACCTGCAATCGGGGCGTGGCACAAATCCGCGTTACCGTTAACAACATTGGTGCTGGTGGTGTGCTGAATGTCGGCTTGTACGATGATCCGGAACATTTCCTGTTCAAAAAGGGTCGCAAGCGGACCGTGCGTGTTCCGGCCAAGGAAGGTCAGCAAACGGTGTGCATGAACCTCGATCAGCCCGGCACGTATGCCGTAGCGGCTTATCATGACCAGAATGCCGACCGTAAACTGAAGCTGCGCTGGAACATGATGCCCGACGAACCTTCCGGACTATCTAACAATCCTGCACGAGTAGCTAGTTTTCCAAAATTCAGTGATTCCGCCTTCAGCGTGGATAGCAAGGGAGCGGATATCGTCATCAATCTGCGCCAGCCTTGACACGGACAAGCATGCGCATGCTGCTCACGCTTGCCTTATTTTTTGTTGTCGCTTACCTGGCCCTGGTGTTGTTGGTGTACTGGGGACAGTCGCGACTCATTTATTTTCCGCAGCGCAACCTCACGGATACGCCGCGTGATATTGGCCTGGATTACACGTCGGTACACATTTCCACAGCCGACGGTGAAATGCTGCATGGCTGGTGGGTTGCTGCCCCTGCAGCCAAAGGTACCGTGTTGTTGTTTCATGGCAATGCCGGCAATATCTCACATCGCATCAATTACGCCAGTATGTTCAGGCGTCTGGGTTACAACACACTGTTGCTGGATTACCGGGGCTACGGGCAGAGCAGCGGCTCACCGTCAGAGTCCGGTATGTATCGCGATGCCCGGGCGGCATGGCTATATGTGACTGAAACGCTTGGAATCTCTCCGGCACAGATTGTTTTGTTTGGCGAATCGTTGGGTGGTGCGGTGGCAGCCTGGCTCGCAGCACAGGAAAAACCGGGGCTGCTGGTGCTTGCATCGACGTTTACTTCGATCCCCGATCTGGCTGCTGGACTCTATCCCTTTTTACCGGTGCGCTGGATCAGCCGGTTTCAGTATGACACGCTGAAATCGTTGCAGTCCGTAACCTGTCCGGTATTGATTGTGCATAGCCCGGATGACGAAATCATTCCATTTGATCACGGTCAGCGTTTGTTTCAGGCAGCATCTGAGCCCAAGCAGTTTTTGCAGCTCGAGGGCGGACACAATATCGGTTTTGTTTTTATGCAACCGGTCTGGATTAGGATACTGAGTAAGTTTATGGCCGTACATCTGACCATGCCTCAATGATGATTCAGAAGCGTTCAGCAGATTGTGGCGTGTCAACGAATTCCAGTGGATAGATTTTCAAGATTTCCTGCTTTAGCATGCTTAATTACTTCCTGTATTTGCAAACTGCTTTGTTGCTACTACCTCGAATTTTCTATCATTCAAGGCAGTAGCAACTATCCCAATTATTTTACAAATAACCGGCTTTGATAAATTTTCCTTTTGAATTGACCAGAATCGAACATTATCCGGCCTGTGGCGGGCGATAGCGATGGGGAATCTAGCCATTGATTGAGTTTCAGGCTTACCCATCTGCGAGCTGGTATTTCTACAACGTAATGACTCCAGAGAGCGACGGGAATCACTAGACTGATCAGACAGATAATGAATAGTAGTGATCCTGTTGGGCTGCTTTGTACAGGTAATTCGAGGAAATTTTCCCAGTCGGCTTGTTGTGCGATGAATTTGAAGAGGTAATGCCACATATAAATGGAAAATGACAATAATCCGATGGTGTGCAGGGGGCGGATGTTCAGACAACTGCATAAATAGCCGCGATCTTCCCAAGTGACTAAAACGAGTACCGCCATCAATAGAATCGACAAAATATCGGTTATACCAAAATGCAATGAAAATAGTAGTGCACCGCATATGGTGATCTGAATGGCAGTGATATATCGGTCTGAAAAATCGGATACCACTTTGCGCCAAGAAAACAGAAGGATGCCAATAGTAAAAGCTGAAACGGCACGAATGGCAGAAAGCTCAAAATGTGTATCGATATCACTATTGGTAGCAAAGTGCAGGCAATAGAAAAATAATGCAGTGCAAGACAATGCGAGTAACGTTAATTTGCGGTTTTCGCTTTCCATGGCGAGCAGTGTGGCAAAAATCAGATAGCAAAAAAACTCGGCACTCAGAGACCAGGATGGATAATTCCAAGTGAACGATTCAAACATCCCCCAGGCATGAACCAGAAACAGATTGGCAACTAGCGATTCAAAAGTGCGCAACGGATCATCCAGTACACAGCAGAATGTTTTACCCATGAACCAATTGAGACTTGCAATGAAAGTGAATAAAGACAGTGTTGCGATCAATGAGACAAAATGAAGTGGATAAATGCGTGCAATGCGAGCGATCAAATATTGAAATGTGTCATGAATGGTGTGGCGTACCGGATGCTCGATGTTATAGACATAGGACATCACGAACCCACTGAGAATAAAAAAGAAATCCACCCAGAGATAGCCTTTGTAAAAAAAGAATGTTGTCTCGTCGGGGTGTATGGAGGGATGTACAAATGATTGGAAGTGAACTAAAACTACCATCAAAGCTGCCAGACCTCGCAAGGAGGTGTGTGAGCGAATTTCATGAGTATTAGAATGTGCCATAGTATTATCTTTCCAGTATAGGTTTCCCGCTGTCGGCATAAAAACCTATTGGCTAATAGGTATATTGATTCAAAACAGATTTGACAGATAAAGTAAGAAAAACAGCCCTGCCATTTCTGAACTGTGACTCTGGTGCAACACAAAGTACGAGAAAAGCTTTGATGCCCTGTCCTTGCGTTGCAGGACGTGAGCACGATGCTGGTTACTCATAGGCGTTGCAAGCAGATTACAACTTGCAATGATGATCGTGACAATCCGGAATATCTGAAAGGGCAATTCAAACTACATGCATTTACTGATCAATGCGATTTATAAACAAAATAGCTTTCAACGCAATCACTAAAGGAAAAAATTATTATCAATCCTTAAAACACCGGTATTGATAAATGCCTACATAGATTTGAAAAAACTTATGAGCTAGTTTTCAGCAGTGCCATCACCTTATGACTGCTTAATAGCATTGAAAATGTATCGTTTAGATTGAGTGTTTGTACCAAGTATTTTTCTTACTATAAAAAACTGGTTTATTCACTGATCGATAAAATCCAATTTTTAATGAATTATCTCCTTGTTCTCCGATAGCAGATTAAAAATTATTATGAGTGTTTGTACGTACTTTGTTGTCGGAGCATTCTACCATTTCATTGGATAGAATGATGTGACAAATTGTCGCAAATTGAAATTGCCTATACGTACGAATTACCTGGACTGCAAACTAGAATAGAAAAAGGATCAACTGTGAAGACGAGGTTTGCAGGAGATAAAACAAATCAACTGTAGCAGCTAATTTTTGCTGCTACAGTTAGATTGAGTTTTATTAACCCAGTGCGATTCGGTTGTTGATTTGACCCAGTGATTGCTCGACTTGATCAACTAGAATAAGGCAAAGTTCCCCATCCTCCAAATTCGACAACGCGGCATCAATGGCAATGGCCTCTCCGACAATTTCGCTGACTTTCTGCGTGCGTTTTGCATTGCCCAGGCCTTCGCGCAATAGTGTCAAAACTTCACCATCAGCACGACCCCGCTGACATTTGTCCTGATACAGTACAACTTCATCAAATGCATCACCTAAGATCCTCGTTTGCTGGCGAATATCTTCGTCTCGACGATCCCCGGCAGCGCTGATAACTACGGATCGCTTTTTGGAAGGAATATTATCTATGGCGCTGACAAGTGCCTGGATTGCGTCCGGGTTGTGACCATAATCTGCGATCAGGGTGGCATTGCGATAATTGAATAAATTAAATCTGCCAGGTGCAGTTTGGGTGTTGTTGACGAATCCTGTTAGCCCTTTCTGGATCACAGACCAGTCCAAACTTAAAGCCCAGCATGCACCTACAGCTGCCATAACATTCTCAATTTGAAAAGTGATACTGCCATTCTTGGTGAGAGGGATTTCTTTCAGAGGAATGCGGTGCTCGCCATCTTCAGCAGAAGCTACTATGAAATTATTTTCAACATAAATGACACGTTGGTGCTTTGAACGATGTAATGCCAGCACCGGATTATGCTTATCGAGGGCAAAGTAAATTACGGCTCCGGGGCAGTGATCGGCCATGCTGGCAACGAGTGGGTCAGCAGCATTTAGAACGGCATATCCGGTTCCTGGTGTGACGTTCTGTACTACGATACGCTTAACTGCAGCCAGTTCTTCGGCGGTGTTGACATAACCCATACCGAGATGATCACCCATACCAATATTCGTGACAACTGCAACGTCATTGCGATCAAAGCCCAGTCCTTCACGCAATAATCCACCGCGCGCGGTTTCTAAAACGGCGGCATCAACATCAGGGTGGAAAAGAATGTTTCTTGCGCTTACAGGGCCACTGCAATCACCGGTATCGATACATTGATCATCAATGTAAACACCATCGGTGCAGGCGAGCCCGACGCGCTTGTCATTTTTGCCTAGGATGCCGGCAATTAGGCGGGCGGTTGTGGTTTTGCCATTCGTTCCGGTTACTGAAACGACGGGTATACGGGCGTCATCGCCAGGATGGAACATATTATCAATGATGGCTTCACCTACGTTTCTTGCTTTGCCATAAGAAGGTTGCAAGTGCATGCGTAAACCAGGGGCGGCATTAATTTCAATAATGCCGCCACCCTGATCTTCGAGTGATTGCGTTACGCTGCTACAAACAACATCAATTCCACAAATGTCCAGACCAACAACTTGTGCCGCAGCAACAACCCGCTCTGCCAATTCGGGATGAACATCATCAGTCACATCAGTAGCCGTGCCCCCTGTTGACAGGTTGGCATTATTACGTAAGATAACCCTTGTGTTTTGAGTCGGAATCGACTCGGCCGTCAATCCCTGTGTTTCCAGGTGTGAAAGGGAGATCTCATCCAGTTGAATTTTGGTCAATGAAGATACATGTCCTTCACCACGCTTGGGATCAAGGTTGATTTGCTGTACTAGCTGTCTGATAGTCTGTTTTCCGTCGCCAATGACCTGAGGGGGTTCACGGCGAGCGGCGGCGACCAGTTTGTTTCCAACGACTAACATTCTGTAATCGTGACCTGGAATGTAGCGTTCGACTAAAACGCTGCTGCTATATTCTTTTGCAATTTTATAGGCACTTTTGACTTGTTCTTCAGTAGCAAGATTAACGGTAACCCCTTTTCCCTGGTTGCTATCCTGTGGTTTGACAACCACTGGAACACCAATTTCACAAGCTGCAAGCCAGGCATCATTAACATCATCCACTTCACGACCAAGCGGTACAGGGATACCGGCTGCATGTAGCAGTGTTTTTGTCAGATCTTTGTCCTGAACGATCGATTCCGCCACGGCACTGGTTATGTCGCTCTCCGAAGCCTGGATGCGACGCTGTTTGCTACCCCAGCCAAATTGCACCAAACTGCCTTCGGTCAAGCGCCGAATAGGGATACCGCGTGCGATAGCTGCCTGCACGATCGCACCAGTACTGGGCCCTAAGCGAATATCTTCATTCAATTCACGCAGACGGCCAAGGGTCGCAGGCAAGTCGAAGGCGGTATCATTGAGTGCGGCAAGGCATAGTTCTTGCGCAGATTCGAACGCAAGTCGCCCCACTTTTTCTTCGCTATACTCGACCACGATGCGATAAGTGTGCGGATCAGGTGCCAGTACTGTTTGACTAAAAGTAATGGGACAGCCTGTCAGCTTTTGCAAATCAAAGGTAATCTGTTGCAATACGTGTGCGATTGAAGTGTCGCCTTGCCCAATCGAAGATCGAAACCGCGAGAGTTCCGGGAAACACTTACGCAAACGTGTTTCAAAACCAGAAACAGTATTAATATTATTCTCAGCATCAGTGCAAAAAATTGTCGCTTCGATTGATGTGTGCTTACTCCAAAGGTTTGGTCCACGCAGTGCACGAATACGTAATACTTTCATAGTTTTTTCCTTGAGTTTGTAGGCCTAGTGGAAAATTTTGATTTCCGGGGTTATAGTTGTGGGATTGAATCTAAAAGATTTGATGCCGGTTCGCAGGAGATCAGGCTCAATACCCAATGCCCATGCAGTTGCTATTGCAGCCAATATGTTCTCTATCGTTTCAGTATCAGGTTTAGGTTGTTCAACAGTGATCTCTGACAGATCGATCAGTGATAATTCTTCGGATCCTGTTATCAGGACTATATTGTTATTGCGGATCGCAACAGCGCGTTTACCCTGTGTAGGCCCAGTGCCTTGACTGCAGTGTTGGATCAACACGGGCAAGTCCGGATTGCGGCTGAAATAGATAACTTCACCATGACACAATTCCGCTATCTCGACTAGCATCTCATCCTCGGCACGCAAAATAGCTGCCCCGATCGGAAGCTTGATGTCCTTGTTGACATCGTCTATGGCTGCTGCGGTAGGCGTAACGACATCAACTTGTGTTCTGAGTACAGTAAAGACCTGTTTTTGAGATTCGATTCCGTTGCGACCAAAATGATGTTCCGGATCAGCATTTGTGATGACGCCAACCTGACAGCTGTCATACGCCAATCCTTGATTCAGTATTACATCGAAGCCATTTTCAAAAACTGCTGCCTCAACCGTGGGATTCATCAATGTGCGATGAGCCGCATTCCAGTTGGCACAGTCTTTTTTGTCAATCTGCCTGTTATTGAGAAAAAGGCCATCACTGCAGGCCAGACCAGTCTGTTTTCCCGATAAGGCGAGGAGTTTTGCAACGATATGGGCGACAGCAGTCTTCCCACGGCTACCCGTAATGCCGACTATTGGAATGCGACCACTATCCTGTCCGGGAAACAAGTGATTGACAATAGCTTCTCCAACAGGTCTGGATTTGCCAACTGCTGGTTTGATGTGCATCAGCAAGCTAGGGCCGGCATTAACTTCGACGATGGCTCCACCTTGTTCCATAAGTGGTTTGGAGATATCGCTGGCGACGAGATCAATACCGGCAATATCGAGACCGATGATGCGAGCTGCGAGGGATGCAATCGCCGCTGTACTGGGGTGCACCTCATCGGTTACATCAAACGCATGATTACCGTTGCGCTGAATGAGCACTGTCGTTCCAGCCGGGACGACGGAATCACTTTGAAAACCTTGATGAGCGATTTCAATTTGAGCGGCGCTATCCAGGCGGATCAGGTTCAGTGGATGATTCTCGGTGATGCCGCGTCGTGGATCCGAATTGATCTGGGATTCGATGAGTTCCATGATGGTCGAAGTGCCGTTCCCGGTCACGGATACGGAGTCACCCCGCGTGGCTGCAACGAGTTTTCCTCCCACGACAAGCAGGCGGTGTTCAATACCGGGAATGTATCGCTCAACAATGACGCTACTACCTTCACGACAGGCAACCGCAAAGGCGGATTCGATTTCTTCACGGCCGGTTAGTTCTATAAATACGCCTCGACCGTGGTTTCCATCGGTAGGTTTAATGACCACCGGCACACCGAGGTCGTCGGCAAATTCCCAAGCCTCTTGGGCACTTTGTATGATGCACCCTTCCGGTACCGGTACGCCGCATGACTGCAGCAAGGCTTTGGTCAGGTCTTTATCCCGAGAGATGCTTTCGGCGATGGCAGGGGTACGATCCGTTTCTGCAGTCCAGATATGCCGGCACCGATTGCCATGGCCAAGCTGCACCAAATTACCTCTGCTGATCAATCGCATGGCTGGAATATTACGGGCAACTGCCGCATCAACGATACAAGCTGTCGATGGTCCGAGCCATAGTGAATCAACCATGTCGCGCAGATTGCGGATTGTTTCTTCAACATCAAAAAATGGTTTTTCATGTTGCTGAAAGTTCATTGCAGTCAGCACCAGTTCACGGG
Source organism: Nitrosomonas sp. (assembly GCA_017879645.1). Classification (GTDB taxonomy): domain Bacteria; phylum Pseudomonadota; class Gammaproteobacteria; order Burkholderiales; family Nitrosomonadaceae; genus Nitrosomonas. The sequence goes on from JAAEXZ010000033.1 coordinate 24,259, forward strand.
CTGCGTATAGGGCCGTACGAGTGATTTCCTCATGCCATGCACTAAGTGCAACCTTGTATACCCCCCTGACGGAAGTTTCACGGGCTCTTCCAAATCCACCGCGCATACCAGCCAAGTTTTGTAATTCCAGGGTGACGTGTTCAAGAATGTGGCAAGGCCAGGTACCTTCCTTTACACGACGGAGAAAACCACCGCGCTCTTCATAGCTGCAACGATGCTCGATCAGTGTAGGAAGCCACTCTGATAATCTTTCGTAAAATCCGGGAATGGTATCGGAGGGAAAATCTTCAAGTGCGCCAATGTCGACAGTTGCTTCCAGTGCAGGATAATAAGTCCATAAGTTGGGACCATTCAGGTGCTTGATATCTAGAAATTTAATATCTTTTGCACTTTGATTATCTGATGTTGAGCAAGTAGACATAAGTCGGAATTAAGTTGTACACAATGCCATTAACGCGGTTGGGCGCAAATTGGTTTACATGGCAAGAAACAATTTTTC
>JAAEXZ010000125.1 GCA_017879645.1 Nitrosomonas sp.
GCTCGGTCGTGGTGGGGCAGATGTGTTCGATGCCGGAGCGGGCGACGATGCCATCCGCATCGGCGATCTGACGTTTGCTTCCATCGATGGCGGTGAGGGCAACGATGCGCTGCATCTGGCCGGTTCCGGCATGAATCTCGATCTCTCAGTCTTGGGCGATAAAATCCACGACATCGAAACCATCTGTCTGTACGGTCGCGGTGACAACACGCTGACACTGACTGCTGAAACCTTACTTTCTCTCTCTGATTCAACCGACACCCTCAAGGTCCACGGCAACAGTGGTGACCATATCGTGGTTCAGGACAGCGGCTGGGTCGACGGTGGCAGTCAGGGTTTTTATCACACTTACACCCACGACGATGCAGTGCTGCTGGTGGGGGCGAATGTCACGGTGGATCTGGTTTAGTGAATCTCCACACTCAATAATCTTTTTCAAGGAGAATCTATCATGAGTTTACCAATTTTCAATTTATCCAGTCTGGATGGCAGCAATGGGTTTCGTATAAATAGTTTAAGTAATTTTATTAGCTTATCCGCCAGCGATGCTGGGGATGTCAATGGTGACGGTTTCGACGATGTGATTCTTGGTGATCGTTACGCCAGTCCTAATGGGTTTCGCTCCGGGTCCAGTTATGTCGTGTTTGGTCAGGCTTCGGGGTTCGATGCGCAGATGGATTTGACGACTCTGAATGGACAGAATGGATTTCGGCTGGATGGAGAACATGAACAGGATTTGATTGGGAAAACGGTCAGTAATGCTGGAGACATCAATCACGATGGTTTTGATGATGTGATTGTTTCCGGCCCCGGTTCCAGCTATGTCGTGTTCGGAAAGGCATCGGATTTTGATGCAGAGATGAGCTTATCGAGTCTGGACGGCAGTAATGGTTTTCGCATGGATGGACTGGAATCGGTCAAGACCGTCGGTAGCGCGGGAGATGTCAACGGCGATGGTTTTGATGATGTGATCGTTCAGGATAATCATCCGGGCAATCCTTATAATTCCTTATATGTTGTATTTGGCAAGGATACTGGTTTCAATGCCGTGGTCGATGTTTCCAATCCGGGCGATAGTGACAGCTTTCACCTGATTGGAGATAAGCTTGATTCTCTTACCGTAGCCAGTGGGGCTGGAGACATCAATGGCGATGGTTTTGACGATCTGATCCTGGGCGATGAATTTGCTGTGACAGGTGGTTATTATCCAAATGGCTATTACAGCTCCGGTGCGGGTTATGTCGTTTTTGGCCGGGCTAATGGCATGGACATCAAACTCGATGGCAACAGCGGTTTTAGCATGGGTGTCTATGGAGCGGGATTAAATAACTCTCTGGGTGCCTCGGTTAGTAGCGCCGGGGATATCAACGGCGATGGATTCGACGATGTGATCGTCGGCGATCCTAATGATAATGCGTATAACCTGAGTGCCGGAGCCAGTTATGTCGTTTTTGGCAAGGCTTCGGGCTTTTCGGCCAAACTGGATCTGGCTACCCTCGATGGCGATAACGGATTCGTTCTGATTGGGCAAGATGAAGGTGGCAAGTTGGGTTCCTCGGTCAGTAGCGCCGGCGATGTCAACGGCGATGGGTTTGATGATCTGATCGTTGGTGCACCGCATGCGAGTCAAGATTTAGGGTTTGTAGAGGGGGCCAGTTATGTCATCTTTGGGAAACCGTCTGGATTTGATGCACGCATTAATTTAGCGGATCTGGGACCGCAGGATGGTTTTCGTCTGAATGGCGCTAAAAGCGATGACCGTTCAGGATATTCTTTAAGCGGCGCAGGTGATGTCAATGGCGATGGTTTTGCTGATTTGATTATCGATTCCTTTAGTGTAAATCCGTATGGTTTAGCAACCAGCTACGTTGTTTTTGGCGCACCCGATGTCACTGGCGGTGGCGAGTTGCCCGAAATCAAGGGTACTGAAGGTAATGACACCTTGAAAGGCAGCGAAGCCGCAGAACATTTCATTGCCGGAGCAGGCAATGACAACCTACTCGGTCGCGGAGGGGCAGATGTGTTCGATGCCGGAGCGGGCGACGATGCCATCCGCATCGGCGATCTGACGTTTGCTTCCATCGATGGCGGTGAGGGCAACGATGCGCTGCATCTGGCCGGTTCTGGCATGAATCTCGATCTCTCAGCCTTGGGCGATCAGATCCACAATATCGAAACCATTTGTCTGTACGGTCGTGGCGACAACACGCTGACGCTGACTGCCGGGTCGCTGCTCAATCTTTCCAGTTCCACTAACACCCTCAAGGTCCACGGCAACAGTGGTGACCATATCGTGGTTCAGGACAGCGGCTGGGTCGACGGTGGCAGTCAGGGTTTTTATCACGCTTATACCCATGACGATGCGGTGCTGCTGGTGGGGGCGAATTTGGCGATTGATTTTGTGTAGCTGAGAAACTAACCGGGTTGCCGCTGCGATATTTTTTCCAAATCGGTTAATTGATCTTTTTTGCAGGAGGTTTTGATTATGGCAGTCTCAATCATTAATTTATCCGGTAATTTGGATGGCAGCAATGGATTCCGTCTGGATGGCGCGGCGACTTCAGCAAGCAATGCCGGAGACGTTAATGGCGACGGTTTTGATGATGTTATCGTCGGTGATCCATTTGCTGATTCGAACGGCAAGTACAACTCCGGCGCAAGTTTTGTGGTGTTTGGTCAGGCTTCGGGGTTTAGCGCCACGCTGGATCTGTCCAGCCTGGATGGCACTAACGGTTTTCGTCTGAATGGAGTGGCGACGCGTGATGCTTCGGGTAAGTCGGTGAGCAGTGCGGGTGATGTCAATGGTGATGGTTTTGATGATGTGATCATTGGTTCGCCTAACGCCAGATTGAATGGTATTTCGCCAGGGGTCAGTTACGTGGTGTTTGGCAAGGCAGCCGGTTTTGCTGCTGTGACGAATTTATCCAGCCTCGATGGCAGCGATGGCTTCCGTCTGGATGGCGTTGCAGCGGGTGATATAACGGGTTTTTCGGTCAACGGTGCCGGGGATGTGAACGGGGATGGCTTTGACGACGTGATTGTCGGTGCCCCTGGGAATTATTATGCTGATCCGGAGATTTCGGGTTCCAGTTATGTGGTGTTTGGGAAGGCTGACGGTTTTACTGCCGCGCTGGATTTGTCCAGTCTGGATGGCAGTAACGGTTTCCGTCTGGATGGTGAAGCGGTGAATGATCGTTTGGGCCTATCGGTCAGCAGTGCAGGGGATGTCAATGGCGATGGCTTTGATGATGTGATTGTCGGTGCCCCACGAGCCGACCCGAACGGCAATTACTCCGGTGGCTCCAGTTACGTGGTATTTGGCAAGACTGCCGGGTTTGCTGCTGCGGTGGATTTATCCAGTCTCGATGGCAGTAACGGTTTCCGTGTGGATGGCGTGGCAGAGGGCGGTGCGTTGGGCTGGTCGGTTAGCCGTGCCGGAGACATCAATGGCGACGGTTATGCGGATGTGATTGTCGGTGCCGATGCTGCTGCTTATTACCGAGGGGCCAGTTACGTGGTGTTCGGCAAGGCTTCGGGTTTCGATGCGACATTGGATCTATCCAGTCTTGATGGCGGCAATGGTTTCCGATTATTAGGAGAACATAGCTATGACCTTTTGGGTTATGCGGTCAGTACGGCAGGAGATGTCAACGGTGATGGTTATGATGATTTGATCGTTGGTGCTCCTCGCATTATTTATGAACAGTATGTCAGCTCTGGCTGGAGCTACGTGGTATTTGGCAAGGCTTCGGGCTTCGATGCTGCATTGGATCTATCCAGTCTCGATGGCACGAATGGCTTTCGTTTGGATGGCGTGAAGAGCGGCGCGTCGGGCAGTTCGGTCAGTAGCGCAGGCGATATCAATGGTGATGGTTTTGACGATCTGATCGTTGGTGAACCTTATGCTCGCGTCGATCCTGATTCCTACAATTACGCCCGCTCCAGCTACAGTTACGTGATATTTGGCGGTGATTTTTTAAATGAAGTGGTGTATCTGGGGACATCCGGGGATGATACCTTGGTGGGCAATGAGAGTGGTGAACGCTTCGAAGGCGGTGACGGCAATGACAACCTGCTCGGGCGCGGCGGGGCGGATGTATTTCATGGCGATGGTGGTGACGATACCATCGCGGTAGCTGATCTCGGGTTTCAATTAGCGGATGGCGGAACTGGCAGCGACACGCTGGAATTGACAGGAAACGGCCTTCATCTGGATCTGGCCAGCTATATGGATACCATCGATGCCATTGAAACGATTGATCTGAATCTGAATACATTGACCATAACTGCATCGAGCGTACTCAATTTATCGGATACCAGCAACACTTTGACCATTGACGGGGAGCGGGGTAGTCGTGTCAATGGGCTTACTGACGGCTGGGTCGTGGGGGGTCGCGATGGTGATTATCAAATTTATACTCAAGGTGAGGCGACGCTGCGAATAGCCGCGGCTGTCAGTACGGATTGGCCTGCTCCGGGTGTGATCAGTTTGGCTGATCTCGATGGCAGCAATGGTTTTCGTTTGGATGGGGCAGCGCATGATCTTGCGGGTTTCTCGGTCAGCAATGCGGGAGATGTCAACGGTGACGGTTTTGATGATGTCATTGTCGGTACGGCCAGTGTTGATTCAAACGGCAGTTTATCTGGTTCCGGTGACGACCTGTCCGGTGCCAGCTACGTGATATTTGGCAAAGACTCAGGTTTCAGTGCTGCGATAGACTTATCCACTCTGAGTGGCAGCAACGGTTTTTGCTTGAAAAATGGGGAGGCAGCATTTGACCTTTCGGGTTTCTCGGCCAGCGATGCCGGAGACGTTAACGGCGACGGTTTTGACGATGTGATCGTCGGTACTTCCAGCGTTGATTCAAACGACAATGTGTCCGGTGCCAGCTACGTGATGTTTGGTAAGGAATCAGGTTTTGATGCTGCAATAGACTTGGCCACGCTGAATGGCAGCAATGGATTCCGCATGGATGGGGTGAGAAGTTCTGAATTGGGAAGTTTGGTCAGCAGCGCGGGAGATGTCAACGGTGATGGCTTTGATGATGTGATAGTTGGTGCTCAGGGTTTTGATGCCAGCTATGTGGTGTTTGGTAAAGCGAACGGTTTTGCCGCCACACAAAACTTATCCAGTTTAGACGGCAGCAACGGATTCCGCCTGGATGGAGCGGCTACTTCGGTCAGTGACGCCGGAGACGTCAATGGCGACGGTTTTGATGATGTAATTATGGGTTTTTCTTCATTTTTTGACTCGAGTGACAATCCCAGTGCTGGTTTTAGTTACGTCCTGTTTGGCAAGGCGGTTGGTTTTGATGCTGCGATTAATTTGACCAGTTTGGATGGTAGCAATGGTTTTCGCTTGGAAGGTGAAACAGAGTTTGATTATTTAGGCGATTCTGTTAGCAGCGCGGGAGACATCAACGGCGATGGGTTCGATGATGTGATTGTCGGTGCTCCTTATGCAGAACCGAATGGTTACAAATCAGGTTCCAGTTACATCGTGTTTGGCAAGGCTTCAGGTTTTGACGCTACGCTGGCTTTATCCAATCTCGATGGCAATAATGGTTTTCGCCTGGATGGGGAAGAAGCTACCGATTTTTC
>JAAEXZ010000034.1 GCA_017879645.1 Nitrosomonas sp.
ACGAGTCCCGCTGACTTGCCCCTGCCAGCTTTTCCCACCGTCACTACTGTGAACAATGGCTCCACCACTACCTGTTACCCAAATATGTTGCCCATCAGCGTGCACATGGATCGCTCGCAGAGAAACATTGATCGACGACAAGCGCTTGAACGCATTGCGCTCGACTGGATACCACCAGAAATCGCTGCTAAACCAGTCTGGCGCGGCTCGATACGCATCGGGATGGGGTTCCTGTTTGTAGGCAAACCAGCTCGAACCCACCAGGAGGAGTGTGGCAAAAGCGATCAGCAACCAGAAACCCTGAACATTCATTTTCGAAGATGATCGCTTAAAGATGGGTTGCGGCGAAGGCTCTGACTCTGACTTTTGCATAACAGTATGAGATAACCGGTTAATCATACGTCACAATACCATTCTGACGACTGAACAGTGCGTTACTGTCACAGTAGCTTGATTTGGTGTTTGCAAGCACAAGCACAACAGACAGCCTGCATTCTAATTTCTTCTACACAAAAGAAAGTGGTAATGGACCTCTTCATGATCCAGCTGAAGATATCAAATGTGATTGAAAAATCCTGCACCGTAAAAATCCGCTCATTTTCAAAATGGATTGATGACGCATTAGCCTGCGACAGCCATTACGATCCGTATTTTTTGCGGTTTCGCCGGCGGCGGTTATGGGCGCGTCGTAGTTCGTCCTCAGTGGGTGGAGCGGGTTTCTTGTCGGCATAGGGATTGTGGCCGACCTTGAAATCGACTCGCAGGGGCGTGCCTTTGAGCTTGAACAGTTCGCGAAAGGTATTTTCCAGATAGCGCCGGTAAGTTTCCGAAACATGCTCAAGCATGGTGCCGTGCACAATGATCAATGGTGGATTGGAGCCTCCCTGGTGCGCATAGCGCATTTTGGGACGTGACATACCCCCTCGAGGCGGCGGGTGTTTTTCGATGGCGGCGATCAGCGCACGTGTCAGTTTCGGTGTAGGCAAATGCGCCATGGCAGCTTCGTATGCCCGGTCGACAGAGGGAAGCAGATGCCGCATGCCGCTACCATGCAATGCGGAAATATAGTGCAATTCGGCAAACCCCAGAAAAGCCAGTTTGCGGTTGATATCCCGTTTGACCAGGTCTCGCTGATAACCATCCAGTTCATCCCATTTGTTGACAACCAGAACCAGTGCCCGGCCTGTTTCCAGGATGAATCCGGCAATATGGGCATCCTGATCGGATATTTCACTGTGGGCATCGAGCATCAGCACGACCACATTGGCATCTTCGATGGCTTGCAGGGTTTTGATGACGGAAAATTTTTCAACGGCTTCGAATACCTTGCCACGGCGTCTGATCCCGGCGGTATCGATCAGCGTGTAATGCTTGTTGCGATGCTCGAAATCGATATAAATGCTGTCACGCGTCGTACCAGGCTGATCAAAGGCGATGACCCGTTCCTCTCCCAGTAGGGTATTGATCAATGTCGATTTGCCGACATTGGGGCGACCGACAATGGCAATCTTGGGGTGGTGCACTGTCGGGGATTCATCTTCAATTACCGGGAAATCGGCAAGGGCTAAGTCCGCGAGTTCCTGAATGTTGTCACCGTGCGCAGCCGAAATGGCACATGGTGCTCCCAAACCCAGTTCAAAAAATTCTGCCGTTACCACCGATGTGGCCATACCTTCGGTTTTGTTGACGACCAGCACAATATCCTGCCCGGACTTTCGCAACTGCTCGGCAATGATGCGGTCATGGGCTGTAACCCCCTGACGTCCATCAACAATGAACAGTACCTTGTCTGCTTCATCGACCGCTTGCAAGGTCTGTTTGGCCATGGCATGCAGTATGCCTTCCTTGATGACAGGTTCAAAACCACCGGTATCCATCACCAGATAAGGTTTGTCACCAACCCTGCCCTGACCATAATGACGATCGCGGGTCAACCCCGGCATGTCTGCAACAATGGCATCGCGCGTGCGGGTTAATCGGTTAAACAAAGTAGATTTGCCTACATTAGGGCGACCAACCAGAACAAGTGTGGGTTTCATGATTAAGTTGTCAATGCAACTGAAATGCCGGATTCATCATTGGTAGCGAACGAAAGCGGAAAGCATTGCATTTTCGATTCACTCAGGAAGATAAAAATCCAAAAAATGATTATGTTACTAAAATTGTGTACTAAAGGAATGAACACCGCCATCGGCAGTTTGAACAGCAATCCCGTTGGTAAATACACTGGGTGCCGTTAAAATGGCGCTGCCATCGGTTCCGGCACGGGCTACCAGAGAACCGTCATAGTTCCTTAAAATATTGACGAAACCCTGATCATCTCCAACTACGATAAATTGCCCGTCGATGACTGGCCGGGTGAGTTTTTTGCTGCCTAACCGGCTTTGCTTCCACATACCGGCACCACTCAACAGATCATAAGCGGCGACTATCCCTTTTTCTTCCGTCACATACACATAATCGTTGTCTATCACCAAACCGGCACTACTCGAAGACTCCCGCGCCCATATCTGGGTGCCGTCGTTCAGGGCAAAGCATGCCACCTTGCCTTGATAGGCCACTGAACAAACCAGCCGGTTATTGACCACCGGTGAACTGGTAATGTCAGTCATGCGCTCAAGTTCGGTGACGCCACGGGGTTGCGATACGGTGGTTTCCCATCCGATATTGCCGGTGAACAGGCTGAGTGCCACCAGTTTGCCGCCCGGAAAACCGGCAAATACCGCGCCGTGAGCCAGTGTAATGCCTGCCGCACTACGTACTGTCAGGGAAGGGGTGGCACCTTGATAAATCCACTTGCGTTTGCCATCCAGAGCGTCCAATGCAAAAATCCGACCATCGATCGTACGTACGATAACGACATTGCTTTGCACCTGCGGTGGACTCAGTATTTCGCTGGATACGGAAGATTGCCACAACATGTTACCCGCATCATTATAAGCCAGCACTTCGCCTTCGAACGTACCGATGAGAAGTAATCCTTCCCCGATACCTACACCGGCAGAGAATTTGCTTTTGGTCTTGATACGCCACAGCTCCTTACCGCTGGCAGCATCGTATTTCGTGAGCTTGCCATCTTCGTCGGCAACATAGAGCGCGCCATTATCATAAGCGGGCGAGAAAGACGCCACGAGGGTTTCACCTACCTTATTTTTCCATTTCAGTGGTATGCGGTCGATGGCTTTGAGGTCAGCCAGTTCTTCCTTGTCATAGACGATCGGTTCATCGGTCGCCATCAGATCGGAGATGCCGGTACTCATCGACTCAATAATGCGCATATCGAATGGATTAGGCATACTGCCACAACCAGCCAGCGTAACAGTGGTGCAAATGAGCAATTGCGCCCAGATGGTCGATTTGATAGTGGAATAAAACTGCGTCACAGTGACTTGAATGATTATTCCGATTCACCCAGTGCATCCAGCTTCATCTGGACGATATTGAAATAATTGTTGCTTTTGGTCAGTTTGTCGATTGCTGCCTGATAACTGAGTCGGGCTTCGGCAAGCTTACCTGATGCCACCAGTATATCGCCCTTGCGATCCAGGTATAGGCCGGCAAAACTTTCACCCGGTTGGCCACTCAATATCCGCAAAGCTTCATCATTCTTACCTTCATCGAGCAGTACCGCGGACATTCTTAATCGAGCAATATCGTGCAGAGCCGGTTCTTTCGCATGATCGATGATCCATTGCAGATTCTGAATCGCGCGTTTGCCGTTTCCAGCAGCCACATCGGCATGTGCTGCCACCAGTGCGGCGCGGGGTGCATAACCACTGGATGGATAACCTTCGGTAAGCAACTGCGCCGCATCATTGATTCTGGTCGCATCTTTCGATGTTTGTACCTGGAGCAGTAGTGCATACAGATCGGCCGCCTGCTGTGCCTGTTTCTGCTGGTAAAATTTCCAGGCTTGAGTAGCTCCAATCGTTACCAGAAAAACGGTCAATACGATCGATATTGCATTGCCAAACTTGTCCCAGAAATTCTTGAGTCCGTCGATACTTTCCTGTTCTTCGTGATTGTAGGTTGCCATTTAAATCGATAAAAAATTAATGAAATTTTGAAAGATGTGAATTTATACCTTATGTGTTACGTTGGCATTGTAAATGATCATGTCATCGAACGGTGGATCAATTCACTCACTGCGGTCAATTTGACATTTGCCTGTTCAATAGCCTCGCGCAGTGGTTTGATCACGACCTCTTGGGTTTTGACTTCATCCTCACCAATGATCATTGCATATCTTGCACCCGATGCATCGGCTTTTTTCATTTGGCTTTTGAAACTGCCTCCCCCGCAGTGCAACACCACTCTGAATCCCTCATCACGCAGGTATTCTGCACATTGCCATGCGTAACCAGTCACCTGTTCGCCGTGATGGACGACATATACATCGGGAATGGGTGGATTCATCTCGTTTTCCTGCATCAATGCCAGCAGGCGCTCCACTCCCATGGCAAATCCACAGGCCGGAGCCGGTTTGCCCCCCAATTGTTCAATAAGACCATCATACCGCCCACCTGCACACACTGTACCTTGCGCCCCCAGTTTGTCGGTCACCCATTCAAATACGGTACGGTTGTAATAATCGAGTCCCCGGACAAGGCGGGTATTGATTTCAAAATCGATTCCGCGATCACGCAATATCTGCTGCAGTGAATCAAAATGTTCAATCGATTCTTCGTCCAGATCGTCGATCAGCCTGGGAGCACCATTGATGACATCCTGCATTGCCGGATTCTTGCTATCCAGAATCCGCAGCGGATTAGCATGAAGCCGGCGTAACGCATCCTCATCAAGAATACTGCGATGTTGCTCGAAATACTGGATTAATCGTGCACGATGCAGTGTCCGGGATTGAGCGTTACCCAACGTGCTGATTTGCAGTCGTAATCCCGGCAAGCCAAGCAGGTTCCACAATCGTGCACACATGACGATCAATTCCGCATCGACATCGGGGCCGGCAAAACCCAATGCTTCCACACCCACTTGATGAAATTGCCGGTAACGCCCTTTTTGAGGACGTTCATGCCGAAACATTGGTCCAGCATAATACAAACGCTGCGGTCCGGCATACAGCAGGTTATGCTCAATGGCTGCCCGTACACAGGATGCCGTGCCCTCGGGTCGCAAGGTCAAACTATCGTTGTTGAGATGATCAACAAAGGTATACATTTCCTTTTCGACAATATCGGTGACTTCACCGATGGAACGCACGAACAAATCCGTCTGTTCGACAATGGGTGTGCGAATGTTACGGTAGCCGTACATGCTGAGCCATTGATGGATGATTTGCTCAAACTGTATCCATGAATACGATTCATTCGGCAGAATGTCGTTCATTCCGCGAATTGCCTTGACACCTTTAGTCATCAGACTACTTTTCTTGGATATTTTTCACTAACATACTGATCAATGATCTGGCGAAATTCCGACGCGATATTGTCGCCTTTCAACGTGACTGTCTTCTGACCATCGACAAAAACCGGCGCAACCGGATTTTCTCCTGATCCCGGTAAACTGATACCGATATTGGCATGCTTGCTCTCACCCGGGCCATTGACCACGCACCCCATAACCGCCAGTGACATGTTTTCGACACCGTCGTATTGTTCACGCCAGGCCGGCATCTCGTTGCGAACATAAGTTTGTATGCTTTCCGCCAATTCCTGGAAATAGGTGCTGGTAGTCCGACCGCAGCCTGGGCAAGCCGCGACCAGTGGAACAAATGCACGCAATCCCATCGTTTGCAGAATTTCCTGCGCGACGATCACTTCGCGTGAACGCGATCCCCCCGGCTCGGGTGTCAGGGAAATACGGATCGTGTCGCCGATACCTTCCTGTAGCAGAACCGCCAGAGCCGCTGTCGATGCTACAATCCCCTTGGATCCCATGCCGGCTTCGGTCAGACCAAGGTGTAAGGCATAATCGCAGCGCACAGCCAGCTCCCGGTAGACCATGATCAGGTCTTGCACGCCACTGACTTTGCACGACAGAATGATCTTGTGCCGGGGCAAACCGATTTCTTCTGCCTTGGCAGCACTTTCCAGTGCCGAAGTGATCAACGCTTCGCGCATGACATATTTGGCATCCTGCGGATCGCTGGAAGCAGCATTTTCGTCCATGATGCGTGCCAGCATTTCCGGATCAAGACTCCCCCAGTTGACACCGATACGTACCGGTTTGTCGTACTTGCAAGCTATTTCAATCAAAGTCGAAAATTGCTCATCGCGTTTCTTTCCATGCCCAACATTACCGGGATTGATGCGCAACTTAGCCAAGGCTTGTGCGCATTCAGGATAACTGGTCAATAGCTTGTGACCATTGAAATGAAAATCACCCACCAGCGGAACATGACATCCCATGGCATCCAGACGTGCACGTATTTCTGGAACTGCCTTGGCAGCTTCCATCGAATTGACCGTGATTCTGACCAGTTCAGAGCCTGCTCGCGCCAACTGGGCAACCTGCTCCACCGTCGACTTTTCATCAACCGTATCCGTATTGGTCATCGATTGCACAACAACAGGCGCACCGCCACCTACCATGACCGTACCCACTCGCACCCCAACACTGGGTCGTCGGTGGATACCATTATTATTTTGAGACGTCATATCACTAAATTTAAAATTAGATTTTCCATCACTTCATCTGAGAGTAAAGCGCGCCGTTCCATCATTCTTTTTATAAGGTACCAAATCAACCTCGTTGCCATTATAGGTGAGATTGACTCCCGTTGCATTGCCCAACACGATCGACAAGGGTTTTTTACCGGTCAGCGTTAACTCTGAACCCGCTTTCTTGATTTGTTCCATGAGCGCCACACCCGCCCCGTCCACTACCTTGATCCAGGAATCGGCACCCAGCTTGAAACTCAGATTACCGGAATCATCAGTAGCAGGCGCAATCGTTGCATTTTTCTCGGCAGCAACCGGGATTTTGTGCTCCAGCGGAATCGATATCACTTCAGTCTTGATCTGCGTATCCGATTCGGGCTTCTTCGTTTCAGGTAACGGAATGATATCCAGTGGTTTATTTTGCTGAAAATGAATACTGTTTTTTGGATTCGCAGTCAGCGGCAAATCGATTTCTACCGAGGCGGTATCCGAATTGATGTGTACTTCGTTGCGTGTAGCTCTTTGCGGAAATTTGCCATTCCAGTCTGTATTTTCATACACCGCATAAGCCCCCAGAGCGCAAGCAAACAAGAATATGACCTTAACCAATCGGTTATTGTTCGAATTCTGGCGTTTTGCAGCAGTAAAGGCAACGGGACTGCCACCGGATGGCAATTGCTCATGTGTCATGGTCACCGGCGCCGATCCGGGTAGTGACTGCAATAATGGCGCCGGATCAAGATGAACAAAGTTGGCGTAATTACGCACGAAACCACGCATAAAAATGCGACCAGGCAACTTATCGAAATCCTCCTTCTCGATGGCTTCGATTTGCTGAGATGTCAATCGAAGCTGCCGTGACACTTCCTCGATACTGAGTCCTTTGGCCATTCGGGCACGACGCAGGACATTTCCGACACTTTGCAGTACATTTGCAGGATCCACATTCGTCGATTCGATTCGAGCAGACGGGATTTCCTGGCGTTCAGAACCGGATGCCATCTCTTCTGGCGGCAAGTTTTCCGCACTATTCAGATTGGAATAGATTGCTCCAAAATTGGGAGATTGCTGCTCGGAAAAATAACCAGTTTGCCGGTTTCCAGTATAGGCTGATGTACTATCAACACTGGAATTGTAAGGATCCCGGAAAAACGGATTGGGGATTGCAGTCGTAAAATTCAATCGGCTGGACGGATTATGCGTTGAAGAATAGGGATGTGCGGTTTTATCATCGATAGTATTCATTGTTTGATCTTTCCTTCTCGTATGATGGCTGCTTCTTTGGAATCGGGAAAATATTTCTGCAATTGAAAAATATAACTATCGGCAGCCATCTGATCGCCCATGGCCTGTTCAACTTGAATTGCCAGCAGGAATCCTTCTGGTGATGCCGAATTGTTTTGCAACAAATGAGTAATTTTAGATTGTGCTTCAACTACATTTCCACGCTGAAAATCCATATCAGCCAACCCGATCAAAGCGGGCAGGTAATTTGATTGAATCAACAGCGCCCTTTGAAAATACAACTGCGCTTCATCAAACCGTTGACGCTTGAGCTCACACAATCCTGCGTTTGCATAGGACATCTCGGGTGTCGAATACATTGGATCCTTGGCCGCGATCATGAAATGACCTATGGCCTGATCCATCTGTTGCGCAAAGCGCTGGCATAAAAACCATCCATAATTGTTATGGATTTCCGAATTTTTCGGAGCAAGGCGAATTGCCTGCTCAAAATTCTCCAGCGCCTTGTTATTTTCATTCAGCGTCATATTCACCAGACCCAGTACATTGTAGGCAGGTGCATAATTGGGTTGCGCTTTTAAAGCCTCGCCGACTTCTTCCAACGCCACATCCAATTGCTTCCTGTTGAAGTACTCTGCAGCCAGTTCGGTATGCACCTTGGCACTTAACTGTGCACGCTCCGAATTGGTCTGGTTTGACAAATCGGCATCAACCGGTTGATGCACACAGGCACTCAACCCTATCAGGATGATCAAAATCCAGAAAGTGAACCGTATCTCTTTCACTTTATACATGCCGCTCTAGCATTGGCGGTTCGGCGCGTTTTGTCCATCACCTGCCCCGCCAACTGGCCACAAGCCGCTGCAATATCATCACCGCGTGTTTTTCGCACGGTAGTAACCAAGCCAGCTTGCAGCAATATATCCCTAAAAACCCGCACAGACTCTGCTGAAGAACGCTTAAAACCTGATCCCGGAAACGAATTGAAAGGTATCAGATTGAATTTGCAGGGTATATCCTGCACCAATTTAATCAATTCATGTGCATGCGATACGCTGTCATTGACACCATCCAGCATCACATATTCAAATGTCACAAAATCTCTCGGCGCAACGGCCAAATAACGTTGACACGCAGCCAGCAATTCCTTGAGAGGATACTTTTTATTGATTGGCACCAATTGATCACGCAAATCGTCATTGGGTGCATGCAACGACACAGCCAAGGCTACAGGGCAGCGCTCGCGTAAACGATCCAGCGCAGGAACCAAGCCTGAAGTGCTGACCGTAACCTTGCGTCGGGATAAACCATAGGCATGATCGTCCAGCATCAAATCCAAAGCCATTACGACATTATCGAAATTGGCCAAAGGTTCCCCCATGCCCATCATGACGACGTTGGTCACAACCCGTTGCGTTCCAGGCGAAACGTCTTCAGTATCAGGTTTCAGCAATTTATTGGCCATCCACAATTGCCCGATAATTTCCGCAACGGTCAGATTGCGATTAAAACCTTGTTTACCGGTAGAACAAAAGGTGCAGGCCAATGCACACCCAACTTGACTGGAAACACACAGGGTTCCACGATTGGTTTCGGGTATGAACACGGTTTCAATACCATTTCCAGCTCCCACGGCCAGTAACCACTTGCGTGTACCATCAGAAGCCTCATGATCTGACATGATCTGTGGCGACTCAATAACTGCCAGTGCAGACAATTTTTCGCGTAATCCCTTAGCCAGATCGCTCATGGCAACAAAATCGGTTACTCCGGATTGATGTATCCAACGCAACAATTGTTTTGCCCGAAAGGGTTTTTCGCCAATTTCAGCACAGAAATCAGCCAGCCTCCTGGCATCATAATTCAATAGATTCGTTGCCATTACTCAGACTCAATAACACCTTCAGTTTTAACGCGAATAGATATTCAAAGCGGGAAAGAAACAGGCAATTTCTACCGCAGCCGTCTCAGGCGCATCCGACCCATGAACCGCATTGGCATCAATACTGTCGGCAAAATCAGCCCGAATGGTTCCCCGTTCGGCTTTCTTCGGATCCGTTGCTCCCATCAGATCTCGGTTTTTCTTGATAGCTTCTTCACCTTCCAAAACCTGTACCATGACTGGCCCGGAGGTCATGAACTTGACCAAATCAGCAAAAAAAGGGCGCTCACGATGTACGGCATAAAATTGTTCTGCGTCGGCTTGCGACAACTGTATCATGCGTGCTGCAATAACCTTTAAACCATTTGATTCAAAACGAGAATAAATCTGTCCGATTACATTTTTCGCTACCGCATCCGGTTTAATGATGGATAACGTTCTTTCAATTGCCATTAAATACTCCAATAAATTAGTAAATTAAAGCCGCATTCTAACAAAGAATTTAATTTCGATCCGATAAATCACGTACTTTTATCGCTTTTCTGAGTCATTTACGCTACAGAATTCGCGTTCGCACAACACTTTTTTGCGCCCTATCTTTACCAAAACAATCATTGACACCGGTCATTCTGAAAAGTGCGGATGGTATCAAAACACACAATCATTCGCGAACCCTCAAATTTTACTTGTGCGCTCGCGAAAATATTGCTTGTTATCGTAATACTCCTCCCGCTCACTTTGCTTCCACCAGCCGGGATAGCCTAAAATCGGAACTGGAGACAGGCAAGCACCAGTAGAGAACTCTTGCGACAGGAAATCTGCCACGATCCGATCAATTTGAGACAATTGCTCGGTGATAGACGTTTCCAGAAATGCCTCTCTAGTATCAAATATCAGCGCCTTACCTGTCATTCCGGTATAAGGGTGCAGGGCTTTTTCGTATAATCCATGTCCAAATACAAAAAGACGCATGCTGGACAGCACCAGCTCGCGTTGATCCCAGAACAACTGTTTCCACTGGAAATTTCTCAACAAACTAACCAGTTCTGGGTTACTGCACATCACGATGATGCCGGATTCATCGAACAACGTGGCTGCATCTCTCAGTATTCCTCTCGCCGGATTATTATGAACCGATGCTGCTACCTGCTCATGATAATGCAGTTCATTCAATACTGATTTCGCAAGTGGAAAGACATGCCATACCAACGCATTGAAAAAATCATGCCAGTTCTTGCCCCGGGTTTGCACCTGCCCTGTAAGATAAATACTGGCTTCGTATTTCTGTTCCGGATGCGTTTTACCCTTGACCATAGGTGTAAAACTGATCTTTTTCCCGGATCGGGTATACAGTATTTTATTACATCTCGCGCCAAGCTGATTCAAATCGTTCTGATTGGGCCAGCATTGTAAATTACCAATCCAAGATTCAAACTGCTTAAACGGTGCGAACATAGGAGAACTCTGAATAAAAGTGGCATCCCAATCCGTTTGCTTATCTTGTAGTGCATTCAATAAAAACGATCACCTCAAAAAGTATCGATAAATCGCATTACTTGCAGACTGATTCAAATCCTAACTTTTCCAATTGAAAGCAATCTTATCTATTTGAATCCGATACGGCTTCCTGCTTTACAGCAGTCAGTTTTTCCTGTTTAACACGGAGTAATTGCAGATGATCCAACCCGAAATGAATGAATGCCAACGCCGTAAAAACCGGAGCCAATAAATTGATGAAAGGTACGAACTGAATCAAACCGGTCAACAGCCCCAACATCCATAACGAATAACGGTTTTCGGTACAAATGATCGCTATTTCCTGCTTGTTTGCGTGCTCAGACAATGCATCGTAACGAAACAATTGCTGATTCATGAATGCAGCAGCCACAAAAGGAACGATGATGCCTGCCCCCACGGCCCATAATGGCAATGTAATACCCCACATGATCAGGTAAATACCACTAGCAAGCATTGCATTGACGATACTGCCGACTACGGTACCACCATACTCGCGCTTCAAATTGGGATAGTTACGATTTGCGACCATCTTGATCAGTGCCGGCATGATAAAAATCGACGTGATGATCAGCACGGTCATGATTACCAATGGCGTAAAAATAATGAACTGCAGCAACCCTTGAATGCTGCTGGCCACCCAACCCGATTCAAGATTATTCAACCATTCGCCAATACCATATTCACTGGTTCCCTGGAGTATCAGCGCCGAAATGCTACCCCAGTAAAAATATCCCACACTCGACCAAACTATAATTGCCACCATGATCGGCCAAATCATCATCCAAGCAATTTTGAATCTTGCAAGATCACGTAGTGCGCTGAAAATAGCATTTAGAACAAATGACATAGCATTAAATAATCAAAAATTAATATAAAAAATATCGAATTCTCTTGTTTTCAAACACACCACAAAGTGGAAAAGACATTACATTTGAAAATACCGGAGTGAAAAAGAGTTCAGAAATTGGATGCATACTTCAATTCACACAATCCGCATCCATGAGAAGCGATCGAAATTCATGAGAAAAACTGAATGAAGATGATGGATATTTTAAAATAAAAAACCGGTTTCAGGTCATGAATCTTGTCATTGCAATGGCAGATCCCCGTTTTCGCAGCCAATCACACCGATCTCACGTACAGCGTGCACATATTCACCATTTTCATGCAACTTTATCAACGATTCCCAGTGATTCCGGCCATGCAAACATGCCAGACGAGACAAGCTCATGGCGGACAGCTCCCATGTCAGGTTTGCCAAAACCTCATCGGCACCAGCCGAGTCATTACACACCAGTACCATGTCACATCCGGCAACGAGCGCTGCTTGCGCTCGTTTGCTTAAGGATGACAAAAAATCACCGGCACCGCGCATCGACAAGTCATCGCTGAAAATACACCCTGCAAATTGCAATTCGGTGCGTAAAATCTGCTGCAACCAGAATTTTGAAAAACCGGCCGGAAACGGATCGATCTGCGAATAAATGACATGTGCCGGCATGATGCCATGCAAACCATAATGAATCATGCGCTTGAATGGGATCAGGTCGCACATCTCGATATCCGCATAACACCGCTGATCGATCGACTTTTCCAAATGGGAATCAGCCTGAATATAGCCATGTCCGGGAAAGTGCTTACCCACTGCCGGCATACCACCTCTGCGCAACCCCAGCATCAAATGATGCGCAAGTTCAGCCACGACACTGGGATCCTCATGAAGTGCGCGATCGCCAATGACGCCACTTTGACCATGATCGACATCCAGTACCGGCGCAAAACTGAAATCGACACCGCAGGCATTCAGTTCCGCTGCCAGAACGAAGCCAACCTGCGTTGCCAAATGCCGCGCACGCATGGCATGGCGATCCCATAGCCGACCTAATTCACGCATGGCAGGCAAACGGGTGAAATCAGTCTGAAAACGCTGCACTCGCCCGCCTTCATGATCAACAGCAATCAGTAACCGGGGAGTGCGCAACGCATGTATCTGTTGTGTCAGCTCACGCAGTTGCCGGTGATGGGAATAATTCCGGGAAAATAATATAACCCCCCCAACCAGTGGATGCGTCAATCGCTTGATGTCTTCGTCGGTCAATTGCGTACCGGCGATATCCAGCATGACGGGACCCAGCGTCATTTCATCTCTCCAGTACTACAAATGCACAGACCACACTGCGTTCGTCGCTGATGGAAAGATGATGCTGCGTAATACCCTTTGCGCTGATCCATTGCACGAGTTCCGGATGAAACTCGAAATAGGGTTTCCCAAGCTTATTGTGCATGATCGAGATATAGCTTAAATTGACCGGGTGGCGCAAACCAGTTCCGCATGCCTTGGACAATGCTTCTTTTGCAGCAAATCGTCCGGCAAGATATAAAACAGGCTTACTGCTGGCATGGTACTCCGTCCATTCGGAATCCGTTAATATTCGCCGGGCAAAACGCTCCCCGTGACGATCCAGCGACTGGGCGATACGTGTGGATTCGACGATATCCGTACCGATACCATAAATCATGCACGCGCCTCGAGCATGAGCTGTTTCATTTCCTGCACGGCCTGTCTGAAACCAACAAATAATGCGCGCGCCACGATGGCATGGCCGATATTTAACTCGGAAATACCGGTAATTGCGGCAATGGACTGAACGTTATCATAATGTAACCCATGGCCTGCGTTGACTTTCAGTCCACGTTCAAGCCCCAGTTTCACAGCCACATGTATTTCAGCCAGATGGTTTTGCTGGGATTCAGGTGTCAATGCATCGGCATAGCCCCCCGTATGGATCTCAATCACTGGCGCTCCAGCCTGTGCAGCCGCATCGATCTGCATAGGATCAGCGTTGATGAACAATGAAACACGCACCCCTGCAGCAGCCAATTGCTGACAAGCCTGGCTGATTTGATCAAAATGCCGAATCACATCCAGTCCACCTTCAGTGGTCAATTCTTCCCGGCGCTCGGGCACCAAGCAAATATCATGAGGCTGGATTCGCAGTGCAATCTCGATCATTTCTGCCGTTACCGCGCTTTCCAGATTCATGCGGGT
The DNA here is from genome assembly GCA_017879645.1 of Nitrosomonas sp. Lineage (GTDB taxonomy): Bacteria > Pseudomonadota > Gammaproteobacteria > Burkholderiales > Nitrosomonadaceae > Nitrosomonas. The sequence goes on from JAAEXZ010000034.1 coordinate 14,315, forward strand.
AGTCAGCTTCTTCCGCAATATTTCGACATCGCGATCCTGAATATGGCGTCGGTCTTCACGCAAATGCAGCGTGATGGCATCTGCGCCCGCCGTTTCGGCAATCAGTGCAGCCTCGATCGGATCCGGGTATGTCGTGCCGCGTGCCTGTCTGACGGTTGCAATATGATCAATATTGACTCCTAGTTCAATTCCCACTTGAGCCTCCCAGTGTGCCGGAAAAATTCACTGATACAAAAACTCACTCATACCCCAAACTTTTTAATACGCTGGCGCTATCTGCCCAGCCACTCTTGACTTTCACCCAGGTCTGGAGATACACCTTCTGACCTAATAATACCTCCATATCCTGCCGTGCCTGACTGGAGATCTGTTTTAATTTTTCACCATTCTTGCCTATGATGATCGCTTTCTGGTTTGGTTTCTCCACCAGAATCGTAGCGTATATTTTGTACAACCCGTCCACTTGTTGAAATTGATCTATGATCACACTCGTCGAATAGGGCAATTCATCGCCAAGCAGACGAAACAGTTTTTCACGGATGAATTCACTCACGATGAATCGTTCGCTACGGTCTGTGATCTCGTCTTTTTCATACAACGGCGAACTGACTGGCAAATGCTTACGGATCACTTCGAGCAAGTCAGGCAATTGAATTCTATGCATGGCGCTAACCGGAACAACCGAAGCAAACTCAAAAGCCCGAGCCATTTCCTGCAGAAATGGCAGTAATCTGTTTTTTTCTGATACCCGGTCGATTTTATTGATAACCAGAATGACCGGCACGGTCGACGACAGAATCCGCAATGCTTCTATATCTCGCTGATCAAATTGCAAAGCTTCGATAACAAACAGAACAACATCGACATCCTGAATGCTTTGTGTCACCACCCGATTCATTGCGGTATTCAAACGATTGGTATATTGCTTCTGAAAACCGGGAGTATCGACAAAAATATATTGTGCCCGGTCATCGGTCAGGATGCCCTGAATGCGAAAGCGCGTTGTTTGGGCCTTTCTGGAAGTAATACTAATTCTCTGCTGTAACAACTTGTTCAGCAGGGTTGATTTACCGACATTCGGACGCCCTACAATGGCAACATATCCGGTACGAAAGTCGCTATCTTGCATCATATCCGCATGAGGCAATCAACATGTTACTGAGGTGTGATTCGAAACTGACATGCAAATCAATAAGGATAAATTTCATCATATGCCAGTTTGGCTGCCATCTGCTCCGCATTGCGCCGACTCGTACCCTCCCCTTGGGTTCTAATGCCAAATGCAGGTAACAGGCATTCCACTTTGAACCACTGTTTGTGCGCTTTTCCTGTTGTCGTAACAACGGTGTACTCCGGCAATGCCAGTTTCTGACCTTGTAGAAATTCCTGCAACAAGGTTTTGGGATCCTTGCCTTGAGATTTCAGATCGATGCTCTCGATCTGCTTGGCATACAGTGCTGCGATCACTTTTTCCACCTGCGTATAATCGCAATCGATATAAATTGCACCCAGTACGGCTTCAAAAGCATCGGCCAGAATTGATGGACGGCGGTTGCCTCCACTTCTGATTTCACCTTCCCCCAGTCGGATGATCTTTTCCATGTGCAAATTCAACGCCTGCTCGGATAATGCCTGCTGATTAACCATACTGGCCCGCAAACGCGACATATGACCTTCGGGTACTTCAGGAAAGTGTTTATAAATCAAAGCAGCAACCACGCAATTTAAAATCGCATCCCCGAGAAATTCCAGGCGTTCATTGTGAGGGGCACTATGACTTCGATGCGTCAGGGATTCGCGCAATAATTCAGGGCGCTTGAAAAAATACCCGAGCCGCTCGCAGAATGATTCTATCGGTAGCACATGATTGTCTTTGGGTTCGACCGTCAACATACCAATGGAATTATTCGCTCGAGGTTTCAAAGTCAATCACCAACGACACGTTTGATAACAGTGGAATAGTTTTTGTATACTGGGTACTCAATACAATACGATTATCTTGGCGGGTAATTTTGACATCCCTTTCACCGATAGACTGAATGTTATCAATCTGAGCGCGTTTACTAAATGACAATCGGATTGCATTGGCGTCATGATTTTGCGTATTCGCTTCCTGCGCTATGGTTGCAATGTGTTTCTTGATAGCCGAGTACTCCACGAAAATTGGCGTTAATTTCATGAGGGCAATGGCCAGTAGAACAAGTAACACAGACCATACCAACAAACTTGACAAACTCAGTCCACGTTGATTTTTGATTGTCATAAAAATCACAGCTATTTTATCGTTTGTCCAATGCGACCAAAATCACCAAAATTCCACCAGATCATAAAAGCCTTGCCTACGATGTTCTGCTCTGGCACAAACCCCCAGTAGCGACTATCACTGCTACTATCACGATTGTCTCCCAGAGTAAAATAATGTCCCTGAGGAACTTCGCAGGTAAATCCAGTCCGGCTATATTTACAGTTTTCCCGAAACTCGAATTGCCTGACGTTGGAAAACTGAATACCTTTGACATCCTGATTGATTAGAATCGAATGCCCTTCAGACGCCAAATGTTCAGTATAACGATCAGAATAGATATAACCAAATCCGGATTCGACATACTTGTAATCACCTTCATAATCGGTTTTTATTGTTTCACCATTAATAATCAATTGCTTGTTATGATAGGTGATGATATCACCCGGCAAACCGACGATACGCTTGATGTAATCAATCGAAGGATCTTCCGGATAACGAAAAACCAGCACATCCCCACGTTGCGGTTCATTGATATCCCAAACTTTTTTGTTGATCACTGGCAATCGTATTCCATAAGTGTATTTATTGACCAGAATGAAATCACCCACGAGTAAGGTTGGAATCATGGAGCCCGATGGAATTTTGAACGGCTCGATGACAAAAGAGCGCAAACTAAAAACAATCAGTATGATAGGAAAAAAACTTTTAGGATATTCAATCCACCAAGGTTCATTTTCCCCCTCAGCGCGCCTTTTTTTAAAAAAAAGCATATCCAGCAGCAGAATACTGCCAGTAATCACCAACAAAACAAACAAAATCAAAGGAAAATTCATGCTAATCCTTTTGCATTGCAAATTTCTTGATTCATTTTATTGTCACTTTCCGATGACACATTTCCATGTTTATATTTCGCCATATTATTCATTATGTTATTTATTATCAACCTGTAATATAGCCAGGAAAGCTTCCTGTGGAATTTCAACATTCCCCACCCTTTTCATTCTTTTCTTCCCAGCCTTCTGTTTTTCCAATAATTTTCGTTTACGAGTGATATCACCACCATAACATTTGGCAAGTACATTCTTACGCAAGGCTTTCACATTTTCTCGTGCAACAACATGCGCGCCGATAGCTGCCTGCACCGCAATATCGAACATCTGGCGTGGAATTAATTGACGCATTCTCTGCACCAGTTCACGGCCACGGTACTGGCTATTGCTGCGATGGATGATCAGGGATAAGGCATCCACCTTATCACCGTTAATCAGCACGTCAAGCTTGACCAGATCCGAAGCACGAAACTCCTTGAACTCATAGTCAAGTGAGGCATAACCGCGGCTGGTTGATTTCAATCGATCAAAGAAATCCATTACGACTTCGTTCAGAGGCATTTCATAAGTCAGCATGACCTGTTTTCCCATATATTGCATATTGGTTTGAACGCCTCTTTTACCAGTACACAATGTAATTACTGCACCAACATATTCTTCCGGAACGATAATGGTGGAAGTGATAATGGGCTCGCGAATTTCTTCAATTTTTGATAGATCTGGAATTTTGGATGGATTCTCAATTTCGATTAACGTGCCATCACGCATCAGAATCTGATAAACCACAGTCGGTGCAGTCGTGATCAAATCCATATCATATTCACGTTCTAGACGTTCTTGCACGATATCCATGTGCAGGAGTCCAAGAAAACCGCAACGGAAACCAAATCCTAGTGCCTGGGATACCTCTGGTTCAAAATGCAACGAAGAGTCGTTTAACTTGAGTTTCTCCAGAGCCGAGCGCAGAGCATCATATTGATTGGATTCAACAGGATACAATCCTGCAAACACTTGCGGCTTGATTTCCTTGAATCCTTGCAGAGGATTTTCTGCCGGGTGCGTTGCAGACGTCACTGTATCGCCAACCTTGGCAATACCCAGCTCCTTGATCCCCGAGATGATAAAACCGACCTCTCCTGCACTCAATGACTCTCTAAATACAGACTTGGGCACAAAAACACCAACCTGCTCGCAGAGCTGTACAGCTTTACTGGCCATCAACAAAATCTTGTCGCCAGGTTTGATGGTGCCATCCATCACACGAACCAGAATCACGACCCCCACATAATTATCAAACCACGAATCAATGATTAATGCTTTCAGCGGTGCATTGGGATCACCCGCAGGTTCAGGAATCTTGGCAATCAAGGCCTCAAGAACATCTCCAACGCCAACACCGGTTTTGGCGCTGACTCTGACAGCATCCTGGGCATCGATTCCAATCACATCCTCGATATTTTGGATCACTCTCTCTGGATCAGCGGCAGGCAAATCAATCTTGTTCAACACAGGAATGACTTCCACGCCCTGCTCTATGGCTGTGTAACAATTGGCCACGGTTTGCGCCTCTACACCCTGTGATGCGTCTACGACCAGCAGTGCTCCCTCGCAGGCCGCCAGAGACCGAGAAACTTCATATGAAAAATCAACATGACCCGGCGTATCGATCAAATTCAGCAAATAAGTTTTGCCGTTTTTGGCTTTATAGTGCAGTGCCGCAGTCTGCGCCTTGATCGTGATACCGCGTTCACGTTCCAGGTCCATCGAATCGAGAACTTGTTCTTCCATTTCCCGGTCCGACAAGCCGCCGCACATCTGGATAATGCGATCGGCAAGCGTGGACTTGCCATGATCAATATGGGCAATGATTGAAAAATTACGAATATGCTGCATCACGTATCAGAAAAGAACCCGTTTCAACACAATAGAATCACAGGATGGTGATAAAAAGGCAGCATTCTAACGAAATTTATCAAGATAATCACCTAAAGCAGACATATCCAAGAAATGATGACAGATTTCCTGTCCATCCAGCTCGGACACGAGAACAGGAATTTTCTCGTTATAGCGTTGGACCAGCTCGGGATCGCTATCGATATCAATCACCCTGAGTCCGAATGATGACTGATTCTGCGCTTGTTTCAACGCAAGTATCATCTGCTGACAGAGATGACATGCCTCGCGACCATAAACTGTCAACGCCATCTTGTTGTGCGCATCAGCATTCATGTCATCACTGTTTTTTATCATTATCAGTTAACTTCATCGTAATGAATGTGGTCACATCACCGCGTTTGATAAGCAAAGCAATATTTTTTCCGCTCTTGGTTTGACCGAGCATTTCATTGAAATGCGCAATATCTTTTACATCCTTGCTATTAAAACCGAGAATAATATCCCCAACCCGAATTCCAGAGCGACTGGCTATGCCCGGTTGCACCTCCTCGACTAATAGCCCGTTACCAATTTCCAGTTGTTTTTGCTGTTCTTCGGTAATTTCGCTGAGAACCAATCCAAGACGGTTAGCATTATTGGCTTTTTTTCCTTGTTTGGATTTGCGTCCCTCCGCCGTTTCATCGGAAGGTGCTTCGCCCACTTCGATATCGATGGATTGTTTGTTGCCATCCCGCCAGACTTGCATCGAAACTTTGGAGCCGGGTTTGGTATTACCCACGATGCGAGGCAGATCGGCAGAGGTCACGACATCTTTTCCATCAAATTTCAGAATAATATCGCGTGGTTTGATCGCAGCTTTGTCTGCTGCGCCACCTTTCTCTACCGTAACGACCAGCGCGCCAGCCTGACTCGGCAAACCGAAGGATTCCGCCAATTCTTTGGTTACTTCCTGAATCATGATACCAATCCTGCCCCGGCTCACTTTACCGTTAGATTTGAGTTGATCTGCAATTTCGGTCGCAACATTGATGGGAATAGCAAAGGACAGCCCCATGAACCCACCCGTCCGGCTATAGATTTGTGAATTGATCCCCACCACCTCACCCTTCATGTTGAACAACGGTCCACCGGAGTTTCCAGGATTGATCGCCACGTCAGTCTGTATGAAAGGAACATAATTCTCCTGTGCCAATGAACGCCCTTTGGCGCTTACAATACCGGCTGTCACACTGTGTTCGAAACCAAATGGAGAGCCGATTGCAACCACCCATTCTCCAACTTTGAGATTTTCCGGATTGCCTTGTACAACCTTCGGTAAATCGGTGGCATTGATCTTGATTAATGCAATATCCGTTTTACGATCGGCACCCACAACTTCTGCCACGAATTCTCGTTTGTCGTTCAGTTTTACTGTAATTTCATCAGCAGTCTCAACAACATGCGCATTTGTTAAAATATAACCATCCGAACTGATAATAAATCCAGAACCCATTGATCTGGGTTCAGATTTTTTGGGTGTTGGGAAAGGCTGCATATGCCGTTTGAAAAAATCATGGAAAGGTGAATTCTCAGGAATGCCTGGTAATTCTGGAATATCTTGATGAGCATTGGCAACGGCATTATGCGTGGCACTGATATTCACTACGGCCGTACCTTGTTCTTCGACCAGTCCAGTAAAATCAGGTAACTCATTACTACCTGCTACAACCACCGAGGGTATCCAAAGCAAAAAAACCAAAACAAACCGGATCATTTTTTCTTATCCCTTATTATTAAATCCTTGAACAAAACCGTATTCACAAACATTTATATTGCATATTGAAAAGGATAACACATAATCATCCCTCATCCTTACGTCTATAGTTTTTTACATTTACTAATCAATAACTAACAAGTAGATAGAGCTCGACATTAAAGTCGAAGAAACCTTGAATTGACTTACCTAGATAGTGAGCAAATAAATCTCACTTTTAGCACGATGCTTTGCATTCTCAGGTATATTTTTTAGATAACGAAATCAACTAATATTTAGAAACTGCATCCCCAATCAATTTTGTTGTTTCCAGGGGAACCTCACCGACCGTGGTTATCTTGCTGTTATCGATTAAGCGGACATAAATATTGATTGCACCGCGACTTGAAAAAAACCCAGGGGTAGGCGTGGATTTTTCATTACCAATTGGTTCAATGAAGATTGAGACCGTAGCCAGACTATCCGTCAACGCAATATGATCAACCAGTGTTGACTTCTCAGCCAAATTACGCCTCATTTCAGTTATTTTTTTAAAACCTGGCGGCAAGTTTGCTATTTTCCACCTCAATTCTCCTTGTTTGGGAATTGAGGTCACTAAATGGGTTACTTTCCATTCATCTGCAATAAATGTTCGTTCGGGTTTTAATAGATCCGGATCAATCGATATACCGGCGTTCAATTGCACAAATGCAAACTGCTCGACTATCTCCTTGCCATTCAAAACGGCAACTTTCAATAACAGGCCTGTATCAGTATCGATCCAAAACTGATGCCCATATCGTAAGGCATCCCTTGGGTTTAGCAATAGCACTTGGCTGAGACGATCAGTCACTCGCTCTTGCTTAAGCTCCTGAACATAGTAGTTTTCGTCTATGCTCTCGAATGAGTGCGGAATTAAATTAGGAAAAAATTTACGAAACCAGCGCTTTTCGGTATAAATTCTCTTGCTTTCCGGCAGATAGCACTTCATTTCATCATTGTCACGAAATACAATGCGCTGAACACCATCTAAAACTTCGATTTTTTCGTGCTCTCCTGCTTGGTCCACCCTATGAGTTATACGGGAAGTTTCCACGTGATTGTCGGCATAATAAACAAATGTACCAACATAATTATGCAAACTGGGTGCATTGGTCATTTTTTTCAACCATCCCAACGCACTTTCAGAAGAACGGGGTAATTCTTGGGCGAATGCTACTTGAAAACCAACCGCTAAGACGAAAACGGCGACTGCTTTCCAATTAATCATCTATGATATCTTTCGTCATAATCAGTTAAGGTATTGACGTTAGTGACCTGACCTTGCATACCGGTACCCGGTGAGAACTCTCTATGAACAAATAAATAATCATTCATATCCGTGGTTGGATAATTGACTAATGATGCAGGGGAAGTCGCCATTACCGGCACCGGCACTGCATTTTGATTTCCAGAACGGGTATTTTCCGCGATGATGGATTGCTGTGGATGATAAGACTGGTTATACATTAAAACCCACGCCGAGACCATCGCGATTACGGAGGCTGCTACTGAAAATGCGAAGATTCTTGCCGGTTTGTATTTTGACTTTGAAACAAGTGCTAAAGGTGGTTTGCTTTTTGCAGGTTTATTAAAATTCAAATCAACACTGGTGGATAATTGCGATGACTGTCGAAGTGCATCGCCAATAACATGATAATTTTTCCATTCTTCTCGCAATCCTTCGTCTATTTTTAATTCTTCCAAAACCTTAGCTACTTCCTGATGATCTAGTTCACCATCCATCAACATCGATAACTTGCTTTTCACTTTACCACCTCTTATCTTTACTCGTTCCCAATAACGGGCGTAACTGTTCTGATATGGCTTCACGTGCACGAAATATTCGCGAACGCACGGTCCCTATAGGACAACTCATGATATTTGCAATTTCTTCATAACTCAACCCGTCAATTTCTCTTAAAACAATTGCCGTTCTTAGCTCTTCAGGCAAAGTATCAAGAGTTTGATTGACTGTTTGAGCAATTTGTTTACTCATCAGTTCACTTTCCGGTGTATTGACTTCCTTCATGATGCCACCATCTTCGAAAGTCTCAGCATCCTCATTATCAAACTCTTGTAATGTCGGCACTTTACGTCCTTGAGACACCAAGAAATTTTTTGCTGTGTTGATACCGATACGATACAACCACGTATAAAACGCACTGTCACCTCGAAACGATGGTAGGGCTCTGTAAGCCTTAATAAACGCTTCTTGTGTCACATCCTCAACTTCGGCCGGATCACGTATAAAATGCGACAATAAGCGAGCCAGCTTGCGTTGATACTTAATTACTAGTAGATCAAATGCATGCTTGTCACCGCCTTGAATTCGCTCTACTAATTGTTGATCGATTTCCCGATCACCCATACAAAACTTGATCCCTGAGCACTATGAATGAATTTGTTATTTTATTCTTGTTCAGCTAAATGTAGCAAAACCATGCAAAAGACGAAGTATAGCTGTTCATTTACCGCTCGGGAACCAATAATTCCCACAACCGTACTAGAGACCATTGAAAGATTCGAGAAGTTCATCTTTAAAAACCAGGTAAAAATAGCGCTATTCACGGCAATGCGATTTACCTTGTAACGCACTCAACTCTGCTATCATCAGGCACATTATCGATATGAAACTGACATACTCACTCATCGAATGTCCAACAACCTCTTTTTTGATACGCTTATCATTGGCAGTGGATTGGCCGGATTCACGCTGGCACTGCATCTGGCCCAGAAAAACAAAGTTTGTATCGTTACAAAGCAGACCATCGATTCAGGTGCGAGCTCGTGGGCTCAAGGAGGAATTGCAGCAGCCATATCCCCGGAAGACTCACCATCTCGGCACGTTAATGACACGCTAATTGCGGGAGCAGGTCTTTGCGACGAGGAAATGACGCGTTTTATCGCAGAGAATGCCACCGCTGCCATTCATTGGCTAGTTGCACAGGGTGTGATTTTCTCCAGTGACAAGGAGCATGAAACGGGTTTTCATCTCACCAAAGAAGGTGGGCATAGTATGCGGAGAATCATCCACAGCGGCGATGCCACAGGGAAAGCTGTGCAAGAAGCGCTCACCGAGCAAGTTAAATCGCATCCCAATATCAGCATCAGGGAACATCACATCGCCATTGACCTTATTACCAGTGACAAACTACCCAAACATTCCAGCACGCAGCACAGACGCTGTTTTGGTGCCTATGTTCTGGACAAACAAGAAGACAAAGTTCAGACATTCATAGCTCAGAATACCATTCTCGCAACCGGCGGAGCGAGCAAGGTATATCTTTACACCACCAATCCGGACACTGCAACCGGCGATGGCATCGCAATGAGTTGGCGCGCCGGATGCCGAATTGCCAATATGGAGTTCATCCAGTTTCATCCTACCTGCTTATATCATCCACACGCCAAATCATTCTTGATCAGCGAAGCCGTGCGAGGCGAGGGAGGATTACTGAAACTACCAGACGGAGAACGCTTCATGCCATGGCACGATGATCGCGCCGAACTTGCCCCT
>JAAEXZ010000126.1 GCA_017879645.1 Nitrosomonas sp.
TAAAACATGACCCTGGCTTCTCACCAGTCATTAATGCCAATAATTTATTTTCTGTATAAATTGGGATACAATCTTGCCGATGAATACGATTCAAACCACAGAAGTTTTCGATAAATGGTTCGATGAATTGAGGGATCGAACAGCCAAAGCGCGGATTCAGGCGCGAATCGACCGGGCGGAAGATGGCAATTTTGGCGATTGCAGCCCAGTTGGTGAAGGCGTATCCGAGATGCGCATTCATGTTGGCGCTGGATACCGCGTGTATTACAAACAAATCGGCATGGAAATATTTTTGTTGCTGGCCGGTGGAGACAAATCGACACAACAGCGGGATATAGAAACAGCGCTTGAATTGGCGCGCAAAATTAAGGAATAACTAATGGATAAAATCAAATTGCGGCGTTGGGATAGCGTCGAACACCTCAAAACTGAGGAAGATATAGCACTTTACCTTGATGCCTGCCTGGAAGAGGCTGGTGATGATGCCGCTTTTATCGCCAAAGCGCTTGGAAACATAGCCCGTGCGCGCAGCATGACTCAGCTTGCACACGATACCGGGCTTGGTAGAGAAAGCCTTTACAAAGCTTTGTCCGGAGACAGCAACCCTAGCTTCTCCACGATCCTGAAAGTCATTAAGGCGCTCGGATTGAAATTGCATGTCGAAACAACCGGGCACTGAGTTTGTTCGTAAATTGAGAAAGGGGCTGATTGATTAAGATTCCAGTTGGATGTTTCGGTCATTGCATGACTATCTAAGACACGCCTCCAATTTCCCGGATTAGATATTGGTCTGAGTGGTCGGTTTAATCAGCGATTCGGCGGGAATACCTAGTTCATGGTGCAGCTTCCAGATCATTTTGAGTGTCAGGGAACGCTTGCGATTGAGTACTTCGTAAACACGATTGCTTTTCCCGATCATCGGTTCCAGGTCTTTGACCGTTAGCCCTTTTTGCTCCATTTCAAATTTAATGGCTTCGATGGGATCAGGCAAATCAAGCGGGAAGTGTTTGTGTTCATAGGCTTCGATCAGCGTTACCAGTACATCCAGTTTCTCACCTTCGGGTGTGCCGGGTTCGGCTGCCATCAATGCTTCGGCTTCTTTGAGTGCTGTGCGATAGTCGTTATCAGTTTTGATCGGTTTAATGTCCATGCGATTATTCCCCGCGTTAAATTGTTTGCGCATCGCTTTGATCGTACTGCGCGTGCGTACCAATGAAACGGATATACACGATACCATAGGCATAGTTAATCCAAACCACCAGCCGGTATTTATTCCCGGCAAGATTGAATATGACCCTGCCTTCTTTCAGGATGCTGGCGCTTTTGAAGTCTGCCTTAGCTTCAACGGGCGTTGTCCAGTTAGCTTTTGATACATGCTTATACCAAGCCAGCGCCGGTTGAATGACATCGGCATGCGAGGAATTATTTTCCCAAAATGCGCCTTCAAGGTAGATAGCGCAATGATCAGGTTATGAATGCGTGATGTCAGGGCATAACCCCGGCTTCTGCGCTTTAACTACTGACTCTGCATATTTGACATGCCCAGCAATACGACCTAAATCTTCATTTCGAATTTTTCCAGCATTCAATAGATGCTTATAAGCACGTATTCTATTTCTGTAGCCTTTTGTTAGGCGTGCCTTTTCTCCATGTACCAGCAATCCATGTACTTTTAATCTCATTGGACTCTCAGCAAAATATTCTTTTTCAGGAGATAATTTCCAACATGTCTCTTTAAAAAGATCAGAAATTTGATCTTTAATTTCTGTAGGAAATTTATCTATCCCTGAGAACACTATGTCATCTGCATATCGAGTAAATCGAATTTGATTACTATCCGCAATAGTTTTGAGCTGCTTATCAAGTTCCTTGAGAACTAAATTTGAAATCACTGGGCTTGATGGTGCACCTTGTGCGAGAGTATCCTTATAACAGCATATGTTAGCGATTAAGTCTGCTGCTTCAAATGAATATCCAACACTCTTTAGGGATTCCTTAATAACTTCTTTAGTTGTAGTCGGAAAGAAATTCTCAATATCAACTGAATACACCCAACGGGCATTTGTATGTATGTTTGCAGCATCTATTGCGGATCTACCAGGCACAAAACCATAAACATAATTCCCAAAACTTAATGCTTCAGGCAGATGATACCCAAGCCATTTCTGTATAACTTTCAAGGCCACTTTAGGAGCATGAATCGTGCGTTTTTTCTTTCCTTTTCGAATGGTAAATGTTCGATAAAATTTCCAATTTTGTTGCGCCAGCTTATATACAAAGTTAGTTGAAAATCCAAAAAGAACAGACAAACAGCGGAAGGAAACTACGATTGGCAAACGTTTTTCAAATAACTGAGTAATTTCAGTTTTATATTGATCGCTCAACTCGGGGCCGAGGGCTTCCAAATATTCATTTAAGGAAGAGTAAGAAACGAGAAGTGGCGGAGCTATCATGGCACACACAATTTTATTTAAGTTTCTTCAATGCCGACGGATAATTATCTGTCGATTCGAAGGATCGGCAGATAATTATCCGTCCGCCTTCTATGCCTAGCCTTCACAAACGGGCATGATACACACCCTCGCGATTAAAAATCGCCACTTCTCCAAATAAACAACCCCGTGGCAAGACCACGGGGTATTAGAAAAGCTCAAGCTGACGCAGTTCTTCTTTTGGTTTGCCTTGATTCTTTACATATCGCTCAACTACACCCCAATCTGCCCTTTCCCCAACAGTTGCAACATAATAGCCATCTGTCCAAAACTCACCACCCCACAAATCTCGTTTCAAATCCGGCTTCCTCTTAAACAATTCCCGCGCCGTTATGCTTTTGAATACCCTAACAATCTGACCCGGTGCAATTTTAGGATGAGCCGTGCAAAGTATATGCACGTGATCTTTGTCACAACCTATTTGCTCAAACTCAATGTCGTATCGTTCTTCTATCCCTTTCGCTGTCAGCTTAATAATTTCTACAACCGCTTCATCTAGCAGTCCTCGCCTGTATTTCACAGGAAATACAATATATCTAGCAGTCCTCGCCTGTATTTCACAGGAAATACAATATTATGATAATGTATCTGCCATGCACAGTGGCTCGCTTTCTCTACAACATCTCGCATCCCTACATTCTAAAACCTAGTTAGATCCCCGTGGCAAGACCACGGGGAATCACAAGTTGAATTAAGCCAATTTAATTTACGAAGCCATCATACACTGCTCATCAATATAATCCTTTACCACCCGCACATCCGCATCCTTGACCACAAACCGTTGCGGCAAGTCTTCCAGATGTTCGAACCCTGCCGGGCGTTCCGGTTCGCGACCGATGGCTTCCTGAATGCTCTCGGCAAATTTGGCCGGTAACGCAGTTTCCAGACAAATCAGCGGCACGCCGACTTCGCGATGTGCCTGTCCCACTTTGAGTCCATCTGCGGTGTGCGTATCAACCAGCACCTGATAGCGCTGATAAATATCCTGGATGGTAGCGATACGCATGGCGTGATTGCTACTGCCGGAAATGAAGCCGTAATCCTGTATCTGGGTAAACAGTGGTGTTTGCGATAGATCGAAAGCATTGCCTTTGTCGACCGCCGACCATAATTCCTTGACTTGCTGTGCATTGCGTCCAGTCAGGTCGAAGATGAAGCGTTCGAAATTGGACGCCTTGGAAATATCCATCGACGGACTGCTGGTGTGCTGGGTTTCAGTGGTAGTACGCGGACGATACACGCCGGTCCGGAAAAATTCGTCGAGCACGTCGTTTTCATTGGTCGCCAGGATCAGACGTCTGATCGGCAATCCCATCATGCGCGCCACATGTCCTGCGCAAATATTACCAAAATTGCCGGATGGCACGGCAAACGACACCTGTTCGTCATTATTTTTAGTCGCCGCGAAATAGCCTTTGAAGTAATACACCACTTGTGCAACGATGCGCGCCCAGTTAATCGAATTGACTGTACCGATGCGATGCGCCTGTTTGAACGCATGATCGTTGCTGACTGCCTTGACGATATCCTGGCAATCGTCGAACACGCCACGAATGGCAATGTTGAAGATATTCTTGTCCTGCAGTGAAAACATCTGAGCAGTCTGAAAACGGCTCATCTTGCCAAGTGGCGACAGCATGAACACGCGGATGCCGCGCTTGCCGCGCATGGCATATTCCGCACTGGAACCGGTGTCACCCGAGGTTGCGCCGAGTATGTTCAATTCATCGCCGGTTTTATCCAGCTGGTACTGAAACAGATTCCCCAGCAGTTGCATGGCGATGTCCTTGAACGCAAGCGTCGGACCATTCGACAGACCCAGGATATGCAATCCCGGTTCCAGCGTTTTCAGTGGCGTGATGTCGGGTGTGCCAAACACTTCCGCGGTGTAGGTCTGATTGATGATGCCGCGCAGATCGTCTGCCGGGATGTCATCGACAAAGCGCGACAGGATGGCATACGCCAACGCCGGATAGCTCAATCCTCGCCAGGCGGCAAGTTCCGCTGCAGTGACACTGGGATAGGTTTCCGGTATGGCCAGTCCGCCGTCTGGCGACAGGCCGCTCAGCAGAATTTCGGAAAAAGGCTTGGGCGGCATGCCGCCGCGAGTGGAAATATAACGCATGGTCGTTTTCAATAAGTTGTGTAGCAACGCAAGATCGGGCCTGCGGCAAACACCTTCTTCACAGTGCATGCCGCTGGAATCTGTCATCTAGTTATTCAGTTCCTCGATACGCAGACGGAAAACTTTACCAGCCACCGATGGCAATGATTCGATACGGGCAATGGCTGCATTGATATTTTTCTCGACCGTTTTGTGTGTCAGCATGATAATGCTGACCTGCTCGGCAGCATTGCCGGCCTCCTTCTGGATCATGGCGCTGATGGAAATGTTGTAATCCGCCACAATACGCGTAATGTCCGCCATCACGCCGGGTTTATCGACTACCTGCAAGCGCAGGTAATACGAAGTTTCCACGTCATCCATGGCGATGATCGGCGTATCGGATAACAAATCCGGTTGGAACGACAGGGTCGGCACACGATGCATCGGATCGGCGGTCTGCAGGCGCGTGACATCGACCAGATCGGCAATGACGGCACTGGCGGTGGGTTCGGCGCCGGCGCCAGCGCCATAATACAGCGTCGCACCCACGGCATCCCCCTTGACGACGACGGCATTCATCACACCTTCGACATTGGCAATCAGGCGACGTACCGGAATCAGGGCGGGATGCACGCGCAGTTCGATACCCTTTTCCACGCGTTTGGTCACACCCAGCAACTTGATGCGATATCCCAGTTCCTCGGCGTAGCGGATATCCTCGCCCGTCAGCTTGGTGATACCCTCGGTATAGGCTTTGCTGAACTGCACTGGAATGCCAAAAGCAATGGCCGACATCAGCGTGATCTTGTGCGCCGCATCGATACCTTCGATATCGTAGGTCGGATCCGCTTCAGCGTAGCCCAGTTTCTGTGCCTGTTGCAGCACTTCGGCAAATGGCAATCCCTTTTCGCGCATTTCGGACAAAATGAAGTTCGCCGTACCGTTGATGATGCCCGCTATCCAGGTGATGCGATTGGCTGTCAGACCTTCCCGCAGTGCCTTGATGATCGGGATGCCGCCGGCAACCGCGGCTTCAAATGCAACAATCGCCCCCTTGGCACGTGCCACGGCAAAAATTTCGGTGCCATGGTTAGCCAGCAGAGCCTTGTTGGCGGTGACCACATGTTTGCCATGCGCAATCGCTTCAAGAATCAGATCCTTGGCGATCGTCTGTCCACCGATCAGCTCAACCACGATGTCGATATCCGGATGTGTAGCAATTTCATGTGCATTGTCTGTCACGATGACTCCCGGATCAGCCAGCTTACGCGCTTTCTCCAGATCCTTGTCGGCAATCATGGTTATGACAATGTCGCGCCCCGCCCGGCGGGCAATTTCCTCGTGATTGCGTTTAAGAACGGTATACGTACCTCCACCAACCGTACCGACACCTAACAAGCCAACATGAATGGGTTTCATAAATTTTCGGAATACATGCAAGTTAAAGAATGTTCGAGATTATATACGAGCCCGTGTACCAGGAACACGCGATCGAATGAATTCTGAGTCAAGATCGGACTTCCCCGGAATCTGAGCTGCTGGCAGTAATCCGGGAAAATGGGTCTCCCGATGTCAGCGATATTCAGCGTTCCCAATCACGATTCACCGCTACATTGCTTTTCATTCTTGAACTGAGCTAGAATGTTCTCAGTTTCTGAAGAAAGCGTCTTATCCATTTGATAAATATGGATAAATCACTTACGTGTCAAAAGGGTCATTAACCATTCCAGAGGGAAGATTCGGATATGTCGGAACATCTCACCAAATCGGCTGCACGGAATATCTTTTATGGCGGATCGATTTTTTTTCTGCTGATATTCACGATCCTGACGGTTCACAGTCACTATTACATGATCACCGTTGCCACGGATGAATCCACACTGACAGAATCGGTAGCACGTGGAAAACATGTCTGGGAGCGCCATTCCTGCATCAACTGCCATTCTTTGCTGGGCGAAGGGGCCTACTTTGCGCCCGAACTCGGCAATGTCTGGATCCGCTATGGTGGCCAGCAAAGTCCGGAAGGCGCAAGAGCCGGGCTCAAGGCCTGGATGCGCGCGCAACCCACCCGTACCGAGGGACGGCGGCAGATGCCCCAGTTCAACCTGTCGGAACAGGAACTCGATGATCTTGTGGATTTCCTGGAATGGACCAGTCGCATCAATACGCTCGGCTGGCCGCCCAGCATTTCCGGATAAATCCACCTGGATCATTTTTGCAGGCTCATTTTTCTTGTAGTACAGGAGACATAACCCATGAAATATCAAACTCAGGCACTGGCTTATCCATATTTTGTTGCAGCGCTGGCATTGTTTCTGGTGCAAATCGTGGCCGGTGTTCTGGCCGGTTCGATTTACGTATTTCCGAATCTCCTATCCGAAACTGCACCGTTCCATATTCTACGTATGATTCATACCAATGCCCTGCTGATCTGGTTGCTGCTGGGTTATTTTGGTGCCAGCTATTTCCTGATACCGGAGGAAAGCGAACGGGAAATCCATAGCCCCAAGCTGGCCTGGCTACAGCTCGGTATTTTCGTCTTCGCGGCGCTGGCAGCCGTTGCCGGTTATCTTTCTGGCGTGCATGAAGGCCGGGAATTTCTGGAACAACCTCTGTGGATCAAGATCCTCATGGTCATTGCATTCCTGATTTTTATCTACAACGTCACCATGACCGTGTTGCAAGGTCGCAAGACGGTGGTGTCGATCGTTCTGCTACTGGGACTGTGGGGTGCAGCCCTATTCTTCATGTTTGCTTTCTATAATCCGGACAATCTCGCCGTGGACAAACTGTACTGGTGGTGGGTGGTCCATGTGTGGGTCGAAGGTGTCTGGGAGCTGATCATGTCGGCCATGCTGGCCTTCCTGCTGATCAAAATGACCGGAGTCGATCGGGAAGTGATCGAGAAATGGCTGTATGTCATCGTCGGTTTTTCACTATTCAGCGGACTGCTGGGAACCGGACATCACTATTACTGGATCGGCACGCCGGAATACTGGCACTGGATTGGTATCGTCTTTTCGTTCCTTGAAGTCGTTCCGTTCTTCGCCATGATTCTGTGGTCGTTTTATCTGGTCCGCAAGAGCGGTCGCAATCACCCCAACAAGGCCGCACTCCTGTGGAGTCTGGGATGCCCGATCATGGCGTTCGTCGGTGCCGGACTGCTGGGTCTGATGCACAGTTTTCCATCGATCAATTTTTACACGCACGGTACGCAATTGACTGCAGCGCATGGACATCTGGCGTTTTATGGCGCCTATGTCATGCTGAACCTGGCCTTTTTCACCTATGCCATGCCCGCTTTGCGCAATGTACAACCCTTCAACCAGAATCTGAATATCTGGAGCTTCTGGCTCATGAATGCCGCCATGATCGGCATCACCTTTGCCCTGCTGTTTGCAGGCATCCTGCAAACGCATCTGCAGCGCGTGATGAATCTGGGGTACATGCAGGTACAATCGCAACTCGACCTGTTCTACTGGTTGCGTCTGGGTTCCGGGGTCTTTTTCATCGTTGGTGCGCTGATGTTCATCTATTCGGCACTGGGACCGGTTCGCGACACTTCCACTACC
>JAAEXZ010000001.1 GCA_017879645.1 Nitrosomonas sp.
TGAATCAGATGCAACTTCAGAGCAACCCCTGCCCAGAAAAGTAACTGAAGATGATGGAGAATCCAAAACCGAACATCTGGTTGATTTTGACCTTACGGACGAAGCTGACGTAAATGTTAATCTGAATCATGAATCAAAACAGACGGCACCGATCATTGATCGGGTTACTACCGAAAAAACACATGTAGGGAAAAATACCATAAACGATGTGGAAACCGATATTCCCGATTTGAGTCTCGAAGATGATTCCAAAGTTTCGGCAGGATCCAAAGCAGAGGTGTCTACTACAGCCAAGACAGATAATGTCATTGAATTTTCCACGTCTGGAATTGATTTGAGCGATGAGACTCCAACCAATGAGATTGATGTTCCAGTCGTTGAGTCCAGCAATGTAGGCAAAGTATCCGATGAAGTGACACTGTCGGAATTGCCTGAGGTGTCGCCACTGCCGGAAATCGAACAGCCTGAGCAGACAGTATCCAAATCCGCTTCGCAAAGTGCAGAATTGACGCTAGCCGATATCGACCTGAATCTTGAGGATTCCGATGCGGCTCTGGAAGACAAGAAGGACGAGACCGATACCGCAAACAAGGGCGAGCAGTGGCAGGAAGTTGAAACCAAACTCGATCTGGCAAAAGCATATCAGGAAATGGACGATAAGGAAGGCGCCAAAGAAATGCTCGAGGAAGTGATCCGGGATGGCGATGCCAAGCAGAAGAAAGCGGCGCGGAAATTGATGAAGAGTCTATAGATAAAAGATTCTTTGGGGTGTATCGGGTTCATCATGACTTTTTTTGATTTGTGCGCATTGCTCTAGTTCTGGAATATGACGGCACACACTATTGCGGTTGGCAGAGTCAACCTGAGCATTGTGCCATACAGGATGTCGTGGAATCCGCACTATCAGTGATTGCAACCGAGCGGATCCGCATCATTACCGCGGGCCGAACCGATACGGGAGTTCATGCACTGAATCAGGTTGTGCATTTCGATACAACCGCGCAGCGTTCATCCAGTGCATGGACTCGAGGTGTCAATGCATTATTGCCTCATGACATCGCAGTAAAATGGTCTGCAGAAATTTCCGAAAAGTTTCATGCCCGTTATGACGCCGTCGAAAGACGCTATCTCTATCTGTTGCATAACCGGTCGGTTCGGCCCGGTCTAAATCATCATCGAGTTGGTTGGTATCATCACTCATTGTCATTGGAGAAAATGCGGATTGCAGGTAGTTATTTGCTTGGAGAGCATGATTTCTCAGCATTTCGGGCGGCTGAGTGCCAAGCAAAATCACCCTGTAGAACCATGACAAGATTGAATATCGACCGGTATGGCGACTTGTTGGTATTCGACCTGTGCGCCAATGCCTTTCTCCAGCATATGGTTAGAAATATCATTGGTTGTCTTGTATACGTAGGTAAAGGAAAGTATCCTCCGGAGTGGGTTGGGGAATTATTGCAGCGCCGTAGCAGGCTTCATGCTGCCCCAACTTTCTCTGCTGCTGGCCTGTACCTGGCTGGTGTGAAATATGATGCCTGCTGGCAAATGCCGGAATTTTCTGAAACATCAATCATTCCGGGCAATATCCTGTCTTTCTGATGAAAATATGATTCTCTGGTGGTGAGTATTTATGTCGGTGCGTGTAAAAGTATGTGGAATTACCCGAAGCGAAGATGCATGTATTGCAGCCCGCCTGGGAGCGGATGCGATCGGTTTTGTATTTTGGCGCAAGAGTCCGCGCTATGTCAGTCCTGAGACAGCACGTCTGATTACCGACAGTCTGCCGGCATTCATCACAACGGTAGGGGTTTATGTTGACCCCGATGCAGCATGGGTAGAGGAAACAAGCCAGAAGGTCCGTTTATCGCTATTGCAGTTTCATGGGGATGAAACATCGGATTTCTGTAATCAATTTTCATTGCCTTATATTAAGGCGGTGCGCGTCAAAGCGGATACAGATTTGCTACAATATGCCAATTGTTACAGTACAGCAAAGGGCTTGCTGCTCGATACTTATGCGGCAGGGATGCCAGGTGGGACGGGGGAGCGCTTCGATTGGCAACTGATTCCGCTGCATCTGCCGCTGCCAATGATTCTTTCTGGTGGATTGAATCCGGAAAATGTTGAAATGGCCATCAGGCAGACCCGACCATGGGCGGTCGATGTTTCGAGTGGTGTGGAAGCAGCGAAAGGTATCAAGGATGAACAAAAAATTTATGCTTTCATGCAAGGAGTAAAGCAATCGTGAATGTTTATGATCTTCCCAGTAAAGATGGTCATTTTGGACCCTATGGCGGTATATTTGTTGCTGAAACATTGATTTCCGCACTGGAGGATTTGCGTAAGCAATACGAATTTTATCGAAATGATGCTGATTTTAAGGCGGAGTTTGCCGACGAATTGAAGCACTATGTGGGGCGTCCCAATCCGATTTACCATGCCAAACGTTGGTCTGAACATTTGGGTGGCGCGCAAATTCTGCTCAAGCGCGAAGATCTGAATCACACCGGGGCGCACAAAATCAATAATACGATTGGGCAGGCGCTGTTGGCAAAACGTATGGGTAAGCGGCGCATCATTGCCGAAACCGGAGCTGGCCAGCATGGTGTGGCAAGTGCCACGGTGGCTGCACGTTATGGTATGGAATGCGTGGTTTACATGGGGTCGGAAGATGTCAGACGCCAGGCCACCAATGTTTATCGCATGAAACTCCTGGGAGCCACGGTGATTCCCGTGGAATCCGGTTCGCGCACTCTGAAGGATGCACTGAACGAAGCAATGCGTGACTGGGTGACCAACGTGGAAAATACCTTTTACATCATTGGTACCGTTGCGGGGCCGCATCCCTATCCGATGATGGTCAGGGATTTTCAGGCTGTGATCGGCAATGAAGCCAAAGTGCAGATGCAGGAAGATTTCAACCGTCAGCCCGATGCCCTGATAGCTTGTGTTGGGGGAGGATCCAACGCCATTGGGTTGTTCTATCCGTATATCAACGACGATTCCGTTCGCCTGATTGGAGTCGAGGCGGCAGGTAAAGGTATCGATACCACACAACATGCTGCAACACTATCGATGGGGAAGCCGGGGGTTTTGCATGGTAACCGCACATACCTGATACAGGATGAAAATGGTCAAATTATGGAAACGCATTCGATATCGGCTGGACTAGATTATCCTGGTGTAGGGCCAGAGCATGCATGGCTTAAAGATTGTGGGCGAGCTGAATATGTTGCCATTACCGATGACGAAGCGCTGCAGGCTTTTCATGCACTCTGCCGCTTTGAGGGGATTATGCCGGCTCTGGAGTCCAGTCATGCTCTGGCCTATGCAGCTAAGTATGCTCCCACCTTACCGAAGGATAGTCTGTTACTGGTTAATCTGTCGGGGCGCGGAGACAAGGATATGGCAACTGTGGCACAGATGTCGGGATTGACACTGTAACGGATGGCGGTAATGGGTCTTGGTTTCCCAATTTGATATGAGAGCGAATGGATGTTTGATAGTCTTAGAAACTTAATGCAGATTTTTAGCGGTCGGGAAGAAACGCATCAGCTCAATCGCATTTCAAGTACTTTTTCCAATCTCCAGAGTCAAGGTCGCAAGGCGCTGATTCCATTCATTACTGCTGGTGATCCGTATCCAGATGCAACCGTGCAGTTGATGCATCAACTGGTGCAATCAGGAGCGGATATCATTGAATTGGGTGTGCCCTTTTCCGATCCGATGGCGGATGGCCCGACCATTCAGCGTTCGTCCGAACGGGCACTGAAGCACCACGTCAATTTGAATCAGGTACTGGACATGGTGGCCGAATTTAGACACAGGGATACCGGTACGCCAGTGGTATTGATGGGATATGCCAATCCGATTGAAGCGATGGGATATGAAGCATTTGCGGTTAAGGCAAAAGCAAGCGGAGTCGATGGCATTCTGATCGTGGATTATCCTCCCGAGGAATCAGTCGAGTGGGTGCAGCAGCTAGATCGTCATGGCATTGATGCTATCTTTTTACTGTCGCCTACAACGCCAGAGGCGCGTATCGAACAGGTAGCCAAGCTTGCCAAGGGTTATATTTATTATGTTTCGCTTAAAGGGGTAACCGGTGCATCTCATCTCGATCTTCAAGATGTCAGCGCCATGGTGACACGGTTGCGCCAATCCATCACCATACCGATTGGTGTGGGGTTTGGCATACGGGATGGTGACATGGCCAAAGCGGTAGCGGATCTGGCGGATGCCGTGGTGGTTGGCAGTCGAATCATCGAAGAAATAGAGCAGTCATCCAGTGCTGAATTGCTCTCCAATGTGGGGAATTTCCTGCATAGTTTGCGTAAGGCTGTCGACGGACATTAATGTGTGATGTAAATCATCAAACCGGGAAAGCGTATTCATGAGTTGGTTTCAAAATATCATTCCACCCAAAATCAAGAAAAAAGAGTCAGGCGATAAAAAAATCGTTCCTGAAGGGCTCTGGAGTAAATGCAGCAACTGCGAGGCGGTTTTATATTACACCGATCTTGCGAAGAATCTGAATGTATGCCCGAAATGTGATTATCACAATCGCGTGTCGGCGAGAGATCGGCTGGACATGTTGCTGGATCAGGATA
Source organism: Nitrosomonas sp. (assembly GCA_017879645.1). Taxonomy (GTDB): domain Bacteria; phylum Pseudomonadota; class Gammaproteobacteria; order Burkholderiales; family Nitrosomonadaceae; genus Nitrosomonas. The sequence goes on from JAAEXZ010000001.1 coordinate 4,611, forward strand.
ATCGTCATGAAATTGGTGCACAGGTCGTTGCGACAGACGCACTCAAATTCAAGGACAGCAAGAAATATGTGGATCGCCTGACTCAAGCGCGGGAAAGCACGGAGGAGGGGGATGCTCTAGTGGTAATGCGTGGTTCCATCATGACCATGCCCGTGGTTGCTGCGGCATTCGAATTCGGATTCATGGGGGGATCCATGGGGTCGGTGGTGGGTGAGCGCTTTGCCAGGGGTGTGAAGGTTAGTCTGGATCAGCACTTGCCTTTTATTTGTTTTAGTGCAAGTGGTGGGGCACGTATGCAGGAAGGATTGTTTTCACTGATGCAGATGGCCAAGACTACCGCAGCTTTAACCAAACTGAGTCATAACAAGTTGCCTTTCATATCGATTCTGACCGATCCAACCATGGGTGGGGTTTCAGCCAGCTTTGCATTCCTTGGTGATATCGTTATTGCAGAACCCGGTGCTTTGATCGGGTTTGCCGGACCGCGTGTCATTGAACAAACCGTGCGCCAGACGCTTCCTGAAGGATTTCAGCGTGCCGAGTTTCTGTTGCAGCATGGAGCGATAGACATGATCGTGGATCGTAGGCAGATGCGCGACAAGATTGTCAATCTCTGTACGCAGTTGATGCATGTTCCGGTACCTGTTGTCTAGCCGGTATCTATTCACGACGATTCAAAATGAAATGTTTTGAGCGTGTGGCATGAGTGTTCTTGCTGAAGGACAGGAACGGCGCACACTGACCGACTGGTTGACCTACCTTGAAACGCTTCATCCCAAAACTATCGATATGGGTTTGGAGCGCGTCAATCAAGTGTGGTGTGAACTGGATCTTCACCCTGATTTTCCCATCATTATCGTCGGCGGCACAAATGGCAAGGGTTCTGTATGTACCTTGCTTGAATCTATCCTGACTTGTGCCGGCTACAAGGTTGGTTGTTATACCTCTCCTCATTTGCTTCGATATAACGAACGCACCCGGATTCATAAACAAGCGCTCGATAATAGTTTGCTTTGTCGCGCATTCGAGCACATCGATGCGGCACGGAAAAGCTGCAATACATCATTGACTTATTTTGAGTTTGGAACGCTGGCAGCTATGTATCTGTTTATTCAGGATCAGATTGATGTCGCTATTCTGGAGGTTGGGCTGGGTGGTCGTCTCGATGCAGTCAATATCTTTGAGCCAGATTGCTCGATCATAACCAGTGTAGATTTGGATCACATGGAATATCTGGGAGATACCCGGGAGAAAATCGGTTTTGAAAAAGCTGCCATTTTTCGCCAGGGTAAACCAGCAATTTGTGGGGATGCAGCCGTACCGGATTCGGTGCAGCAGCAGGCTCAAAAAGTAGGTGCCGATTTCTATTGTCTTGCCAGGAATTTCGGTTTTGCAAGGCAGGCCATGCAGTGGGAATTTTGGAGTTCCAGAGGAAAGCGCCATGCTTTACCCTGGCCAGCACTACGTGGAGTCAAGCAGTTGCAGAATGCTAGTGTTTGTCTGATGGCAATCGATGCACTTGCTGGTTTACTTCCGGTGAGCATGAATGCGATTCGTCAAGGTCTGGTCGAAGCGGTTATCCCCGGTCGGTTTCAAGTTTATTCCACACAACCAATGATTATTCTGGATGTGGCGCATAATCCGGGCGCAGCACGGGTACTGGCTGAAAACTTATCAGCCACGAAACCAGTCGGTCGGACTTTTGCGGTATTTGCCATGCTCCAGGACAAGGATATTGCAAGTGTCATCGAAATTGTCAAAGATAATATTGATGTCTGGCTGGTTGCTTCGATTCGGTCGCCCCGTGCAGCCAGCGTGGATGACTTGGTGCGTATCATGGTGCAGTCAGGTATTGAGAATCATCAGGCTATCCAGCCATTCCCCGATTGCGTGGCAGCATTTGTTTATGCCTGTGAACGTGCAACTAAAAATGATAGAATTTGCGTTTTCGGGTCTTTCCATACAGTGGGTGACGTGTTGCAGCATTTGAACACGCTTTAAGATTAAGCCATCATCGGATATTGCAAATGACAAAAAATATCAGTGAAGAAGAACTGTTACTCAGGAAGCGTGCAAGAAGACGTCTCGTTGGTGCGATTGTTTTGGTCATCTTGTCGGTCATCATTCTACCGATGATTTTTGATGAGCCAAAAACAGACAAGATCGAGAAACAGGAAATGGCGATCAATTTGCCCCCACAAAGCAGGAGTGCAATCGCAGACTCCCCTCCGCTGCCGACTGAACAACTGATTTCAAAGGAAGCGCTCGAGAAACTGACTGCCTCGACCGAGTCGCAATCCGTTTCAAAGCATAAGCCGACCTCGGATGATGATGGTGTCGAATCGTTGCCGGAACGAAAACGCATGCCCATTCCAGGAATCAAACCGAGATTCGAGAAACCCGCTGTCGAAGCAAAAGTTACGACAAATACATCAGTTCCAACTCCAGCATCTGTGGCTGCCCCGGCTCCAGCCCCAGCTTCGGCAGTAGTTGCCGATACACCCAAAAATCTCGTTATTCAGTTGGGTGCATTCTCTGACTCGGTAAAAGCAAAACAACAGCTGGATGGTCTGATTGCCAATGGCTTCAATGCCTATACTGAATCATTGAAAACTGCGAATGGTGAAGTAACACGTGTACGTATTGGGCCTTACACAAATCGCAATACTGCGGAAAGTGAACTGAAAAAACTCAAGAAATTAGGTTTTGAAGGTGTGCTTACATCGCGCTAATGAGCAAGTGGAGAAATTGGTGCATCCTAGCAGCCAATTTTTTTCGACCTGATTATCACAAGGACTTTAATTTAAATCGATGACAGTTTTTGATTATGTTGTTTGCGGTATTTTTCTTGTATCGATCATCTTGAGCATTATCCGCGGACTGGTAAGAGAAACACTCTCGATTGCTGGCTGGATTGTAGCGTTTGTGGTTGCAAGTGCCTATGCTGTTCATATGGAACCCTACTTGCCGACAGAGCTGGTAGGGGAAACATTAAGATTTTCCATATCTTTCGTTTTAACCTTCGTTTCCGTATTATTGTTGACTGCTCTGGTGACCATGTTGTTATCAACCCTGATCAAGGGTATAGGATTAGGTTTCATTGACAGATTGCTAGGCTGTATATTTGGCACGCTACGAGCATTGATCATTGTAACGACCATTGTGTTGATAGCTGGTTTGACGACGATTCCTAACCAGACTTTCTGGCAACAGGCTACACTCAGCAGACCATTGGAAGTCATTGCGTTACAGACCTTGCCCTGGTTGCCGGATGATCTGGCCAAAAGGATCAGTTTCGAGCGTAAAGAAAACTCCTTGTATAAATAACTGTCTAGAATCTGGAAGAGTATTTGAGGATGAACGATCTTGTAAAGGCATGGGCAACAGGATCGAGGTCACTAAAATTAATGGAGTGTTGCTATGTGTGGAATTCTTGGCATTGTTGCACAGTCGCCCGCTAATCAACTGCTCTACGATGGTCTGCTCATGTTGCAGCATCGTGGACAAGATGCAAGTGGTATCGTGACGGCACAGGGCAATACCTTTCACATGCATAAAGGTTGTGGTTTGGTTCGCGATGTATTTCGTACCAGAGATATGCGGGAACTTTCAGGCAATATGGGGATTGGCCATGTCCGCTATCCTACAGCAGGTTCAGCCAGTTCGTCTGCCGAAGCGCAACCTTTTTATGTCAATTCACCATTTGGAATCGTATTGGGACACAATGGCAACCTGACCAATTCAGAACAGTTGAGCGAGGAGTTGTTCAAAGCTGATCTACGGCATGTCAACACCAATTCCGATTCGGAAGTATTGTTAAACGTGCTGGCCCATGAATTGCAGAAATGTGCACGTAACTATCGATTGGACCCGGAAACCATTTTTGCCGCCGTTTCCGGTGTGCACAGGCGTTGCAGAGGTGCGTATGCTGTAGTGGCCATGATAGCCGGTTACGGTTTATTGGCATTTCGCGATCCTTTCGGAATCAGGCCCTTGGTGTTTGGTTCATTGGAAAGCGAGCGGGGTGTGGAGTATTTGGTCGCTTCCGAGAGTGTGGCGCTGGATACCCTCGGTTTCAAAGTCATTCGTGATGTGGCGCCAGGAGAAGCCATTTTTATCGATGAGTCCGGAAATTTCTACAGCGAACAATGCGCCAGCCAATTTTCACTCCATCCCTGTATTTTTGAATACGTTTACCTGGCTCGTCCGGATTCGGTGATTGATGGTATATCGGTGTATGAGACCCGACTCAATATGGGTGAGCATCTTGCAGAAAAAATCAAAAAAACGATGCGCCATATGGATATTGATGTCGTCATTCCTATTCCCGATTCGAGTCGACCCAGTGCATTGCAATTGGCCAACAAGCTGGGTGTTACCTTTCGCGAAGGGTTCGTGAAAAATCGTTATGTCGGCCGTACTTTTATCATGCCCGGACAGCAATTACGCCGAAAATCGGTTCGACAAAAACTGAATGCAATGAGTATCGAATTTCGTGGCAAGAATGTCATGCTCGTGGATGACTCTATCGTGCGTGGTACAACCAGCCGGGAGATTGTTCAGATGGCACGCGAGGCGGGGGCAAACAAAATCTATTTTGCATCGGCGGCACCGCCGGTTCGCTATCCGAATGTTTACGGTATCGACATGCCAACGCGGCACGAACTTATCGCAACGGATCGAAGCAACGAGGAAATTTGCCATGAAATTGGAGCGGATGAACTCGTATTTCAGGATCTGGACGCGCTGAGTCATGCAGTTGCAAAATTATCAACCTCACTCAAGCATTTTGAAACTTCCTGTTTTGATGGAAAATACATCACCGGTGATGTCACCCCGGATTATTTGCGTACACTGGAATTGCAACGTAGCTCCGGGGCAACCTCTGTTCGTTCAAGATCCAATATGCAACTGGATCTGAGTCTGGTTGTATCGGAGTGAATCCCTGGCGACTACATTGTCGTTACCGCAGTTTGTATTGTGCATACCCAATTGAAAATTGATTTTATTTGATGAACAAAGACGATATCAAGATTACTGAAATGACCGAACACTTGCAGCCAGAGACACTTGCATTACATACGGGTATTCATCGCAGTCAATTTAACGAACACTCGGAAGCGATGTTCCTGACCTCAAGTTTTGTATTCGATAATGCAGCCCAGGCGGCTGCACGTTTTTCCGGAAACGAACCTGGCAACATCTATTCACGCTTCACCAATCCGACGGTGACTGCTTTTGAAGAACGCCTTGCCATCCTGGAGGGTGCTGAACTGGGTGTGGCTACTGCGTCGGGAATGTCTGCAATTCTGGCTTGCATAATGGGATTGTTAGCTGCGGGAGATCATGTCGTTGCCTCGCGCAGTTTATTTGGTGCCACAGTTAATTTGTTCAATAACATCTTGAAGAAATTTGCGATCGATACCACATTCGTATCCGCTACCGATGTCGCTTCCTGGGAAGCCGCCATCCAGCCCAATACCAAATTGTTCTTTCTGGAAACGCCATCTAATCCATTGACCGAAATTTCGGATATTGCGGCTTTGGCTGAAATTGCCAGAAAGTATGGGATATGGTTGGCAGTGGACAATTGTTTCTGTACTCCCATCCTACAAAAACCACTTGAGCTGGGGGCTGACATTGTCATTCACTCCGCCACCAAATACCTGGATGGGCAGGGTAGGGTACTCGGGGGCGCAGTATTAGGTAAGCGTGATTTGCTGATGGATGGAGGCATCTATGGTTTTCTGAGGACTGCCGGTCCCACGATGAGTGCTTTCAACGCCTGGGTAATTTTGAAAGGACTTGAGACGCTGAAAATTCGGATGCAGAATCACGCGGCAAATGCGCTACAACTGGCCCAGTGGCTTGAATCACAACCCAATGTGGCACGTGTTTATTATCCTGGCCTGCCTTCACATCCACAGTATGCACTGGCAAGAATTCAGCAAAATTCGGGGGGGGGGATTGTGACATTTGAAGTGCGTGGCGGCAAAGATGCCGCATGGCGCGTTATCGATTCCACCCGCCTGATTTCCATTACGGCCAATCTAGGGGATGCCAAGAGTACATTGACGCATCCCGCAACCACGACCCATGCGCGTATCAGTCAGGAAGCACGTGATGCTGCAGGTATTTCGGATGGACTGTTGCGCATTGCGGTGGGATTGGAAGCAGTACAGGATATCCAGGCTGATCTTGCCCGAGGACTGTAAAAAAACATCAGAATAAACACGCAATGTGTTTATTCTGACTGGAATGGCTATGTAATTGTTTTAAATGGTTTCTGCTTTCTGGATGACGACATCTTCACGCGGAACATTCTGATGACCGGCGGAATCACCCGTTTTGATTTTCTTGATCTTGTCCACGACATCCTGGCCTTCCACGACTTTACCAAAGACGCAATAACCAAATTCCTGTGGGGTGGATGATTTGTAATTGAGAAAACCATTGCTGGTGACATTAATAAAAAATTGTGCGGTTGCTGAATGCACATCTGCAGTACGTGCCATGGCAATGGTATAAGCATCGTTCTTTAATCCATTGGCAGCTTCATTTTTAATAGGAGCCTGGGTTTTCTTCTGTTTCATTCCCGGTTCGAAACCACCTCCCTGAATCATGAAATCATCGATGACACGATGGAAGATAGTGTTGTCATAAAATCCGCTGTCGACATAGTTCAGAAAATTTTTTACGGTTTCGGGTGCTTTTTCACTATCCAGCTCGAGAATGATTACACCAAAGTTGGTTTGCAATTTGACCATTTTTTTCCTTGTTGGATTGAAGTTGGATTATTTTGTGTTTTGTTCGACTGTTTGATGCTTGACAATATCTTCAATGACGATGGTACTTTTGGGAACATCGCGCGAAAATGGACCACTTGAACCTGTCGGTGTGGCGGCAATCTTCTGTACGACATCCATACCACTGATGACCTTGCCAAAAACGGCATAGCCGTAGCCACTCTGATTGGGGGCCTTGTAATCAAGGAAAGCGTTGTTGGCGACATTGATGAAAAACTGTGCTGAAGCTGAATGCGGATCGGATGTACGTGCCATGGCAATGGTTCCAACTTCATTCTTTAGTCCGTTAGCGGCTTCATTCTGGATTGCAGCGCGTGTCGGTTTCTGCTTGAGCGAAGCATCAAATCCTCCTCCCTGGATCATGAAGTTACTGATGACACGATGAAAGATCGTGTTTTTATAAAACCCATCATCGACATATTGCAGAAAATTCTCGACAGTTTTGGGCGCTTTGTCCGGATAAAGTTCCAGCACGATAGATCCTGTGTTTGTCTTGATCTCGACCGTTACGGTATTTGCAGCAGCACAAGTACCCGATATGAGCATGAAAAGAAACAAGCCCAATAAGTTCATAATATTACGTCGCATAGTGATACTCAGTCCTGTATGAAGTGAGGGGTTAAGTGATAAAGAGTGTCGAGGTCAATATGTTATAATGCCGCGCGAATGAATATTCCCGGATTTGTCAATAAGTTCATCATTCTAACAAGAAGATAAGTCGACCCATAATTCTATCCACTTTTTACTTTATGCTCAAAATTTATAACTCCATTGCGAGAACAAAGCAGGATTTTGTTCCACTAGAGCCTGGCAAAGTAGGTCTCTATGTTTGTGGAATGACAGTCTACGATTACTGTCACCTTGGGCATGCGCGCGTACTGGTGGTGTTTGATACGGTTGTTCGCTGGTTTAGAGCAAGTGGGTACGTCGTTAACTATGTGCGCAATATTACCGACATCGATGACAAGATCATCAAACGCGCGCTGGAGAACAGCGAGCCCATCACCGCTCTGACCGATCGTTTTATCCAGGCCATGAATGAGGATTCAGACGCTCTGGGTGTGATACAACCTTCCAATCAGCCTCGTGCAACGGGCTATGTTGAACAGATGGTCCGCATGATCCAGACACTGGTGGATAAGGATCTTGCCTACCCGGCGCAAAATGGCGACGTGTATTATTCCGTTTATAGATTTCCGGATTATGGAAAACTTTCCGGAAAATCACTGGATGATTTGCGTGCCGGTGAACGTGTGGAGATTGATTCCAATAAAAATGATCCGTTGGATTTCGTGCTGTGGAAAGCGGCGAAGCCGAATGAACCCGCTTGGGATTCTCCGTGGGGAAAAGGCCGACCCGGCTGGCATATCGAATGCTCGGCGATGAGCGAGCAGTTGCTGGGAATTCATTTCGATATTCATGGCGGTGGACAGGATCTGCAGTTTCCACATCACGAAAATGAAATTGCGCAAAGTGAGGGGGCGCATGATCATCCATTTGTCAATTACTGGATGCATAATGGTTTTGTACGGGTGGATAACGAGAAAATGTCCAAATCGTTAGGCAATTTCTTTACTGTTAGAGAGATACTCAAACATTATCAGGCTGAAGTCGTGCGGTTTTTCATATTGCGTGCACATTATCGCAGTCCGCTCAATTATTCAGATCAGCACCTCAAGGATGCGAAACAGGCACTGGATCGGCTCTATACCGCCTTGAAAGACACGCCGCCTAATGTAGATGAGGCAAAAGTGGACTGGAATCATGCTCATGCACAAAGATTCAAGGTTGCGATGGATGACGATTTCAATACCCCGGAAGCTGTAGCTGTGCTGTTCGAACTGACAAGCGATATCAACAAGACCGGTTCGACAGAAAACGCCAATCTATTAAAGGTATTAGGTGGTTTTCTGGGATTGCTGCAACAGAATCCGCAGGACTACCTGCAGGGCAAAGTTGCAATTCATGAATCCCAAGGGCTGAGTTCGAATGAAATCGAACAATTGATTCAGCAGCGGATCGTTGCCCGAACGGAAAAACGCTATGCCGATGCCGATACGCTACGCAAGCACCTGTTATCGCAAGGCATCATTCTTGAAGACGGTGCACAGGGAACAACCTGGCGGCGAGTTTAATAAATGGAATCCAAAGTATCAGATTTTCCAGATAAATAGTGTGGAGTGGGAAAAATCATTGAGTTTGATACTTTTATAGGGCTGGACACCGGGGACGATAAAGGTGTTGCTGATAAATAAACTACCGGTTCGCATCTCCTTGCTGACTTTTTGCCATAATGCTTCCATGGGGACAGGAGACAAGTAAGCGTACACGACATCGTAGTTTGAGAAGTCATGATGCCAGAAATCTCCCCAGGTAAGGGTGAAGGGTGAACCGAGAAGCCGGTTTCTTAAATGACTGATCAGAAAAGGCAATGGTGCTGATTCGATACCGTGGAAATGGCCGTTTTTGTGGGAATCGGCCAGGTTCTTCAGCAAGCCGCCACAACCGCTACCCAGATCAACAAACGAGAATGCCGTATCTCGGGGCAGGAGTTTAGCCAATTCAATATTGGCATCCTTGCTGGAAAGGTACAAGGGAACTCGTGTTCTGAAGGTTTTTCCATAAATCAGGAGTAAGGCTGCAAAAGCAAGCAGATACCAGGATGGGGAGATATCCAGTGTTAACATCAGCAGGAGCAGGGGCGAGAAAAACAGGTGCATGGGAATCCACCATACCGGTTGCCGCAGCAGAGAACTCAGTATTCCCGCCAGAAAACCTTGCAGGCTACTCCACTCCAGCAGACTGAGTGTGATTGCGGATTGATTGACGAGTGTAAGCACCATGAACAGCGAGCAAAGCTGGATGCATAATGCCATCACTGCAGGATATTTCGCTTTTGTACAGGATGTTGTGATGGTATTCATAGATTATACTTACTGGGGCTGCAATATTTCGGTATTGGGTTCGTCTTGCATGTCGATATCGACCGCAGGACTATCCATGATGATCGCTTTTTCAGCTTTCTCGTTCATGACTACGATACTGATGCGGCGGTTGATGGGGTTAAGTGGATCCTTCTTGTCAAATAAAACGGCCGAGGACAACCCCACGACTTTGAGTACCTTGTTGACGTCCATGCTACCGGCAATGAGCTCGCGGCGTGAGGCGTTTGCGCGGTCCGCAGACAATTCCCAGTTGCTGTAACCTTTGTCGCCGGTAGGGTACGGTTTTCCATCGGTATGCCCGGAGAGGCTGATTTTGTTATTGACATCGTTGAGCATTTTGCCAATTTCACGCAGTATGGTTTTGGTATAAGGTTGTAGATCTGCCTTACCCAGTGCGAACATGGGGCGATTCTTCTCATCGACGATCTGGATTCTCAATCCGTCGGTTGTGATATCCAGTAAGAGCTGGTTTTCAAATTTTTTCAGGGCAGGATTGGCTTCGACCGCTGCTTCGATTTTTTTCTTCAATCCTTCCAGTTTGATCAGTTCGGCACGCTCACGCATGATTTTCTTGGTTTCTTTGTCGACGATTTCTTCTTTCACATCGCCTTTCTTGACCTGACCTTCCTTGCGGGTAAAATCGGTGCCGCCACCTTTGATGACACTGGTGGTATCTCCGGCTCCCGATCCACCCGACAAGGAAACTTTCATCGGATTCTTGAAGTACTCTGCTATGCCTTCCAGTTGTGCCTTGGTAGTTGAGCCCAATAACCACATCAATAAAAAGAAAGCCATCATGGCCGTGACAAAATCGGCGTATGCGATTTTCCATGCGCCGCCATGATGTCCACCCGCAACTTTTTTTATACGCTTGATGACTATCGGGCGCTGAGCAAGATCTTCAGACATGTTTATCCTGTTGTTTGTAAGGGGTTATAGTCAGAAAATTCTATTTGGCTTTGCTCTGTTTGACATGTTCTTCCAATTCAATGAAGGAAGGTCGTTCCGTCGTGAATAGCACCTTGCGACCAAACTCGACAGCCAGTACCGGAGAGTAACCATTCAGGTTGGCCAGTAAGGTGATTTTGATGCATTCATACATTTTGCTCGATTCGTGTAGATTATGTTCGAGTTTACCCGCTAGCGGACTTACGAAACCGTAAGCCAATAAAATGCCCAGGAAAGTACCGACTAGGGCGGCTGCGATCAATATACCCAGTTCTGCGGGTGGTAGATGCACGGACTCCATCGTGTGCACCACACCCATTACCGCAGCGACAATACCGAATGCCGGTAGACCATCACCCAATTTGGAAATAGTGTGAATGGGTACTTCGCCTTCCTGATGGTGGGTTTCTAGCTCGCTGTCCATCAGGTTCTCGATTTCCAGGGAATTCAGATTTCCACCTACCATGAGTCGCAGGTAGTCGGTGATAAATTCAGTGATATGATGATCTGCAAGAATATCGGGGTATTTGGTAAATATCGGACTATTGTTAGGATCATCGACATCACCTTCGATCGACATCAATCCTTCTTTACGGATTTTTCCCAGTACTTCGTAAAGTAATGTCATGAGATCCATATACATGGCTTTGCTATATTTCGAACTCTTGAAGACGGTAGGTAAAGCCTTCATCGTTGCCTTGAGGGCCTTGTTGGAATTGCCTACTACAAATGCACCTACAGCTGCTCCACCGATCATGAGTAGCTCAACCGGTTGCCAGAGGGAGGCAAGGTGACCACCAGCCAGGGCAAAACCACCAAACACAGAGATAATGATGATGACGTAACCAACGATAACAAGCATTATGCTGACTCCTAGAACTGAATTCAGTAAACGTTAAATGACGAATGCTGGTGTGCAAAATAACATACTGCCGAATTTTCCATTTACGAAGAAAAGCCAAGTTTTTCACGTGTTTTCGGGTTTTTGATGGTGACTTTTTTGTATTCACTCATTTTCCGTATAGAAATGAGAAGTTTAGGGAAATTTGGTGGGTTGGCAGTGAATTGACGGTACATTGAGCACTGCTGACGGGGAATGAACAAAAATGCAAAGGAAGGCACATTGTGCCGCACCTTCCTTTTTTGCTAGTGCAGTAGTAATTATTCTACGCAGCTAGTGTAATTGGTTGGACATGCCGAAGACAGACCACCGTAAATATCGGTTTTCTGTTTTGGCGCTTTCATGACATTCAGAATACTGGGATAGAATTTTGGCGTACGGGTCCAAAACAGGTAATTGACCTTGAGATGATCTCGTGCAAATGCCATTAATTCTCCAATACTCGGTTGATGACCTGTTCCATCTACGCGCGTGTTTAAATAATTAGGTTCTTCAATCTGGATGGCCAGAGGCATCAACCCAGAACGTTCGGGATAATAGGTGTAAAGGCCCTTGGGTGAAGTTGCAGTTCCTGGAAAGTTAAGTCCGGGCTCATCCGGAAAAACATCGGGACCGCCCAGAGCGGATCCCATAGCTTGTAATTTATTGACATAGGTTTCCAGAATTGAACGGGGATAGTTGACAAACTGGAAGGTCATCGTGTTAGGAAAACGATAGCGCATGCGCTGGTTAAGTATCATCAGATTTCCATAGAATGCATCGGTTTGACTTGTGGTAAGCGGCTCGATCGGGGCGCCCATGGCTGTTTCTGTCAAGCCAAAGCCTTCGAAGTTGGGGTGAATATCAAAACGTTGGCCCATATTCCGGATTAATGCTCTCAGACGACCCTGAATATTGCTATTCCACATTTTGATGTTATAGCCCTTGGTGACTTTGCTGCCATAAGCACCAATTGGAAATACGCCTCCCTCATAAATGGGAGTGGTCTTGATGTAGTCCGGGACTATTGCTTTTGTGAGATTGAATGACTTGGTTTCTAACAGTACGATTAACTGCTTGTTTCTAGTTGCGAGTTCTGCAAGATGATTTTCGATGGCACTGAAATCATACACATCTTTTTGCGGCTCAAGCTCAGGCCAGGTGTAGCGAATAACCACTCCCCGAAATGCAGAAATTGCTAGGTCACTGTAAACTTGTTCCATATAGAGAGGATTGCTGTCACCTGGATTGACGAGCATGAGATAATGTCCGGGATGCCACTTTACATTACCAGCCGCACTAATTGCTTGTTTCGAACCCAAGGTGAAAAAGGTAGCGCAGAGAATTAAAAAAGAAGTCATCCAAAATAGACGCACACTTTTACCGGAATTTAGACTCAGAGTTCTAAATTTCGACTTGATATTTGCAGATTCCATTAAAATTTCCTTTTAAGATATGGAAGCTGACTGAGAATAAGAAGAAGTGTTGCGTAAATACTATTGCAGTTATGTTGCAATCTTCATTTCCTCGATGAAGAATTTTCCTTGGCAAGATAATTTTGAAATGCAATTCTGTAGCTGATTCCACTACTTACACTATTCTCCGGCAGCCTCATTGATTTGATTCAATCGGTTTGTCAGAAGCAAACGTGGTTCTTGAAAAATTATTTTTTACAGAATTTATTGCTTCTTGAATGCCTGTACGGTCAGCCAAAACTAGAACTTAAGGAAAGAAAAGAGAGCCATAAAGGCCTTATTTCTTAATTTTGATCCGATAAATAGATATAATTCTTGTACTTATATATAAAAGATTTAATTAAATTTCGTTTAATTAAATTAAAATAAATTAAACAAAAGTGTTCAGGCCAGTGTTCACTAATGACCAATAAGGTCATTAGTGAAGCAGGATAGTGTCGACTATGAATATGATGTCACTGTGTTGGGAATTGTAACCTTTAGCGCATGCGTGCTTCAACGAAAGTCGTTTCTCGATTGAAGTCGTCCCAGACATAATTGGGTTTTACGAAGGGTGTGGTGGGAATCAAGAAGGTAGCTATATCGAAAGCCCCACTCAAGGAGCGTCCCACTGCATTGGCAATGCCAGTCAGAAAACCAATGGTCATGCCATGAATGACGCCATCACGACTGCCAACGATGGAGATTGTTTTGGGGATTTCGACAAAACCAGTGACAGCATTTGCTAGGCCATTTCCGAGTTTCTCAACGACTTTATCCGGATATTGGCTGGAAAACGCAGGATTGGTCATGATCAGAGAGAAGATTGCGATAACTAGAAATCGTTGAAAGGTTATTTTCATCGTTAATTCCTTGTTTTATTAAGAAAGATATTACCTGGATAGTTGAATGTCGTCATGAATTTATTTCTTGGGTTGTTGTTTGAGTAGAGTCATGACTCTTTCAACATCCGATTCGATCTGACCCTCAGAAAGATTCCTGTTTTGCAGCTCCGCACGAACTCGATAGGCCATTTCCAGCAACAAGAGATCCATGGTGTTTTTTTCTCCTCGCTGTGATGCCTCCTGATACTCTGTCTGAAAGCGGTTGATAGCCGTCATCATTGCGTCTTTATTAAGATTCAAGCTCAAAAGAGTCGATTCAAGTTCGTACTTTTGATTTCCTGATAGCACCGTTTGGGCAGATTGATTGCCACTATCAGATTGATAGGGTACATATTTGTGCAATAGGACAGATGACATAATGAGTATAGTGCCTATTCCAACTGTCACGATTACAAAATAAAAAAGCTTCATTTCCTTACCCAGCAATTTGACTACATTGATCCTGTCTACGCCAAGGCGAAGCTGCACGGCTATGCCGATGATAAATATCACGACACCCACTGCCATGATGGTAGGTACAATCGGATTCACGGTTTCTCCTTATTTCGGTTGTCTATGCATAAAGAAATTAAAAAATATTGATCACGCAGTCAATCGACAATAATCATCTTTTAACTGGCTTACTGTCTATCTGTCCTGATTTTGTTCTGTTGATATCATACTGGGTTATTTCCAGTTTGATAAGCAGACGAATGGTTGTGGTCCGAATCGGTTCCAGGATAGGGAAAGTGAGGAAACGATTTATTATGTCGGTTTTGCCCTAGGAGGCAAGTAAAATAGCGCTCGTTTGCAATTCACATTGCGAAGGAATGGATAAGGGTATTCGCACTCAGGTCTCGTGTATGGAACCGATTCATGAAATCCATAAGGTACTGGTGATCAACCGGATAGGGTTGGACTATTCCAGTGAACTGTTATCCTCTGCCAAAGATAGGCAGAAAAAAGGTATCATATAGGACTCAGAATTTTAATAGTTATTTTAGGAGAAATTAGAATGTCGCAAAAACACCCGGTTATCGCCGTTACCGGATCATCAGGTGCAGGTACTTCAACGGTTAAAACCAGCTTTGAACACATTTTTCGTCGGCAAAAATTAAAAGCTGCCATCATCGAAGGAGATAGTTTTCATCGCTACGATCGCGAGTCAATGAAACAGGCTGTTGCTGATTCAGAGAAAAATGGTGGAAGAGCCATCAGTCATTTTGGGCCAGAGGCCAACGAATTCGAGAAACTGGAAGTCTTGTTCAAGGAATATGGAGAGAGTGGAACTGGGCAGTCGCGACTGTATTTGCATAATGATGAAGAGGCCAAGCCATGGCAGCAAAAAGCGGGTACGTTCACCCCTTGGGCTCCAATTGGACCAGGTTCGGATCTTCTGTTTTATGAGGGGCTCCACGGTGGGGCCAAGAGTGACACAGCGGATGTTGCCAAGTATGTCGATTTGCTGGTTGGTGTCGTTCCCATCGTGAATCTGGAATGGATTCAGAAAATCTACCGTGATACCAATGCTCGAGGCTATTCGACAGAGGCCGTGACACATACCATACTGCGTCGCATGCATGATTATGTGCATTACATTACACCGCAGTTTTCGCGTACTCACGTCAATTTCCAGCGTGTGCCCACTGTCGACACTTCAAATCCTTTTATTTCACGGGAAATTCCGACTCTGGATGAAAGTCTGGTCGTGATTCGGTTCCGTTATCCCGAGATGGCGGATTTTCCATATTTGCTGAGAATGATCCATGATTCTTTCATGTCCCGTCCCAATACCCTGGTCGTTCCAGGTGGAAAAATGGGTATGGCCATTGAATTGATTCTGACACCGCTGATTCTCGATATTGTCTCAAAAAGCAGAGCTTGATTTTTTGCATTCTAGATTGATCGATTCCTGGGCTGGGATTGATCTACACGAAGATCTACCCAGCCTGCCGTTAATCAGACTATACCGGATGTTTCATTCCAACCTCTCCGATCAGAGGTCTGGAATGATTCCCTTCAATTAAGATTATGACTACTTTGTTGACTGGATTGAATCCTGAGCAATTGCAGGCTATTACCCTACCGAATCAGTCGGCATTGATTCTGGCGGGTGCAGGAAGCGGCAAAACACGGGTTCTGACGACGCGTATTGCCCATCTGATTCAGTCCGGGCAAGCCAACCCACACAGTGTCCTGGCAGTGACCTTTACCAACAAGGCTGCAAAGGAAATGCTGGCACGCATCAGTGCAATGCTTCCAATCAATCCACGTGGCATGTGGATCGGCACTTTTCACGGATTGTGTCATCGCATGCTGCGGGCGCATCATCAAGATGCCGGTCTTCCTCCGGCTTTCCAGATTCTGGATTCGGCTGATCAACTGGCCATGATCAAGCGGGTTCTGAAAGCATTATCAATAGATGATAAAAAATTTCCGCCCCGACAGGTGCAGTGGTTTATCAATAACGCCAAGGAAGCTGGGTTGCGTGCAGCACAAGTCGTCATGGAAGATGTTTTTTCACGGCGCATGCAGGAGTTGTACCAAGCCTATGAGCAACAGTGCCATAGAGAAGGCGTAGTTGATTTTGCCGAATTGCTGTTACGTTGTTACGAGTTGCTGAGTCGCAACGAGTTGCTTTGCCAGCATTATCGTGAGCGTTTTCACCACATTCTGGTAGATGAATTCCAGGATACGAATCCATTGCAGTACCGATGGCTGAAGCTTCTGGCTGGAATGGGGGCAGTGACTACGGCTACGGTGTTTGCGGTAGGTGATGATGACCAGAGCATCTATGCCTTCCGCGGTGCTTGCAGTGGCAATATGCGGGATTTCGAGCGCGATTTCGGTATTACCAAAGTAATCAAGCTGGAGCAGAATTATCGTTCACACGGCAATATTCTGGATGCTGCCAACGCTTTGATTCAGAATAACTCCGAACGCCTCGGTAAGAATCTCTGGACAGCGGAAGGTAAGGGTGAACCATTGCGGATTTATAATGCACCCAACGATTTTGATGAGGCCGCATTCATTGTCGGAGAGATCAAGGCCTTGCATCATGACGGACTTGCTTTATCCGAAATCGCTCTGCTGTATCGATCCAATGCACAGTCCCGGGTGCTCGAGCATGGCCTGTTCAATGCGGGCTTACCTTACCGTGTATACGGTGGCATGCGATTCTTCGATCGACAGGAAATCAAGCATGCGTTGGCCTATCTGCGCCTGATCGCCAATCCGGATGATGATGGTGCATTGTTGCGCGTGATCAACTTTCCTGCACGCGGTATCGGTCCGCGCAGCCTTGAACAGTTGACTGGTGTCGCCCAGGCGCAGAATAGCAGTCTGTGGATGGCTGCATTGGAGAAAAGCAGTGGCGATACCGAGGATCTGCTGCAGCAATCCAGCAAAACTATAAAAGGGATTGCCGGTTTTGTTCAGCTTATCACCCGGATGAGACAGCAGTGTGCGGGACTCCCACTTCCGCAGGTGATTGAGCTGATGTTGACACAAAGCGAATTATTGATGCATTACGCCAAAGAACGTGAAAGTGCCGAGAGACTCGAGAATCTGCAGGAACTGGTTAATGCTGCCACACTGTTTGTGCACGAGGCTACGGATGATAGCTTGGCGGAGTTTCTTGCCCATGCATCGCTCGAGGCGGGTGAGCATCAGGCCGGTAGTGGTCAGGATGCACTGCAGTTGATGACGGTTCATGCGGCCAAGGGATTGGAATTTCATAGCGTTTTCTTAAGTGGTTTGGAAGAAGGGCTGTTTCCACACGAAAATAGCTTGAATGAAGCCAATGGTACGGCCGAGGAAAGACGTCTGATGTATGTGGCTATGACCCGGGCGCGCCGCCGCCTGTATTTGAGTTTTGCTCAGAGTCGGTTGCTGCATGGACAAACGCGCTACAACATACCATCGCGCTTTCTCGATGAGATTCCGGAAAACTGTGTGAAATGGCTGCAATCCACTTCACCAGCATGGGGAGGCGCATATCGAACGAATTCGGATAATCCGGCGTCATGGACAACGGGAGGGAGTGCATCTTACCCGCAGCATGGTGGAGCAAATGCCAAGTGGCGAGTCGGGCAGAATGTGATGCATGCAAAATTTGGCACTGGTGTGATCATCAATCGCGAAGGGAGTGGCAGTGAAGCGCGAGTGCAGGTCAATTTTGCCCAGTCAGGTACAAAATGGTTGCTGCTGGAGTATGCAAAATTGACGGAAATCTAGGAAAAGCCGGGTAGGTTCTGAGAAAAGTAGCGCACCAAAGCCAGATCAGTCAAAATCGGCAACAAGCAATTCTTGGGAATCACTGTGCCTTCCGGACCTGTTTCTGGTATTGGTGTTTCAAATCGATAGAGGGTAATCAATTAATTTTCCGGTTTTTGCATTGATAGATGTTGCTTGTAATGTTCTTCACTGCAAAAAAACTTGCCTTGACCAGCGACAGCTTCATCCTTACGAATCACTGCATTACAAAACGCACACTGCGTGTTGGTTTCCGACTCCTGTGGACGATCGCTTTGTGTGGTTGTATCCTGTTGCTTTACCTCATTTTCATGCGACGGGGGGCGATGTTGTTGCTGACTATCCCGGTCTGTTTCCGGATTATCCGAATCAGATTCGTTATCGCGGATGCGCAGTGGTTCTGCGAGGAAGATATCCTTGTAGCTCGCATAGATGGATGTAAACATGACCGGGATCAGCACAATGAATCCCAATCCGTAGATTTCCATGCTCAGGAGTGACAAAAGGATGAAAATGATGCCATAAACCTGAAAAGGAATAAAATTTTTCAGGCAGGCAAAAAAGCTGCGTTGCAAGGCCACTACAGGAGGGGTGTCGTGAAATACGATCAGTAGGGGCGAGAACCAGGATGCCATCATCAGGGGAATGGACAGTGCCAAAGCAATAAGGAATGAGGTCAGGAAACTGCTCATGACATCCATCAATTCACTCTCGTCGAACCGCTTTCCATACAACAGCATGTCAATCATCTGCGTGCCGCCGATCAGCATGACCAAGCCCAGGATCAGAACCTGTCCGATCAGATATATTCCCCCGACTGTGACCAGTGAAGCCGTATTGATTCGGAAAGCAGAAAACAAGTGCATGATTTGCAGGGGTCGACCCCGTTCCATGTCCTTGCATCCCATCATGACCCCGGCCAGGAAAATAGGTGAAATCAGGGTGAAGATGAATTTGCCGATGAAAGGCAACAAGGAAACACCGATGGCAATGATGATGAGGGTGAAGCATGTCACTATCCAGGCCAAGGGTGCCTTCAGGAACAGATAGAAGCCGTTGATGATCCATTGTAATCCCTGCTTGCCATTGACTTGATGAATTTCCATTCGTTAATCTCCAGAATATTCAATATTTTATGATGTTTCAGATCCAGTAATGTCGCATGCTGTGCGTATCGGCAGCATGGTTTATCAGGATCTCGCGAAAATGTATGGGGTCCTTGGCATGGGTAAGTTCGCCCGGGCGCGGCAAATGAAAATCATACAAACGAGAGACCCAGAAACGCAAGGCACCTGCACGCAACATGACAGGCCAGGCAGCATGCTCTTCGACAGTCAGTGGCCGAATGTCATGATAAGCGTGAATCAGGGCGCGGGTTCGTGGTACATCCAGCAATTTGTCCTCAGTCATGCACCAGTCGTTGGCGACAATGGCCAGATCATATAAAAAACGGTCATAACAGGCAAAATAAAAATCGATGACGCCACCCAGGGTACTCTCACTGAACAGGACATTATCACGAAATAAATCGGCGTGAATGATTCCACTTGGAAGGGTGGAATAGGGATGGTCGTGTTGAAATTGTAGTTCCTGATCCAGTAACCGACTTTCTTCCGTGGACAGAAAAGGGGCGATTTCGGGTTTTTTGGTTTGCCACCAACCCAATCCACGCGGGTTGCTCATTTTACCGGAATAGGACTTGCCTGCTATATGCATTTGTGCCAGCATTTTTCCGACTTCGGCGCATTGATCAGCAGTCGGATGCTGCAGCGATTTTCCGGGCAGACAGGTTACGAGTGTTGCAGGCTTGCCATTGAGTTCACCGAGCAGTTGTCCGTTTTTTCCGGGAATCGGCGCCGGGCATGGAATGCCATGAAGCGATAGATGCGCCATCAGATTCAGATAGAAGGGTAACTCGCTGGTGGTTAGTTTCTCAAACAGGGTCAGCACATACTTGCCTTGCGTCGTGGTGACAAAGTAGTTGGTATTTTCAATGCCGGATGAGATACCCTGCAATCGAACCAGTTTGCCGAGTGAGTAATGCTCCAGCCAAGCATCAAGCTGTTGCTCTGAAACGGGGGTGAAGACAGACATGGGTCAGCGTGAAAGAAAATGGAATGTAATCGATACGGTCGTCGTTGTGCAATTACAATTGCATTGTTTCGAGGCAATCATCAGAATTTCAGGAATTGCCACATCGGTGCACTGACATCGATTCCACCCTCACCAGCATGTGTGTGCGAACCTCTTCCCATGTTTTTTTTCAAGTAATAGGGAGGGCCGATGCGGGGAATGACCTTGATCATCAACAGCTCCCCGTTGATGCGATGCTCTTCGATGGTGTCTTCTCCGCGCTTGATAATGGTTACCTGTGTCTCAAGTTCGGGATCAGGCTGAATATCGGGCACTTCCGGAGGAGAAGATGGGGGCGTGTCCGTGACGGGCGGCAGTTCAGGGATTTCGGGCAGTGGGATGAGATTGTTGGGTACCGAGGATTGCTTGGCCTGTTTGGGTTGTGCAACAGCGGATTCTCCCATGACAGGCATTGCGGTACTCAACAATATGATGAAAAAGAATGGATACATAATGATTCCCGTTTGATCAGGGTGATTTTGTATTCTACCTAAAATGGGTGAATACGAATTAAAGATTGAGTTGCACTTCTCGTTCTGCAGCCGTAGGTTCAAACCCGCTGGTTTCATAATACTGGAAAATCGCCTGGACGATCTGATCGGGTTCGTCGATGACTTGAATCAGGTTCATATCCTGCTGAGAAATCAGTCCTTCATTAACCAGCGTTTTTTGGAACCAGTCCAACAGACCCTGCCAGAAAGCCGAATATACCAGAATGATCGGCATCTTGCGGGTTTTGCCGGTTTGTACCAATGTCAACGCTTCCATCAATTCATCCAGTGTACCGAAACCGCCCGGTAAGACCACATAGGCGGTGGCGAATTTGACAAACATATACTTGCGTGCAAAAAAATGTCTGAACGTTTGGCTGATATCCTGGTAAGCATTGCGGTGTTGTTCGTGGGGCAACTGGATGTTCAGGCCGATACTAGGCGATTTGCCAAAATAGGCACCCTTGTTGGCAGCTTCCATGATACCGGGACCTCCTCCGGAAATGACGGCAAAACCGGCATCCGATAACTGTCTGGCAATGCGTTCAGCCAGTTGATAATGCGGATTGTCCGGATCCGTGCGTGCACTGCCAAAGATACTAACAGCAGGCTGGATGGCATCAAGTCGTTCCGTTCCCTCAACAAACTCTGCCATAATTCTAAACAGGCGCCATGATTCTTTTGCTGACCAAGATTGTTCGACAGAAGCCTGATCAACCCTCTTATCTTTAAGGCTCATAGGAAATAAATGAATGAAAACACTGTTGCTGGTTGATGGATCTTCTTATTTGTACCGTGCATTTCACGCGTTACCGGATTTGCGTAATCGGAACCATGAACCGACAGGCGCTATACACGGAGTGCTCAACATGCTGCGGCGATTACACAAGGATTACCATGCCGATTATAGCGCGTGCGTGTTTGATGCAAAAGGTAAAACTTTTCGCGATGAACTGTATCCCGAATATAAGTCCCACAGGCCGGCAATGCCACCTGATCTGGCAATTCAGATCGAGCCGCTGCTTGCCTGCATTCGGGCTCTGGGCTGGCCGATGCTGATTATTGATGGGGTAGAAGCAGACGATGTGATCGGTACCCTGGCAACACAGGCTGTGGAAGAAAACATGCAGTGCATCATTTCCACCGGGGACAAGGATCTGGCCCAACTGGTATGTCCACAGATCAAGTTGGTAAATACCATGACCAATGAAGAACTGGATGAAGTTCATGTGAAAATCAAGTTTGGTGTGCCTCCTTCGCTGATGCTGGATTATCTGATGCTGATCGGTGATACGTCGGATAATGTCCCCGGGGTAACCAAAGTCGGACCCAAGACCGCTGTCAAATGGCTGACGCAATATGGCTCACTTGAAAGTTTGGTTGCGCATGCGGATGAAATCAAAGGAGTTGTTGGGGATAATCTGCGTCTTGCCTTAAGCTGGTTTGAAACTTCGCGCCAATTGATCACGATTCGATGTGATGTGGATTTACCCGTGAAGATTCCGGATCTTGCGCTACAGCCACAGGATGTCGATACGCTGATGCAATTGTACGACAGATTGGATATGAAGACCGCGCTGCGAGAATTGCGTCAGCAAATGGAAATCGGGCAAACCGGCGGGCTGGCTGTACGTGAGAACGCTACTGATCCGGACATGAAACTGGCTTTTGCGGCAACGCCAGAGGAAGATGGACATTATCAGACAATTTTGGCCGAAAGTGAGCTGGATGCCTGGATAGCCCGGCTACAGCAGGCACAACTCGTGTCACTGGATACCGAGACCACGAGTCTGAATCCCATGCAAGCCAGGCTGGTGGGGATTTCCTTTTGTATCGATAGCTGTTATGCAGCCTATTTGCCCTTGCAGCACGATTATGCCGGAGTACCTGATCAACTATCGCTGGAGGTTGTGCTGGAAAAGCTGAAACCCTGGTTGGAAGATGCCTCAAAGCCCAAGCTGGGGCAGAATCTCAAATATGACAAACATGTTTTT
This sequence comes from Nitrosomonas sp., assembly GCA_017879645.1. Lineage (GTDB taxonomy): Bacteria > Pseudomonadota > Gammaproteobacteria > Burkholderiales > Nitrosomonadaceae > Nitrosomonas. Next base: position 27,400 of record JAAEXZ010000001.1, read on the forward strand.
GCCAATCACGGTATTCAGTTGAATGGCATTGCCCATGACACGTTACTGCAGTCCTATGTATTGGAATCGCATCGTCCGCACAACATGGATAATCTGGCATTGCGTCATTTGAGTATCAAGACGATTACCTATGATGAAGTGACTGGAAAAGGTGCCAGTCGCATCGGGTTTGAGCAGGTTGCAATTGATGTGGCGACTCGTTACGCCGCCGAAGATGCTGATGTCACCTTGCGTTTGCATCAGGAGTTGTATCCGAGACTGCACCAGGAGCAAAAACTGGATTTTATATATCAGCAGATCGAAATGCCTGTTCTGGATGTGCTGTTTACCATCGAACGCAATGGTGTGCTGCTGGATGATAAGTTGTTGCAACGGCAAAGCCGCGAGTTGGGAGAGAAGTTGCACGAACTGGAACAGCGTGCGTTCGAGTTGGCGCAACAACCATTCAACCTGAATTCGCCTAAGCAGATCCAGCAGATATTATTTCATCAGTTGAAACTGCCCGTACTCAAGAAAACCCCCACAGGGATTCCTTCGACCGATGAGGATGTGTTGCAGCAACTGGCACTGGATTATCCGCTGCCTAAATTATTGCTTGACTATCGCGGTATGGCCAAGTTGAAGTCAACTTATACCGATAAATTACCACTGATGATCGAACGCCGAACCGGGCGAGTGCATACGAATTATGCCCAGGCAGTCGCTGTAACCGGCCGATTGGCCAGTTCGGATCCCAATTTGCAGAATATTCCCGTGCGAACGAGCGAGGGGCGCAGAATTCGTGAGGCTTTCATTGCAGCACCGGACTGTCAGATCGTTTCTGCGGATTATTCGCAAATTGAATTGCGCATCATGGCGCATATTTCCCAGGATGCCGGGTTGTTGAGGGCTTTTGCTGCCGGAGAAGATATACATCGTGCCACCGCGGCTGAAGTCTTCGGTATTCCACTGGAGCAGGTCGATCAGGAGCAGCGGCGTTATGCGAAAGTCATCAATTTTGGTCTAATCTATGGCATGTCAGAGTTTGGGTTGGCTTCCCAGTTGGGAATTGAACGTAGTGCAGCCCGAACTTACATGGAACGTTATTTTGCACGCTATCCTAATGTAGAGCAGTACATGCGATTGACCCGAGAAAAAGCCAAGCAACAGGGCTATGTGGAAACTGTTCTGGGGCGCCGGTTATGGTTATCCGAGATTAATCACAGCAACGGTAGTCGTCGCCAGGGTGCCGAGCGCGCGGCAATCAATGCGCCCATGCAGGGTACAGCAGCCGATATCATCAAGCTTGCCATGATAGCGGTTCACAATAAGCTGCAACAGGAGAATTTACGCTGCAAAATGATCATGCAGGTACACGACGAACTGGTACTCGAAGTGCCTCATGATGAAATCGATTACATTAAAAAAATTCTTCCCGACTGCATGTGCAATGTTCTGGAGTTGGATGTGCCACTACAGGTGCACATCGGGACAGGTAACAACTGGGAACAGGCGCATTGATGAGGGTGTAGCAATTACGAAGGCCTGTTCCTGGGTTGTATGAAATACGTGCAAACGGATTGTGTTACTCGCGGGTCTCGACTTGCATCAAAGGACCTGCTTCTGTAGCTGCGACGCTTTTGACTTTTCTTCGGGTACGTTTTTGGGGGGGGGCTGATTCCTCACTATTGGATTCCACCCTTTCATTTGCAGTTTCGATCATAACCAGTCCACTTTTGGTAAGATCCGGTAACTCCTTGACAAAATTGGAGTCATTAGTGGAAGAGTTATTGGTATTAGCGTTCCTGCTGTTTGTGTTTGAATCTTCAAAGCGGTTTTCGGTTTTTTCAATCAGTGAATCTTTTGCAGGTTCTCTGGAAGCAGTTGAAAAATGATCTGAGCTTGCAGGTTGTGAATCCACGAAATCGGTACCGGTTGAAAAAGTGCTGGCATCGATGGAATCAGCATGACGATCTGCTGACTGCCCAACACTTCCACTTTCTTCTACAGATTTTTCGCGAGCGTTTTGATCTCGGTTCTTGCTACTACGATGTCTGCGAGGGCGTTTACGGCTTTCACCTTTGCTGGCGGTACCCTCGTCCGGAGTCATTGACGTATTCAGTGATTCCGATTGATTTGCATCCGGTTTAGCCTCAACAAGGGTTACGGAATCCAGCAAACTTTCAGATTGTACCTGAAACTGGGTATCATCCGAGGTACCGGCTTTGCCTGGCTTGTTCGCTGAGTCTCTACTGCGCTCATTTCGGGGGCGGGCACGCCGGCCACCACGTGATTTTCCATTTCTTTCCTGCGAGCTCCTGGGTTTGTCAATATCTGTTTTTGTCTCGGATTTAGCATTGACTGTTTCGACAGAATCGGATTTAAACCAGCTAAAGAACTTGTCCAGAAGGGAAGTATCACGTGACCTGTCCTCTCGAATAGGTGCAGGTTGTACGGGAGTGATTCCCTGGACAGCCGCTTTGGGGCGAACCGGTTTGTTTTTTTGCTCTGATAATAATAGATTATTTTCTTCAGTGTTTTTTTCAACCAGCTTGTAACTGGCTACGATCTCATTCGATTTGATATCTTCATGACGCAGCCGTGTGATGCTGTAGTTGGGTGTCTCGATGTGAATATTAGGAATAAGGATGATATTGATCCTCTGTCTCATTTCAATATCATAAATTTCAGCACGTTTTTCGTTCAGCAGGTAGGTCGCCACATCAACTGGAAGCTGAACATGAAGCGCGCTGGTGTTCTCTTTCATCGCTTCTTCTTGAATAATCCTCAGCACATGAAGTGCAGATGAATCGGTGCCACGGATGTACCCTGTTCCATTGCAACGTTGACAGGGGATGTAGTTACTTTCGCCGAGAGAAGGACGCAGGCGTTGGCGTGACAATTCCATCAAGCCAAAACGTGAGATCTTGCCAACCTGGATACGTGCCCGATCTTGTCTTAATGCTTCATGCAGCCGAACCTCGACTTCGCGTTGATTGCGCTGCACATCCATATCGATGAAATCAATGACGATCAGTCCCCCCAGATCACGCAACCTCAACTGGCGTGCAATTTCATCGGCAGCTTCGAGATTGGTGTTGAGTGCGGTGTGCTCGATGTCTAGCCCGCGTATGGCGCGTGCGGAATTGACGTCTACAGAAACCAATGCCTCGGTATGATCGATTACAATCGCCCCACCTGAAGGCAAGGAAACATGCCTCGAATAGGCTGTTTCAATCTGGTGCTCGATCTGGAAACGCGAGAAAAGCGGTACATCATCATGATAGTATTTCAGACGATCTACATTGGCCGGCATGACATGCGCCATAAACTGACTGGCTTGCTCGAAAATATCGCGACTATCAATCAGTATTTCACCGATTTCTTGATTGAAATAATCACGTATGGCACGTATAACCAAGCTACTTTCCTGATAAATCAGAAAAACACCATCCTGATTGTTTGCAGCTTCTTCAATGGCAAACCACAATTGCGTGAGGTAATTCAGATCCCATTGCAATTCTTCTGCACTTCGACCTATTCCGGCTGTTCTGGCGATGATGCTCATTCCTTCAGGGACTTCAAGCTGGGCAATGACATCACGGAGATCGTTTCGCTCCTCACCCGTAATGCGTCGTGATACACCACCACTATTGGGATTGTTAGGAATAAGAACAAGGTACCGACCAGCCAGTGAAATATATGTGGTCAGTGCTGCGCCTTTATTACCACGTTCATCTTTATCTACTTGTACGATTAATTCCTGACCTTCATAGATCTGATCGTGAATGCGAGTACCAGAATTCGCATTTTCACCCAAACAGGATGGTGAAATTTCCTTGAATGGAAGAAAACCATGGCGTTCACAACCATAATCAACAAAAGCAGCTTCTAGGCTAGGCTCAATCCGAGTAATAACTGCCTTATAAATATTGCTTTTTCGTTGCTCTTTGGTAACAGACTCTATATCAAGATCAATTAGTGTTTGACCGTTGACAATCGCTACCCTTAACTCCTCTGGTTGAGTCGCATTAAATAACATTCGTTTCATTTACAAGCCTTACGTGTTGTAATTATAAATAAACCATTCACTATCGTATCGGATGGCTTTTTCTGTTGGACGTAGTTGTAATGACGAGGTTTGGGTTTTCTGTATTTGTTGTAATATATACTTATCAATTACTTATTTCTTATTATTGAGTTTTAGTTAATGAATATTTTAGTTGTTGAAAAAATTGTGAATCGAAATTAGAAATGAGTCCTATATATATTTTAATTCTAATATATTAACAATTGTTAAGGTAGCAGATTTTACATAAAGTTCCAAATAGAACTTTGCTTTAAATCAAATTTTTTACCAACACATTTTTTGTATATTTTTTATTCAGATGGATTTTCCTATTTTAAAATAGAGAAACCAAATTTACGAATTTCCATTGGTCGAATTTTACAACATAGACTTGAAAAGAAGATAGATTAAGTTCAAGGTTTCAATCATTTTGCAACAAAAATCTTTATTCACTAATGAGATGACAACCCAAACCTCCGTTGAATACCTGCAGATTGGCGAGAACGAGGACAATCAGCGGATTGATAATTTTTTGATCAAACATTTTCGGACCGTACCCAAAAGCCATTTGTATCAAATTTTGAGGAGTGGGCAAATTAGGGTCAACGGTAAGCGTATCGATGCCAAATATCGTTTGCAGATTGGCGAAACGCTCAGAATTCCACCTCTCAAAATCGGGTTTGCTGATATTTCCTCGCAAAAATCAGTTCCATCTTCGAATTGGTTTCAGTTCAAAAGAATATACGAAGACGATGTCTTGTTAGTTATAGATAAACCAAGTGGAATAGCTGTTCATGGCGGAAGTGGTATCAGTTTTGGTGTCATTGAGCAGCTCCGTGCGCAACATTCTTCTTGGGAATTTCTGGAACTCGTTCATCGATTGGATCGAGAAACTTCGGGAGTATTAATGTTGGCTAAAAAACGCAGTGCATTAGTTGAGTTGCACAAGCAAATTCGCGAAGGATCGACTGAAAAACATTATCTTGTCATGGTCAAGGGGCAATGGAGAAATACTAAACAACATGTCAAGCTGGCTTTGAACAAATACCTTACAGCCACCGGAGAGCGTCGAGTGGCCGTTTCAACACCAGGACGGAATCGTGATGCTAAGCCAATGGAAGCGCACACTGTGTTCAGATTGAAAAAGGCATGGGAACAGTACAGTTTACTGGATGCGGAATTAAAAACAGGTCGCACACACCAGATTCGCGTTCATTTGGCCCATCTTGGATTCCCCATTCTGGGGGATGACAAGTATGGCGATTTCGAGTTGAACAAGATGATTGCGAAATTAAATAGTGGCTTGCGACTGCAACGTATGTTTTTGCATGCCCATACCATGCGTATCAGGCATCCGTTTACGGCGCAATACCTTGATTTTAATTCGCCTTTGCCCAAAGACTTATCAGGTTTCATGGCCGCTCTGGATGTAAGTGCAAACGCGGGTTCAGCGCATTCGCCGTGACGTGATCTGCCTGGCTAAAAGCGGATCGGGCGGTTAGGTGATCACTTTTAATCATGGTTTGTAAAATTTCCCAGACATTTTCGACGATTTTGTGCTGAGCGATTTCAGTGGGATGAATGCCATCCGACTGAAAGAATTCACGTTTGTCACCAAAACCGGCTAGCAGAAATGGGACCAGCTTTATCTGAAAATTCTCGGCTAATTGCAGGAAAACGGACTGGAACTTTTGTGTATACGTAATGCCATAGTTCGGTGGTAATTGCATGCCTGCCAGTAGAACCAATACATTATTTTTTTGGCATGTAGCAATAATGGCTGCAAGATTGTCATAAATCGATTTGACCGATGCGCCGCGTAAACCATCGTTGGCTCCCAGTTCAAGTATGATGATATCCGGAAGATGCTGGCTTAACGCCTGATCGATTCGATTGCGACCTCCGAGCGATGTTTCGCCACTGATACTTGCATTGATGATCTGATAACTGTCGGATTGTGTCTGAAGTCGTTGCTTGAGCAATGCAACCCAACCTGCCTCGGTTGATATGCCATAATTTGCAGAAAGGCTGTCACCAAAGACCAAAATGGTTTTGGTTGCAGCAAATACCGGGGCAACAAAAAAAAGAACGAATAGCAATATAATCAGGAATATTTTTTTCATGTTAGATCATCAAGTTAATCAACCCATTCTCAGTACCCAAGCCCTAACGAAGCAAGTCAGCATAGGCGAGACGCAACTGACCATACTGCATGACATCACCTTGCAGGTCAATCCAGGTGAAGCCGTTGCCATACTGGGTGCGTCGGGTTCGGGTAAATCCACTTTACTTGGATTACTGGCAGGATTGGATTTGCCAAGCTCGGGAAAAGTTCATCTACAGGATGTAGATCTTTTTACTCTGGATGAGGATAGCAGGGCGGCACTGCGGGGCAAGATGATGGGATTTGTATTTCAATCGTTCCAGTTGTTGCCTGCGCTGACAGCCATTGAAAATGTCATGCTGCCATTGGAATTGGCCGCTACCGACAATGCCGAGAGTGTGGCGCAGAAATTATTGCAGCGGGTCGGACTGGCAAATCGACTGTACCATTATCCCAAGCAGTTATCGGGGGGTGAACAACAGCGAGTGGCCATTGCGCGGGCTTTTGCAACTGAACCTAGGTTATTGCTGGCGGATGAGCCAACCGGCAATCTCGATTCGGCTACCGGTGTGCAAATTATCGAACTCATGTTCGAACTTAATCGGGAACATGGTACGACACTGATTCTGGTGACACACGACGAAGTCCTGTCGAGACGCTGCTCGCGGCAGATAAGACTGGCCGATGGTAAACTGCTGCAATGAGCCTGAATTTTATTTTTCCACTGATTTTTTCGTTTCATGAACTCGTTTAGATTTTCCTTGCGCATGCTATTTCGTGATTGGCGTGCCGGAGAGCTCAATGTTCTGATATTGGCTCTGGTGATTGCAATCAGCAGTCTCACGACAGTGGGTTTTTTTGCAGATCGTGTCGAATTGGCGCTTGCCCGGGAGAGTAATCAGCTGCTCGGAGCCGATTTGCTGGTTATTTCCAGTCAACCCATTCCCGATACATTGACAGCAGAAGCATCTCGCAGGGGTTTGGCGGTATCCTCACTGATCAAATTTCCCAGCATGATTTCCAATGGTGATAGTAATCTGCTAACGGAGATCAAGGCTGTCACCGAAGGTTATCCACTTCGGGGGCGCATTAACCTGGCTGATCAATTCTCTATAAACGGTGATGTATCGACACCGGCGCATAGAGTGGCCGAGGGGATTCCGCTGCCCGGAACCATCTGGATCGACGAAAAAGTCATGACCCGGCTCGAGCTCAAGCCAGGTGACAGAGTGGATGTGGGGATGACGCAATTGGTGGTGACTGAATTGATCACCCGCGAACCGGATCACTCGGTGGGATTTGTCAGCATGGGGCCCCGTGCCATCATGAATGCGGTCGATTTGCCAAAGACAGGCTTGATTCAGGAAGGTAGTCGTGTCTCCTATCAGTTATTGCTTGCCGGTGAACTGAAAAAGGTGGAACAGTATCGCGAGTGGGTCAAACCGCAATTGACCCGTGCGCAGCGATTGGAAGGCATTCGAGATGCACGACCGGAAATCAGAGCGGCTCTCGAGCGAGCCGAGAAGTTTCTGAGTCTGGCTGCCCTGGCCAGTGTGGTCTTGGCTGCGGCAGCGCTGGCTTTGGCCGTGCGCCGTTTTACCTTGCGTCATCTTGACGGATGCGCAGTGATGCGTAGCCTAGGCGCCAGTCAGAAGCAATTGTTTTATTTATATCTGTACTATTTCATCGTGCTGGGTATCGTGGCCAGTACCATCGGCAGTCTGATCGGTTTTGCGGCTCAACAGGTTTTGACGCAATGGTTAACCGGCATTGTTGATACTGAGCTTCCCTGGCCGGATGCATTGCCGGCAGTTCAAGGCGTGATGGTAGGATTGGTGCTGCTGCTCGGGTTTGCCTTGCCGCCAGTGCTGAATTTGCGTAGTGTGCCGGCGCTGCGTGTATTGCGCAGGGATATCGGATTGTCCAATACACACAGTGTGGCAGGTTATGTACTCGGATTGATCGCCTTGTCTTTGATGTTTATCTGGAAAGCTCAGGATCTGAAGTTGGGCCTGTATATTGTTGCTGGATTCATCACTGCCATAACGGTATTTGGTGCCATCGGCTGGTTGTTGATCAGGGTATTGGGAGGGTTACGGCATCAAGCGGGGGGGGCGTGGCGTTATGGTTTGGCAAGCATACGCCGGCGTGCAGCTTCCAGTGTGCTGCAGGCTGTGGCACTGGGGTTGGGCCTGATGGCGTTGTTGTTGTTAACCTTGATTCAAGACGATCTGATCAAGGACTGGCATACCAGTTTGCCAGCTGATGCACCGAATCACTTTCTGGTCAATATTCAATCAGATCAGGTGCAAGCCATACAGACATTCTTTCAGCAACATGACATCACGCAGCCGCGCATGTTTCCCATGGTCAGGGCGCGGTTGAGCAAAATTAACGGTAAATCGGTTGCAGCCGAGGACTATGCGCACGATCCACATGCCGAACGCCATGTCAGGCGCGAGTTCAATCTTTCTTGGACGAATCGACTGATGTCCGACAATCAGGTTGTAAAGGGAACATGGTGGCAGGATGGCACACAGGAAGCCTTATTGTCGTTTGAGGAAGGTCTGGCCAAAACGCTGGGGCTCAGGGTAGGCGACGAATTGACTTACGATATTGCGGGCAGTGCGTTTTCGGCTCGTATCGATAACCTTAGAAAGGTCGACTGGGATACTTTCCGGGTCAATTTTTTTGTTCTGGTTCCACCGGGTCTGCTGGATCAGTATCCAGCCAGCTATATCACCAGTTTTTATGTGTCACCAGCACAGGCATCGGTGATGCATGAACTGGTCAGGGCTTTTCCCAATCTTCTTGTGGTCGATGTTGCGATTGTCATCGGTCAGGTACAGCAAATGATCCGGCAGGTTTCCCAGGCGATCGAGTTTGTTTTTGTCTTTACTATGCTGGCAGGTTTTGCCGTACTTTATGCTGCCATTGCATCCACTCACGATGAGCGCATACATGAAGCGGCTGTTTTCAGGGCGTTGGGTGCGCGACGACAGCAATTATCGCGTGCCTGGGCCGCCGAGTTTGCCCTGCTGGGTGGGCTATCGGGTTTGTTTGCTTCCGCTGGAGCCAGTGCGCTCGGCTACGTGATCGGGGAACATGTGCTGAATCTTCAGTACTCCTTTAATCCCTGGATCTGGTTGATCGGTACATCGATAGGTGCAGTAGGGGTGTTGCTGGCCGGCATGCTGGGGACGCGTTCGGTACTGTCGACTCCGCCACTCCTGACATTGCGCAATATAGGCTGACCTGGCTGGAAAACGTATGACCACATCGTCGCAAGATCCGGCTGACGTGAGTGTGCCGAAATTAAAAGCGCTGCCGCCACTGAGTCTGTATATCCATATTCCCTGGTGCCTGAAGAAATGCCCTTACTGTGACTTCAATTCGCATGCGATAAAGACAGCGGATGCACAGGTACCCGAAGCGGAATATGCCGCTGCACTCATTCGCGATCTGGAATCAGCCCTGGCGGAAGTATGGGGGCGGCGTCTCGGCAGCGTGTTTTTTGGGGGCGGTACACCGAGTGTATTCAGCGCGCAGTCAATTGACAGAATATTGACTGCGGTGCGCATGCTGTTACCGCTGGAGCCCTATGCCGAAGTTACGCTGGAAGCCAATCCCGGTACGTTTGAGGCACAAAAGTTCAAGGACTTCCGTGCGGCCGGAATCAACCGCCTGTCCATCGGCATACAGAGTTTCAATCCACACCATTTAAAGGCACTGGGACGTGTGCACGATGATCGTGAAGCATGGCGTGCAGTTGAAATGGCACAAAACCATTTCGATAATATCAACCTCGATGTGATGTATGCCTTGCCCGGGCAAACCGTCCAGCAAGCACAGGTTGATATCGAAACGGCCTGTTCATTCGGGGTTTCGCATCTCTCGGCCTATCATCTGACCCTCGAACCCAATACGCTGTTTTATCGTTTTCCCCCGCAACTTCCCGATGATGAAACCGCAGCCACGATGCAGGAAATGATCGAGCAAACCCTGATGAATCGGGGGTATCGTCATTACGAGACTTCCGCTTATGCGCAGCCCGGAAAGGAATCTCAGCACAACACCAATTACTGGTTGTTTGGTGATTATCTGGGCATCGGAGCGGGCGCACACAGCAAAATCAGTTTTTCGGATAAAATCGTGCGCCAGATGCGTTTCAAGCAACCCCGGCAGTATCTGGAGCAGGCGGCCTCCGCTACATCGCTGATTCAGACACAGCATAGCCTGACATCGGCCGACCGGGGATTCGAGTTCATGATGAATGCGTTGCGATTGCACGGTGGATTTGATACACCGCTTTTTCAGGAACGGACGGGGCTGCCGGTGGATGAATTGCGACAACAACTCGATGAAGCCGAGCGACAGGGATTGCTGGTATGGGACCGGCATCGTATCAAGCCAACCGTACTGGGCAGGCGTTTTTTGAATGATTTGCTGCAATTATTCTTGCCCGCCGAACCAAGTGTGAAATAAGGTCGCGCGGGCGACTCTGCCGCAGCGTGGAGCAGCGAAGCCCGGAAATAGTCATTTTGAGTTAAGAAAGGAGAGATTCGTGGCCTATGTGAAGCCGGAAGAAGTCATTGAGAACATGTTGCAGGCGGGCGCCAAGAAAGCCAATCTTCCTGTGCCGCAATTACTGATCCGCGGGCTTTTGTCCGGTGCTTTTCTGGGATATGCAACGACACTGGCTATACTGGCAGCCACACAAACCGGAGTGGGCATGGCGGGCGCACTGGTTTTTCCAATCGGTTTTGTCATGATCATCCTGCTGGGACTGGAACTGGCAACCGGTAATTTTGCCTTGATCCCGATTGCCGTCACGGATAATCGCGTTACGTTTCACCGCTTGCTGGTTAACTGGTTCTGGGTGCTGACCGGAAACCTCATTGGTAGCGTCATGTATGCCTACCTGTATTGCATAGTGGCAACGAAAATGGGATCGATCGATCCGGAGACGATTCCTGCCTTGCAGCGCATCATTGCCATTGCAGAAACCAAGACACTGGAATATGCCAAACTTGGTTTGGATGGCACGATCACAGCTTTTGTCAGTGCCATGCTATGTAACTGGATGGTCACGCTAGGGGCGGTGATGGCTTTCACTTCGACGACCACAGGTGGCAAGATCGCTGCGATGTGGTTGCCGATCATGACCTTTTTTGGCTTGGGGTATGAACATGCGATTGTGAATATGTTTGTCATTCCAGCGGGTATGCTGATCGGCGCCAACATTACACTGGCCGAGTGGTGGATATGGAATGGACTGCCGGTCATAGCGGGTAATCTGATGGGAGGAATGATCTTTACCGGATTTGCACTATACTGGTGTTATCGCACCAAAAGTGTTGTCTCGTGACGCGATAGCCGTTGCTGGTTTGTCATCTTTACCCGCGATAAGTCTTCGGAATTAAAGATTGTAGTTTTCTGCAGCATGCAGATGCGTGTGCAGCAAATCGTAAATCCGCTCTCCCATGAGCTGATGCGGATCGAAAGCGGGTGTTTTTTGGATTTGTTCAAAGGCCTGCCGGGTATCGGAATTCTCGCCAACATAAGCCATGAACCATTCGCTAAAGCGACGTGCTGGCGTGAGGTCAAAATCCAGAATGGCGACATTGGAGTGCCGGGGATCACACTGGATGCGTTCGAAGGTCTGTTGAATTTGATGGTGTGTGCCTTCCAGGACCTGAGCGAAGCAATTCCTGTTGAACATCAATGCGCCGGTGATATTGGCAGCGCGGTTGTTTTGCCGTGAGATGGCGAGAATTTGCTCGATTTCCTCACGAATTGTACTGTCGTTCCCGCAAATTTCGCTGTGACTCAGGTAAATCAATTGATACAAGTCATTTTTCATGGTAATCCTTCCAAGTAGTTCGATGTACTGTTGCGGAAGTACTGAAAATCGACCGCACCTTGGGTCATCGCATACTACTTCTTCAGGACTTTCCTATGTCAAAAAAGCTCCAAAATTTTCTCAACCGGAACAGGTTTGCTGATCAGATATCCCTGTACTGCATTGCATCCATTGTGCGCCAGGTAATCCAGCTGCTCTTCTGTTTCAACGCCCTCTGCCAAGGTATCCATATTCAACGCCTGACCCAGCGACAAGATGGCCTGTACCAGTGCGCGCGATTTTTCTGTCTGCAAACTGCGAATGAACGATTGATCTATTTTGATTTTTGAAAACGGAAAGCTGTTCAAATAATTGAGGGATGAGAAACCGGTACCGAAATCATCCATGGCGATCGTGACGCCCATATTCTGTATGTGCCAGAGCTGCTCGAGGGTTTTTTCAATATTGCGAATCAACAATCCTTCGGTGATTTCCAGTTCCAGCCGTTGTGGATCCAGTCCGCTCATATGCAAGGCACGCTGAATGTGGTGTATCAGGCTGCCATCCTCAAATTGCAGGGGGGAAACATTGATGGCGACCCTGATGTTTGCAGGCCAGCGCGCGGCATCGTGGCAAGCGGTCTGCAAGACCCATTTACCGATGGTATGAATTTCTCCCATGCTTTCCGCGAGTGGAATGAACTGCGCAGGAGAGATCCAGTCCTTGCCGGATTTCTGCCAGCGCAGCAAGGCTTCGCATCCGACAATTTTACGGTTGTGCATGTCAATCTGGGGTTGGTAGAACAGCTGAAATTCCTGTAGCAGGAGTGCACGACGCAAACCGACCTCCAGGTTGTGCTGCTCGAGTGCTCTCTGTTCCAATCCGGGTTCAAAAATGCAATGACTGCCCGGCGCCTGTTTCTTGGCTTCGGCCAGTGCCCACTCGGCATGCTGGATCAGATTCTTGGCTTCATCCGTACCCTGATGCAGAATAGCCATGCCGACACATGCGTTGGTGTTGACCTGGCGGCCGTTAATCAGGAAAGGACGTTGTAGTAATTCCAGCAAACGCTTGGCCAGGGTCACGACACTGGCAGGCTGTGTCTGATTGGTTTGCAGCACGATGAATTTGTCTCCATCCAGTGCGGTAACAAAATCGTCTGTCCGCGAGACGCGGGCAATGCGCTGTCCTGCCAGCTTGAGTACCTGATCGCCGGTGTCATAGCCCAGTGTTTCATTGATTTTTTTGAATTGACTTAATCCAATGAGAATGACAGCCAGCGACCGATTTTCGGATTGATCGGTTTCCCAATCAGCAAGTATTTGGTGCAATTGCTGGCGATGACCCAATGTCGGCTGAGATTCATGGTTTTCAGTTTTGTCGGCATTGCGTTGAATCAGTAATGTATGATCAGAGGGCAGGGACTCAGCGATGATCAGGCGATGATCCTGATTTAATGCGGTCCATTGCAAACGGATCATGCTTTTATCTTCAGGAATTGCGATTTCAAGTGTGCCGGCTTGAGGACAGGTTAATGTGTGTTGCCAGTGCATGACATCCACGGAACGGATGTGCTGCACATATTCAAAGATAGAGTGTCCCGGTTGAACCGGTTGTGTATGAAGCAGTCGGGTGAAAGCCGTATTGGCGGATAAAATTTTTCCCGATGTGTCAATATAAGCGATACCGAAACCGGTATGCAGTTGGGAAATATCCTGAAATTGGGGTATGGCGTTGTGCATGATCCTTTCCATTTTTATTGTATTGATGACAAGCGGCAGGACAGTGCGACAGTGGCAGAAATGCCGCATTTTTCAGGATGATGCCGCGATACTGTTAGCATGAATATACTCCGTGAATCAGATCGGGTTTGCGCTGCAGCATTGTACCGGATCGACAGAATTCATGGCGCCGCTTAATTTCAGGATTTGGAAAGCAAAAAGCTGAATACAGACTGATGCCTTGGTCATGAAATAGGGAGTTGGAATAATCTGAAATGCCAAGAACCGGGATTTTACTTTCACTATCACGCGAACATCACTCTGCCTTGGTGCTGGCGCGGGCAGCCTCGCGTGCAGCGGAGAGCGGGGATGCAAACGTACAAGCCGAAATGATTGAACGTATTGAGATCTATTGGGAATCGATCATGGCGCGGCATTTTGAGGTGGAGGAACAGTTGATGGCTCAGATTGGTAAGGATCTGGATTCACAATCCGTGATGCAGGTTTTGTCCGAGCATGCCGAGTTGCGCCTGCTTGTCGATCGGGAATGCACGATGGAGCCGGTTGCACGGTTGCGGCGATTCGGAGATGTACTCTATACCCATGTGCGTTTTGAAGAGCGCCACTTTTTTCCGCAGTTACAAGCCTCCCATGATCTGGAGGTGGATCCGGCACATCCCGGAAAATGAATCATACCAGCCGCATGAGATGAATCAGAGAACCACACTCCGCATTGATTTTGAAAGCTGGTTATGAGGAAAGGAATACTTCAAAGCGCAGATCATCATGGAAATTGGCCATGACGATCAACCCAATTGCTCGCTGTGATACTTCAAATGTTCGCCAATAAAGGTACTGATGAAATAATAGCCGTGATCGTAACCACTGTGGAAGCGCAGTGTGAGTTTCTGGCTTGCTTCGCGGCAGGTTTTCTCCAAAGCTTCAGGATACAGTTGCGAAACCAGGAACTGGTCGTCCATGCCTTGATCGATCAGTAAATCCGGTGCACGCATACCATCCTCAATCAACGCAGTGGCATCATGCTGACGCCAGCTTTGTTGATCTTCTCCCAGATAGTTGCGGAACGCTTTTTGTCCCCACGGACAGCGCATCGGTGCGCAAATCGGTGCCAGTGCCGATACGGATCGATATTTATCCGGGTGGTACAGAGCCAGTGTCAGAGCGCCATGTCCGCCCATCGAATGACCAAAAATACCTATCTGACCCGGATCGGCTGGAAACTGATCGAGAATGATCTGGCGCAGCTCATGCGTCACGTAACTTTCCATTCGATAATATTGCGACCAGGGGGCTTGCGTCGCGTCCAGGTAGAATCCTGCACCGGCACCAAAATCCCAGGTATCGGTTTCACCTGCAATGCCGGTCTGACGCGGACTGGTATCCATGGTGATCAGCATCAGACCATATTCGGCGGCATAACGTTGTGCACCGGCCTTGATCATGAACGTTTCTTCGGTACAAGTCAGTCCGGCCAGGAAAAATAGTGCCGGCACGGCATGATTTTTGGCTTGAGGGGGTTGATACACGGAAAAGCGCATCGGCAGCCCGATGATTTCCGAAAGATGCTGGTAATATCCCTGGATGCCGCCAAAGCAGAGATGCTGGCTGCGGGTTTCAATTGTCGCCACGATCAGTAAATCACCACGGAGCGGATCGATTCACCGGATTTCATCAAACGGAAACCCTCGTTGATGTTATCCAGTGTCAGTGTGTGAGTGATCAGGGAATCGATATCGATTTTGCCTTCCATATACCAGTCGACGATTTTCGGTACGTCGGTGCGGCCGCGCGCGCCGCCGAATGCAGAACCTTCCCATTTACGGCCGGTGACGAGCTGGAATGGCCGCGTGCTGATTTCCGCACCGGCTTCGGCGACGCCGATGATGATGCTGCGTCCCCAGCCTTTGTGTGTGCATTCCAGTGCCTGGCGCATCACTTTGGTACTGCCGATGCACTCGAAGCTGTAATCCGCGCCGCCGTCGGTCAGTTGCACCACAGCGTCGATAATGTTCGGCACGTCGTTCGGGTTGATGAAATGGGTCATGCCGAATTTGCGTGCCATCGCTATACGCTCGGGATTGATGTCGATACCGATGATTTTATCTGCACCGACCATGCGCGCGCCTTGAATCACGTTCAAGCCGATGCCGCCCAGACCGAACACCGCCACGTTGGCACCGGCTTCCACTTTGGCGGTATAAATCACCGCGCCGATGCCGGTAGTGACGCCACAGCCGATGTAACATACTTTATCGAACGGCGCATCCTGGCGAATCTTGGCCAAGGCGATTTCGGGCACTACGGTGTAATTGGAGAACGTGGATGTGCCCATATAATGAAACAGGGGTTTACCGTCGATGGAAAAGCGTGAAGAACTGTCGGGCATCAGACCCTTACCCTGTGTGGCACGGATGGCCTGGCACAAGTTGGTTTTTTTTGACAAGCAGAATTTGCACTCGCGGCATTCCGGTGTGTACAGCGGAATGACATGGTCGCCTTTGCGCAGCGATTTGACGTTCGGGCCGACATCGACCACTACGCCCGCGCCTTCATGGCCAAGAATGGCGGGAAACAAGCCTTCCGGATCAGCGCCGGATAACGTGTAATAATCGGTATGGCAGATGCCGGTAGCCTTGATTTCAACCAATACTTCACCGGACCGGGGGCCTTCGAGATCGATTTCTTCGATGGTTAACGGTTCGCCCGCTTTCCAGGCTACGGCAGCTTTTGTTTTCATAGGTGGTTCCTGTTCGTAATGATCGTTTCGTGTAAATGCTCGAGCAAACCCTGGCTGGCTTCTTCCACCATATTCAGTACCAGCTCGAAACCTTCGTGACCGCCAAAGTAAGGATCCGGTACCTCGGTATCGTCGTCATGATTCTTGCTATAAGCCATAAATAACCGGATTTTGTCGTGATGGTGGTGAGGGCTGCGTTGCTGCAGCAAACGCAGGTTTTCCCTATCCATGGCCAGAATGTAATCGAATTCATCAAAATCGCTGATTTCGACGGCTCGTGCACGCAGGTCGTCCATTTTGTAGCCACGCCTGAATGCGGTACGTTGCGAGCGTTCATCGGGAGGATTGCCGATATGATAAGCATGGGTTCCGGCCGAATCGACCTCGATGAGATGATCCACGCCCGCTGCCTTGACGTAATGACGAAATACCGCATCGGCTGTGGGTGATCGGCAAATATTGCCCATGCAGACAAAGAGTACTTTTGTTTTTCTAGGATTGATCATGATTGCAGTCCAGTCTTATGCATTTTTTCAAAAAACGCATTTTACTACAGCAGATGACTTTAATTTTGCGACCACGAGATTCAGATCGATCCGGATAATCAATCTGGCTTGCTCAGAACAAATTCGCCGACAATGCTCGTCGAGTGACATTTGAGGTGGCACGCTCACACATCATTTGATGCTGCGCCTTTTCATTCGACACAAGAATGATAAACCCTGGGGCATACGGTACTTAGGCCGCCAGTCGGATCGTCTGCTGGAAGGCTTCTCAGTGTTTGCAGCACATTGGGAAAATATCCGGGTGCCCGAGTCCAGAAAATGTAGTTGGCTTTCAGATTATCTCGGGCATATGCCAACAGTTCCTCGACTGTAGGTGTCTTGCCGGATTTATCAGGACGGGTATTGACATAATTTGTTTGCATGACCGAGGGTGTCAGAGGGACTATTCCGGAAAGTTCTGAATAATGATGATAGACCCCCTTGGGAGCATTTGTCCTATTGACAGTCAATCCAGGATCGTCGGGGAATGTATCTGGGCCACCTAAGCCCGTTCCGATTTCCCGCAAACGGTTGACAAATGATTTCAGCATCGGCCTGGGATAATTCGTAAACTGATAGGTCATGGTGTTCGGGAAATGTGTTCTTAATTCCTGGTTAATGAGTAACATGCCGGAATAAAAACTGTTTTCCTGATTCTTGGATAATTCAATCATAGGCTTGCCCATGGCGGTTTCAGTCAATCCTATCCCCTCAAAATAGGGGTGCGTATTGAATCGCTTACCCAATTCGGTGATTAGGGCAACGAGCCGATTTTGTAGTTGTACATTCCAAAGTTTCAGGTTATAGCCCCTGATCTTTTGTGTCCCGTAACTGCTGAATGGAAAAGCGCCTTCCTCGTATTTTTTGTCTTTCAAATAATCGGGTATGAATCGGGTCGATGCGTCGAAGGACTTGATTTGCAATAATACGATCAATCTTTTCTTGCGCTCGGACAACTCTCTCAATCGCTGCTCGATCTGTGAAAAATCATATGCTCCTTCACTGGGTTCCAGGTCTATCCATTCATAGCGGATTTGCACGCCACGTAACGCGGGCGTATTTTCCAGTTCCCGATAAACTTGAGACAGATATTGCGGATTGTTTTTTCCACCCATCAATGTGTAGTAATGGCCGGGATGCCATTTTACCGCTCCGGCTTCGCTGTTACGGGATGCGTGCGCTGAAAGGCTCGGTGTGGTGAGGAAAATAACCAGGAATGTAAAAGTCAGAATGGGTTTGAATTGAGCAAACCGCATGAAGTCCCGGCTATTGAAGCGTGTTTGTAACATACTAAAAATCTTCATCATTAGGTGTTCCTCCTTGAAGCCAATTGAAGTGCTCTGGATTCAATCAGTGCAGTGGTGTTGAAATGAACAGTGTCAGGGAATCAATATCAAATCGATGGGATGGGAAGGTGCTGCAAGTAACAAATGGGTCGCAAATTAACTGATCGACAGCATTGCTGTTCAGGCATCGTGCAATATTCAGACACGATTGTAAAGGAATATCGCATGCTGCAGATTATATTCATTCTGGAATACAATAGCCTAATCAATGAAATACCTGCTCTTTCTGGCAAGAATCCAGCAGAGCAAGTGTCGGGTTTCAGGCTGACGAGTAATTGAAAACAAGCTGGGTTGAAACGATTTGCATCGTTTTATTTTCTAATAGAATATCTGAATTCTAACTTAAGGGTGTGACATGACCCAGTTTCGTAAACCGGCTGTAGCAGGCCTGTTTTATTCCGCGGAAAACAAACAGCTTGTAAAAGACGTGCAAGTCTTGCTGGCCAGGGCAAAACACCAGACCTGCTTGCCCAAGGCATTGATCGTGCCGCATGCCGGCTATGTTTATTCGGGTAGTGTAGCGGCAGCCGCTTATGCCACCCTGAATTCGATTGCAGGCCGCATCAGACGTGTGGTGCTACTGGGTCCGGCACATCGTTTTGCATTCAGCGGTGTGGCGTTGCCTGACGCGGATGCTTTTACCACACCACTGGGAGAAATCAAGTTGGATGTGGGATGGATCCGGAAAAATCAACATCTGTCCGGACTACTTGTTTCCAGGGCAGCGCATGAATTCGAGCATGCCCTGGAAGTACAGTTGCCATTCTTGCAATGTGTATTGAACGATTTTGTTTTGTTACCTTTGGTCGTTGGTATGACGACTGTCGAAACCGTTGCCGAGATTCTTGAAAATGCTTGGGGTGGAGAAGAGACATTGATCGTGGTCAGTTCCGATCTCTCGCATTACCTGCCTTACGAAGTGGCACAACAGGTGGATCAGCAGACTATTCGGGGCATTTTGCAACTCCAGCTTCTGGCAGACCGTGATCAGGCTTGCGGTAGTATGCCGATCAATGGATTGATCATGGCAGCCCGGAAGCATCATCTGACACCACAATTGCTGGATTCGTGCAATTCAGGTGATACGGCTGGCGAACGAACACAAGTGGTCGGGTATGCTTCGATTGCTTTCACTGATATCAAGGTTAAACATGCTTCCTGAGTCCATGACGCAAGGCAATATCGTATTGAGAATTGCCCGTGCGGCGATCGCGCAGGCACTCCATGTGCACTTTGAATCCATTGATTCTGAAGCGAATCAACCTTGGTTGTTGCAGCCTGGAGCCTCGTTTGTCACTTTGTTGCAGCATGGTCAACTGCGAGGCTGTATCGGTTCATTGCAACCTGATTTACCCTTGCTGGAAGATATTCGCAAAAATGCGGTATCGGCCGCACTGCACGATTCCCGTTTTTTACCGTTGACTCAGCGTGAATTCAGTTCCATCGCAATCGAGGTATCCGTACTTTCTGATCTTGATCGCATCGATTTCAGAGATGAAGCGGATGCGATTGCACAAATGCGTCCGGGAATGGACGGTATCGTTTTGGAGTATGAAAACTGTCGTAGCACATTCTTGCCGCAAGTATGGGATAGCATTCCCGATCCCCAGCAATTTCTGGAAAATCTGAAAATCAAGGCCCAGTTACCCGGAGATTTCTGGGCAGCAGGAATCCGGTTATTTCGTTATACGGTCAACTCGTGGCACGAAACTAAATCTTAGGAGGTTGATATGGATGAGCCGATTACACCTGACCAGCAGTTTCCTGCGCGTTACTGGCATGTTCTGCAAGATGGCAGGATTCAATGTGATCTCTGCCCCCGGGACTGCAAGTTGCATGACGGGCAGCGAGGAGCCTGTTTTGTGCGTGCGCGTGCCGGTGATTCGATGGTGCTGACCACCTATGGGCGGTCTTCGGGGTTTTGTATCGATCCTATCGAAAAGAAACCGTTGTATCACTTCTATCCAGGTAGCAGCGTTCTGTCCTTTGGCACGGCAGGCTGCAATCTTGCCTGCAAGTTTTGTCAAAACTGGGATATATCGAAATCGCGGAGCTTCGATAAACTGATGGATCGGGCAAGTCCCGAGGCAATTGCGCAGTGTGCTGTGCAACATGACTGTCGAAGTGTTGCCTTTACTTACAACGATCCGGTCATTTTTGCAGAATATGCGATCGATGTTGCCGATGCCTGTCATGCCAGAGGAATTAAGACGGTTGCAGTAACGGCTGGATACATCAATGCGCAGGCACGAAAGGATTTCTTTGCCGGAATGGATGCAGCCAATGTCGATCTCAAGGGTTTTACGGAAGCGTTTTATCTGAAACAAACCGGATCACACCTTCAGCCAGTACTCGAGACACTGCAATATTTGAAACACGAAACCGAGGTCTGGCTGGAACTGACCACACTGTTGATACCAGGCTTGAATGATTCGATCGAAGAATTGGAAAAGATGTGCAGGTGGATACATGATGCGCTGGGAACCGGCGTGCCATTACATTTCACCGCATTTCATCCGGATTACAAGCTCGATGATATCCCGTCGACACCACTTGAAACCTTGATTCAAGCACGCAAGATTGCACTCGATTGTGGATTGCAGTACGTCTACACCGGAAATGTTCATCATCGCGAGGGGGATACAACGCTCTGCCATACCTGTGGCAACATCGCTATTGAGCGTGACTGGTACGAAATCAAACGTTACGAGTTGACGACAGAAGGCTGCTGCAAGCATTGCAACGCTTCAATACCAGGCTGCTTCGGGGCATTCTCAGGGCAATTTGGGAGACAGAGAATGCCTGTCAGAATCGGTATTTAGCTCGCTAGCGTCAGCTGCAATACCCATTTGTGGGCGGGGCGGCGGATCTAGTTGACCGGTTCGAGTAAGCTTTTGACCGTTCCGCTACGTACTCTTTTTTTACCATTACCGTTTAACGCATTATTGACCTCAATTTCGGCATCAAGCCAATCCTGCATGGCATCGGCGGCGTTGCCGTTAAAACCGCGTTTCTCGGCGAGATAATAAGCCGCCACTGCAATCATATGCTGGCGATCATACGTCTCGGTGCTATGATTGTCCGACTGACTCCGGATAGCGGCAGTACGTTTGGACGATTTGGATTCCTTTATTTTATCGGCGAGTTCGTTTACTTTATTTTCCATTTCAGTACTCCTTTGGCGATACCATGAAAGTTAATGTAACGGGATTGAGAAATCAAATACTTGGAATCAAATTGTATCCATTGTAGTGATCCATGTTAGCTGAACCTGTTTCGAATAATGAGTAGGAAAATACTCATTTTTAATTCAGTAAATTCCGGTACTTCGAGCTTTTTCTCAACAGTGCATTTCCGATGATTCCGAATTGCTTCCCAATGTATGG
Organism: Nitrosomonas sp.; assembly: GCA_017879645.1. GTDB lineage: Bacteria > Pseudomonadota > Gammaproteobacteria > Burkholderiales > Nitrosomonadaceae > Nitrosomonas. The sequence continues at coordinate 49,150 of JAAEXZ010000001.1, forward strand.
TGCAACCTGAAAAATTCAGTGTGGATGATCATCGGGGTACGTTTCGTTAAGGCAGATAAAACCTTTGAGTCTGTCGTGTTGAATACCAGGCTGATTTCAAGCAACCGACGCAGTGAAGGCGAGAGGGAATAGTGGCTGTCAATGGTGCTGATCAAATGTGCGGCATGCAGTTTAGCGCGCCTCAGTTGACCCGTTTCGTGAAAACCAGACTGACCGCTTACTGGTTTGGATTTAGAGTAGCTAGAGCTTAACCGATCATCGGAAAAATTCGATTGCATCATTTGAATGACTCCTTGCAAAAAGCGATAGAGGCAAAATAACAATCTTTTGTGACAAGAATATAACAAAAAAAATTTAAATCAAGTCAGAAAACTTTGTAATTTCAGGGTGCAATTTTCAGACAAGACTAAATTTCTTTGTAGGACTAGCATTGGTGCTGTTCAGCGTTGTCATGATCGCATCTTAGTGGTTTTAAAAAAATGAATTGCGTGATCATGCAGGTAGATTGAAGTACATCTGGCAAATCTTTTTAATTGTGTTGTGGAATTAACATATTGTTATTGGTATAAATTCTTATGAAAAATTTTTCCATCACACATGATGCCAGCGACAGGCAACGCCAATCCGTACAAACTGATTTGACCTGTCATGGCAGCATCATGACGTACTAGGTGATCGGTGAACAGTGACATCAATACGATAACCATTGCCACACTGGGGTCCGTCCTGGAGAATAGAGTCAATCTATTATTCAGCACTCTGGAATATTTGCTCCAGCCTGCCAGATATCATGAGCCGCCACGCATCAAATTTTTCACTTTCCAGAATGGATGCTAGGGGCGGTGCCTTTCTTCTTTTCTCTGTTCGTATCTGACCAGTTTGGCCAGATCAAGCAATTCCTGAGACAGTATTCCCAGCGCATCATCTAGCGTCAGTATGCCAATCAGCTCCCCGGAATTGTCAACGACTGGTAAGCGCCGTACCGTTTTGCGTCGCATGAATTCTATCGCTTCATGCGTCGGCATGTTTTCGTTAACCGTAAATATTTCCGATGCCATGATGTCACCTACCGTGATAACGGTTTCGTCTAGCTCCGTTGCTAGAATCTCAACGACCAGATCGCGATCCGTGACAATGCCAACAGGAACTTGGTGATTGTGCTGCTTTTCCACCACGATGACAGCACCGACGTGATACTGCCGCATCAGTTTGGCAGCACCTAAAACCGTTTCTTCACGCTGAATGACGATTACTTGACGATTGCATAGGCTTCCGACTGTCATTTTCTTTCTCCTTTCTAGTTTTTGTGGCAATTCAACCGTGCAGCTTTTGTATAGTCGCATCTGCGAATACGCTTTCATGGATTCACCATGGTTTTCATACTGTACTCCTAAGTCGATTTGATTAACATCAGTGTCAGCAAGTTTTGCCTGCTGTTGTTTTTTTGTTTAGGGGATATTGCGTGGAAGTACGGGATTTATTGACTCGTCCAGCCGCATTACGTATATTTTGTTTCAATCCACACCCAATTCACTGTTCTAACCCATTTTTGCAGTAATAAATTCAACCTGGATTTCCTGAGTACCATTTCGATCAGGTTTCTTGCGTTTGCCATTTTTTGTATGTTTTTTGTTTGTATTCATAAAATTTGCCGATGAATCGTTTCCAAACAAGCTCAGTGTCTCAGTATCGTTATCTGATCATCGTGATGATCTCGCTGTTACTGTTATCCGGCTGCCAGTCATTCTCGTTCAGATCGGCCGATTCATCGGTCAAAAATAACCGGACTCTGCCCATACCGCTGGCAAAGCACGAATTTACGATCAATGGACCGCATGACGAAGTCGTTGGAGCACTGCAAGTCATCACCGCCAACTCGGAAGACACGCTTTCTGATATCGCTCGTCGCTTCAATTTGGGATATGAGGAAATTGTCGCCGCCAATCCCAATGTCGATCCCTGGTTACCCGGTGAGGGCACGCAGATTGTCATTCCTACGCAGTTTGTGCTGCCCGATGCGCCACGCCAGGGAATCGTCATCAATCTTGCGGCCATGCGCCTGTTTTACTATCCCCAAACCAAGAACGGCGAACCGCAGCGTGTGATTACCCATCCAGTCGGAATAGGGCGCGTGGAATGGAAGACTCCGGAAGGTGCGACGAAAGTGGCTGCAAAAAAGGAAAATCCATCCTGGATACCGACACCCGCCATTCGCAAGGAACATGCAGCCAATGGTGATCCCTTACCGGCTGTTGTGCCTCCGGGACCAGACAATCCGATGGGAACCCATGTATTGAAGCTGGCCTGGCCGAGCTATGCTATTCATGGTACCGACAAACCGCCCAGCATTGGTTTGCGTGGCAGTCACGGTTGTCTGCGCATGTATCCTGAAGACATTATTGGTATTTATCATGGTGTGCCTGTCGGGACACCGGTTCGAGTGGTCAATCAGCCATGGTTACTGGGCTGGCGTAATCGCCATCTGTATCTGCAGGCCTATCCCACTCTCGAAGACGATAAGCGTAATCACCAGAAGCTGGTGAAAACAGCCATCAATACCGCACTTGCAAGTCCGAAAGCCAAGCTGAATGCCAAATCGAAGGGTAATCTCAATACAGTGCTGATAAGCGAAGCCACCAAAATTCCGCGCGCGATTGCCATGCCCATTACGCAATCTGAACTCAGTCTGTTGTCATACCTGGATCGGGCTACCCGTGTGCAAAACGTCTTGCCTTTCAACGCCACCTGGGATGGAGACATGAAAGGACAATTAACGGCTGTGGAAGTCATGGATATGGCTAACAGGTAATTCGTTCGATCATTCTGATAAGAATTATGTATGCCCTGAACCCATGCCGAATACTGGGCTAAGACTATCGGATCCGAGTCTTCCTACTGCTTACCTGATGCTCAAATCAGGATTCCCAAAAGACCTTTTAACCTAAAACTCAAGCAATAATCCAACTCAATCTTTTTGGGAATTGGAATCTTTTAGGTAATCAGCCAGATTGTTCCTATGGTAAACCCGTCACATTTAACTGACCGGGTTCGGTGATTGTATTTTTGAATCGCAATAAATGCTAAATTCCGGAAATTTTTGACACGGGTGGCGGATTTGTTTACTGGATGGACTAAAAATTTTCTCAAAATGTTCTATTTTGAGCCGTAAATCATTTTGTTCATCGTGTGTTTTTTTATCGAGATTGTTCGATGATGCAAATCCTGCCGAGTAGATTGTTATGCTAGAACCCCGTTTTATATCGTTTCATTTCCATTTTCCTCAGTTTGTTCGTATCGGGCAAAAGAAAGTGGTTTTTTTCCAGCGGGCATTTACGGTCATTGAATTGATGGTGACTTTGGCGATAGTTGGAGTGATTGCTACGATTGCCGCACCAGCCTATGAAAATTACCGGGACCGTATCGATAACGCAAAAGCCGTTGCGGACATCAAGACAATCGAAGGTAAGTTGGAAAGCTATTATGGCAACAATAACCGATATCCACCTTCGTTGACTGAAGCCGGGGCCAACAATATTCTGGATCCTTGGGGAAATCCTTATCAATACATGAACCTGTCCGATCCTGGTATTAAAAATGTGACAGGTAAGGCGCGTAAGGACCATAACCTGCACCCCATTAATTCCGATTTCGATTTGTACAGTCAGGGCAAAGACGGCAAAAGTGTATCGCCTTTAACAGCCTCGCCAAGTCGTGACGATATTATCAGAGCCAATAATGGCAGATATATCGGTCTTGCATCCGGATATTGATCGCCCATCGGAATGAAGCTTGAAACGAAATTTATGCGTAGCCGGGTTGCCCGGCGCATGCTACTTTTCTTTGTTATCTCTGCATTCATTCCAGTATTGTTCTTGGCTGTCCTGTCTTATTGGGAATCTAACCAGCAATTGACCAGACAAGCGCAAACCCGTCTGGATGCGGTCAGCAAGATTTATCAAACTTCGATTTATGACCGGTTGCTGCTACTGGATCGGGCGTTGATCGAAGTTTCGCAACAACTGACTGAAAACGAATTGCCCAATGACATGCAGGTGCAACTACAGGATAAATTTCGTCATCTCGCACTGCAATTTTCTGATGGCAAATTCCTGACCCTGCTAGGGCAAGATATGCCCGTCACGTCACTGAGTTCCGCGGCATTGCAGCATTTGCAGCACGGCCAACCCTTGCTCGTCACGCAGCGAATGGATTCCGATATCCGAATATTTGTTTTGCGTGCTCAATCGTTATCCACAGATCAGTCTGTCATCATCCGTGCAGAAATCATTCCGGAATTTTTATGGGGAAATCCTGAAGATTTTGTACTGGATAATAATTTATGTATATTCAATGAGCTAAACATTAATCTGTTTTGTACCAACGTGCCAATTTATCCGGTGCTAGAGGATCTACAGGAAAAGACCCGCGCAACCAAAGGCAATCTGTATTGGCAGCATCAAGGCGAAAACTTTATCGCCAGTTATCATGAAATTTTCTTGCAGGCAAAGTTTATGACGCCGCGCTGGGTCGTGCTGGCATCGCAACCGGAAATGGAAGCGCTGCATGCGCTGAAGCAATTTAATACCATTTTCTGGGGCAGCGTAATTTTGTCCATTTTACTCATTCTGTTGTTGAGCATGACGCAGATTCGTCGTGTCCTCGTGCCGCTCGAACAATTGATCGATGGTACTCGCCGTTTGAGTGGCCGCGATTTCACTGCCAAAGTGTCTGTCTCCAGCACTGATGAATTCGGTGAACTGGCTTCTTCATTCAATGCGATGAGCGACAGGTTGGGTTATCAGTTTGAAACACTGGAGGCGCTTGCAAAGATTGACCGTGATATTTTGTCATCGCTCGATATGGACAGTATCGCGACAGATGTTTTGAGTCACCTCAAGAAATTGACGGGCGCGGAGTTTGGCAGTATTTCTGTCATGAATGCCAAATCTTCCTTGTCAATGCATACTGTTGTCAGTAATGGTTCGGCGGACAAACCGACTGTTACGACGGATGTCTTGCTGGAGAACACACATGCTCTGCTGATACAGCATCAACGGGGTATCTGGGTAGATCATCAGCTTATCAAACAACAGATTAAAGAATATACAACAGCAGTCAGATATTTCTTTTTGTTTCCATTGAACTGGAAAGAGCAGATGGTGGGGTTTATCGCCTTGGGATGCCAGAACAGACAACATTGGGTAGAGGATGAGAACCAGTTGATTCAGGATTATGCCGATCGGATTGCGGTGGCACTTTTTACTCGAAACCGGGAAGAAATGCTTATTCGTCAGGCGAGAATCGATGCGTTGACAGGTTTGCCCAACCGGTTTTTGTTCGTTGAACAACTGCAAAAGGAGATTGCCAAAGCGCATCGTACAACGGCAAGGTTTGCGGTGTTTTATATCGATCTGGATCGCTTCAAGAAAATCAATGATAGTCTCGGTCATTCGATCGGGGACAAGTTACTATGCGATGCGGGTCGGCGTTTGCAACACTGCGTACGCGAGAGCGATATGGTTGCCCGGCTGGGTGGCGATGAGTTTGCCGTTCTGGTCAATCCAGTTGAGCATGAACACATCGCTACCCGGATAGCTGACGATATCGTTCAGTCATTGACCAAACCTTTTTTTCTCGATGGTGATGACAATGTGGTTGGGGCTAGTATCGGCATAGCCCTGTTTCCCAGTGACGGTGAAAGCGTCGAAGAACTGATGCGCAATTCGGATATTGCCATGTACCGTGCCAAAGCAAACAGTGGCAATCGCTATATCTTTTTTGAAGAAAGCATGAATTCGGAAGTAATCAGGCGTGCCAATACTGAAAGAGAATTAAGGAAAGCCATTGCCGAAAAACAATTCGTCTTGCACTATCAGCCGCAGATCGATCCCAAAACAAATCTACCTCGGGGTGTCGAAACCCTGGTGCGCTGGAATCATCCCCGGTTGGGATTGATTTCTCCGGCTTCATTTATCCCGATTGCAGAAGAAGCCGGACTGATCGTCGATATCGGATATTTTATTCTGCACGAAGCTTGTGCGCAGTATCGTGCGTGGTGTGATCAGGGAATCGTATTGGATTATGTCGCTGTTAATGTTTCAGTCGAGCAATTCAGTCATGCTCATTTTGTGCAATCGGTTGAGGCAGCGCTTAGAAACAATGACATGCCGGCGCATTGCCTGGAGCTGGAAATAACGGAAAGTGTACTGATGAACGATACAACGGTTGTACTCGAGGTTTTGCATCGATTGCGGCAAATGGGTATACAACTTTCGATTGATGATTTTGGAACCGGGTATTCATCCTTATCCTATCTCGAGCAACTGCCTTTTGACACGCTGAAGATCGACATATCGTTTGTCAATAAAATTCAGGATGATCGCAGTGGTGGTACGATTGCGGCCACGATAGCTGCCATGGCGCATACATTGGGTAAGAAAGTCGTTGCAGAAGGTGTCGAAACCCAGGCACAACTGGACTTTTTGCGAAATCATGACTGTGAATTGATACAGGGTTTTTATTTCAGCCGGCCATTGCCAGCCTGCGAGCTCGCCGCTTTCGTGAGTTCGAAGCGTGTTTGTCACAAGGACTGAGAAGACGGATATCGATCCGGATTGAATCAAGTTTTCTCAACCCAATCATTGGTTCATTATTGATTATTTCTGCAATCAATTGTCGATAACTGTCGTTATCAGATTGCTTGTTACACTAGCTCTCATGATTAAATCTTTGTGATAATTTGAAGCTGCTCGCAAAAGTCGAATCGATTTTACATAAAGATATTGTGAAGTTATTTGTTGCTGTTTCATTTTTGTTGCGATATGATTGGCGCCGGAAACAGCGCTTATTACCGTCAAAATGACTGATGAGCATCCCGAGGAAGTTCTGAATAAATATCTACGCAAGCGAGTCACTGTGTATTAGGTAGTGCTCGATTTTTTTTATCCTATCCATTTTGTTTCCCAGGCACCGTTAGCCTTTTGCGTCATCTCACTCTGCGATTTATTCGGGATTCCTTTTCTATATTAAAGGAGCCTTTCATATGCAACATATGCAAAATCAGAATATTATTTCGTCTCAAAAAAATAAATCAGACAACACAAATAATATTCCTAGCCGTACTATAAAACGTGGATTAATGCCTGTAGTACTCGCCTTTATCGTAGGCATGGCATTGATTCCCTGGAAACTAGGGCATGCAGCTACTACCAATCCCATTAAATGGCACCCTGGTCACTATAGTATTCTAGTCGGTGATCCCAACAATCCGAGATTGATGAATGAAGTTTACAATGAGCTGACTGAAACCCCGGCTTTGCGAGGTGTTGTTCTTCGGTACGAATGGTCAGAACTGGAGAAATCCCCTGGTGTCTACAATTTTCAATCCATTGATGCGCGCCTTAAGGAGTTGACTGCAAAAAAGAAGCGACTCATTATCCTCCTGGAAGCAAAGTCTTTTGATAAATCTAAGATTGTTCCCAGTTATTTACTGACTGCAAAATACGATGGCGGTGTATTTCCAATCGGCAAATATGGTAGTAGCGCCGTAAATGGTTATAACCTCAAGCTCTGGAACAACGCTGTAAAAGAGCGTGTGGCGGCACTCATTACCGCATTGGGAAAACGTTATGATTCAAATCCTAACTTTGAAGGTTTTGGATTGCAGGAGACTGCATTTGGCGATCCGGTCAAACCGGTTACCAATGCTCAGGTCGATGGTTATTATAAAAACTTAACTGCACTGAACAAACATATGCGGGCACAGTTTCCGCATACTATGGTTTTTCAGTATACCAATTACCCACGTCCTGAAATTAAGCCAATTATCGATAATCTGAAGGCAACAGGTGGAACGCTTGCTGCAACAGATATCTTCTTGGATGATCCAGGCCTTAACTATAAAGGTACACCAGCTGGCGTTTATAGCTATTTTTCTAAAAATGCTGGTGCCATGCCATTAGCCGCTCAAATCGAAAGACCTAATTATCTTGATACTCGGCATGATGGTAATGGCTTCAAACCAACGGTTGCGCAGTTATTGAATTTTGCTCGCGATAACTTGCATGTCAATTATCTTTTCTGGACAAGAACACCGGAAATTTTCCCCAAAGTACTGGAAGTGCTGAGAGGAAAAGCCCAGAAAGCCACACCTTCGGGTGGATTGCCTGCCGGATGTCCTAAGAGCTATAAATCCTGCACGAATTAAGAAGCTTGTCAATTTAGACTGAGCCAAAGTCATGGCGACACGGTCTTCGGTTCAGTTCCTACTGATCTGAGGAGCAGGCTTTGGCTCAGTGTGGAAACGTTTTGTCGCGATAGTCCAAGTGATTTAGAATGGGTGCTTGATCGGTCGATTAATTTAAGAAAATGGAAAATTACGAAGCGCTTCTGGCAACATTGGCATTAATGATGGGAACCTCCTGGGCCAGCGGTATCAATCTGTATGCCGTATTGCTGGTACTCGGATGGGGTAGTGCGGCAGGGCATATCACTTTGCCCGAAGAGTTAGCGGTATTACAGGATCCTTTGGTGATTGGTGCGGCAGGCGTAATGTATTTTGTCGAGTTTTTTGTCGACAAGATCCCCGGTGTCGATTCGCTGTGGGATTCCATTCATACGTTTATCCGAATTCCTGCGGGTGCCATGCTGGCAGCCGGTACGGTAGGTGACGTGACGCCGGCTCTGGAAATTGCAGCAGGCATTCTGGGTGGTGGGGTGGCGGCTACCAGTCATGCTACTAAAGCGGGTACGCGCCTTTTTCTGAATACATCGCCCGAACCTTTTACCAACTGGTCTGCTTCACTGACAGGCGATGTTCTTGTTCTATCTGGGTTATGGACGGCCCTGAAACATCCTGAACTGTTTCTGGTGTTGTTTGTCATTTTCTTGGGAATTGCAATCTGGTTATTACCGAAACTCTGGCGTTTTGTAAAAATCGTGTTTTTCAAGATTGGAAAGATTCTGGGCTTTAAACAGGATACGTCCAATACGGTTGATGCAGCAGGGTATCATCTGATTCCCGATTCTGCTCAGGATAAGCAAATCACGGCCCTGGAACGATTGCAGCGACTTAGGGATCAAGGCATGCTCACTGACGAAGAGTTCATGGAACAGAAAAAGCAGATCCTGAAAGCAAGAAGCGAATGATTTTCTGATTATTTCAGCTTAATTGCTGAAGCCTTTTTAGAATGACGGTTTGTAGCTCGGTATTGATCCACGCATCTCTGGGTAAAGCCCACACTGTATTTGTCGCAAAACCTTGACATAGCAATGCGTTATCTTCCGGCATGAGGATGATCTCAGCCTCCGGGAATTGCTGTATATCGGCTGGTGTGAACGCATGATTTTCCGGGAAAGTACGCAGTTGGGTATTCAAACCGAAAAATTGAATCAGATTGTACATCCATAAAGCGTTGTCTTCTGTTGCAATAGCTTGAAGGCGCTTGTTCTTGAATCCGGTAATGGGTTGCCGGGTTGTCGATTCAAAGATGGGATAGGCTGTATTGTTCAGCAGTTTCATATTGAATGATTTTCTCCAATTTGACGTATCGACAAATCGCTGTGACCTATCGTTGGTGACGACAATGTCAGTTTTTTCCAATTGCTTGATGTCGAAACGCAATGGACCGGCAGGGAGGCATAATCCGTTGCCAAAGCTGTGTTCAGAGAAATCGGCGACGACAATCTCAAGATCGCGCTCGAGACGGAAGCAATTCACTCCGCCATCTTGAATGATGATATTGCAATGTGAGTGAGCAGCCAGCAATGATTGGGCCGTTGTGATTCGATCGCTGCCGATCCAAACCGGGCAAGATTCACCACAATGGCGTGCCAATAGGAAGGTTTTGGCTCCCACTACATTCGGGTCGCAATCTATAGTGATCTGACGAGGCTTTCCGGGATGATCGGTACTGCCTTGCGTGATGACTGCGGGGTGATAGCCTTGCTTGAGCAAATACTGAACCAGCCATTCGATCAGGGAAGATTTGCCACTATCTTCGATGGAAATACTATCCACAACAATGACGGGTACGGTAAGTTTGACTGTGGGTAGGATGTCAAGCCAGTAGCAGAATTTCTGTAATCGCAGGAAAAAGCCATAAATAATGCTCAGCGGCCACAATAAAAAATGCAGGGGAGTGATACGATGCCAGTAGAGATCAGATAACTTCATGCTTGATTCCTTTGCACAAGATGCTGATAGATAATGGTTTGTTGAGTGTATTCCAGGATACTGGAAAGTATAAAACTCAAGCTGTAAACAGTATACGCAACGATCCAGATCTTGGAAAAGGAGAATAAAAACATTTTATGGTTTTATTAAGTGAAATTGGGGTGAATGCTACATAGTTTGAATAATGCCATCGCTTATGAAATACTCTTGGGGGTCTTGATGGTTCGCTCGGAGCGAGCCGATTTAATTGCCACCCTTATTATCAAGAAAATAAACAATGAAAATCCCCGTCAAGAGATTGTTGGTTCCTACACCTTCCTGTGATGGCAGACAGAAAGCTCCTCGTTATATTGCTTACACAGATTGGGGCGATATTCATAACCCGCATGTGGTCATCTGTGTGCACGGATTGACACGAAATTGCCGTGATTTCGATTATCTTGCCCGCGCCCTGGAAAAGGATTGTCGTGTGATTTCAATGGATATCGTGGGGCGTGGTCAAAGTGACTGGCTGGAGCAGGCCAGTGATTATGATTACTATCCGTTGTATCTTTCCGATGCCATGAGTTTGTTAGCGCACCTGAAATCCCAGTATCAGATACCGATCAAGCTGGATTGGGTTGGCATTTCCTTGGGAGGATTGATCGGAATGATCCTGGCCATACAACCCAATCTTCCCGTGCCCCTCCACAAATTGATCATGAGTGATATAGGTCCCCTGATACCTGCCACGGCCTTGAAACGGATTGCCGATTATGTGGGCCGGGATCTGCGTTTCAACCGTTTTGATGAATTCAAGCAGTATATGAAGTCGATTTCAGTTTCGTTCGGTCCCCTTACTGAGGAACAGTGGGAGCATATGGCCATACACAGTGCGCGCGAATACGATGATGGTAGTATCGGCTTTCGCTACGATCCCAAAATTGCAATCAGTTTCAAGCAACACGAGATTACCGATATCGATTTATGGCAGCAATGGGACCAGTTAAAAGTGCCGACTCTGGTCCTGCGAGGAACGGAATCAGATATTCTGTCTGTGGAAACGGCGATGCAGATGCAAATTCGTGGTGTAAAAGCCAAAATTGTGGAACTGTCTGGAATAGGGCATGCGCCTATGCTAATGGATCAGCAGCAGATAGGCACTGTGCGGGATTTTATTCTGGGTTAAGCCCCCCTAAAAAAATGGCAGCCTGGGGCTGCCATTTTTTTTGTTGAAACTTAAAAGCGGAAGTTATATTGAACGTAGAAGAGATCAGGTGAAATGCCTGGTCGTTGCTTGTCAAGAAAACGTCCACTAAACATTTTCGAATAACCAAACAGCACATCCTGGTGACGACTGACGTGGAAGTTGAACCGGAAATCAAATTCATCCCCGATATGACCGCCCGACTGACCGGTAAGGTCCCGAATGGTTGCCTGGCCAGCAGCGTTGTACAGAAAATCCCGGTCATTGGCCAGATAGAAGCGATGGTACTGTGTAATAACCGTCAGCCACGGCATGGGATGCAGGGTAAATTGGGCATTGATGTCATGCATGTTCTGACGACCTACCCGATCCAAAAAACCGAGGTAGTAGTGACCGAATGGGAACAATTGATGGAAAGTGTTGCTTTTACCGTCTTTATTATTACCATCACCGGAGGCAAAGTCATAACGTATCCATCCCTGTGGATTCATGGGAACTGGGAAACGGTAGCCGACACCGGTAGCCACTGCAAAAGCCGAAATATCCTGTCCGGATCGGCGGCCAAACTGGTACATACCTTCCAGTTCGTACAAGAAGTTGTCAAAGTTTCCAGCCAAGCGCGCACCCAATGTGTGTACATCCGAATTTCCCTGCATGAGGTTTCCGGCCAGCAGATTGGCTGTCGGAACGGGATTGTCATTGAGCAGACTCAGAAAATACAGATCAATGGTGTGACCGGGCTTGGGTTTGTTGGTAGCCCATAATCCGAAGAAATTCTGCTGTGTATCCCAGTTATCGAGGTTACCCTTCTCAATAATCATCGGACGTGTCCAGAATGCATCGACATCCCACTCTGGTGAGCGCCAGAAAGCTTTCACACCCTGGAAGGTTCGACGTGTGTTAACCCAGTCCAAAGTTGAGATCAGTCTTTGTGAACCGTACATCAATTCTTGCCGACCGAAACGGATATAGACCGGTCCATTGTTGATGTTTGCCAGTTTGATGTCGGTAAACAGGTTGAGAATGTCGGCATGGTTTCTATCGGTAACCAATGGCGACAACTCGGAACCGAAAGCACGTGCATCAAGCATTTCCGCGAAGAGGCGTACCTTGTCCCGATACCACAAGTCCGCATGAAAGCGGGTACGTAACAAATGGAAATCATTGTTCACCCCCGCTGCATTGAGGCGACTATCCGTTTCGTGGGTGTAGCGATACCAGAAGTTTCCGCCAAAAGAGAGTATCCAGTCATCACCAAAACGAATTCTCTTAACCGGGTCAAAAATATCTTTTTCGTGACCTGGTGTGTCCATATAACGGAAATCGATGTCGTATGACGGGGTCGTCAGTAATGCGAAAGGTGCATAAGGTGCTACTGGCGGCTTCTCGCGTTTGTTTCCAGTCGCTAAATCCCATAGTGAATAGTATCCGGGACCGGTGGGGGGCAACAGAAAAGCACCTGGACGCGATGGAATACTGACTACGGGAATTTTTGTGGTATCAAACGTGGAACTGGTTGATACCGGTGCTGGCGGTTTTGGTGCTGCTGCAGCACCGGTTGCTGCAGGTGCCGGTGCGGACGATGTAGCCGGGGCCGGAGCTGATTGTGCGCCCGTATTTTCCGTTTTCGCTGGAGCAGGGCTGGTGGCATGAACCTGTGCAGCTAAACACGTAATAGCGATGCAACTAATGGACAACTGATAGAGCTTATGCTTCATTTTTTTGACCTTGTGCACTTTCGATTCAGCGCATGTTTCTGCTGAAAGGGGAAAAATGCGTGATGGATTCATTACGGAACTCCTGTTTTATGAAATGAATATTGATAAACCCGCATTGCAACCTAAGAAAGTACTCGCAATTGCAAACAGAAGTATCTTTTAAAGGGTATGGGCTTGTTTTCTTGAATAATCTAGGGCGCTATTATATGCGATAACGTTTTTTGTCAAAGCTAAGAATGAACAGTTTTGTGGATACTAATCCGGCGTTGTGATGAGTGCCCTAATTTGTTGTATATAAAAGTATTAAATATCAGCCATATAAATATCGGTATTGATCAGGATCAAAAAGTATGAATTGTTGTAAATAAGTGACACTGGATTGGAAGTGTGGAGGATGAGTTAAACTGAAAATTGATCCAGTCAGAATATCAGCAGGATACCCTGACCGAAAAACCCAATGCTTTAATCCTTTCTCCAAAAGCGAGTAGCCATGATTCCTGCGCCGGTGCCAACCGAGCAGCTTCGGGTTGCAAGGAGGGGCGTGCAATTCCGTAGAGCAGAACACCTTGAAGAGGCATGTTTTCTTCCTTCAATTGCTTGAGAAACTTCAGGTAGGCATCGATTTCTTCAGTGCTGGGCAGGTTTCCATCCATTTGGAACATGCAGGTTTGTATCCATGTGGGGCAGAGAGACGTTGCAATGCCAAGATGACGGTGGATTTTCTTTAAACTGATCCGGACATTATTGATTTTCTGTCTTTCTTCTGCCAATGCGCGATCAAATTTGAACCAGACTTCTCCATTCAGTTGCGCCATGCGCTGCAAACCCACCTGAACGAAAGGTTGATGTATGAGGCTACCGTTGGTGATCAAAACCAATTTCAGGTCCATGGGCAATTTGTAGTCTGCGATGATCTTTCCAATCAATTCGATGACAGACTCGAATTCCTTGGCGCTGGTGGGTTCGCCATTTCCGGATAGAGCAATATCGTGGATTTTTCTGGCTTCTTCCGGCACATGCTGTTGCATGAAGTCACCTTCGGTCAGTTCGTGCAGAAAATTTCTTAGCTCGGCTTCCAGCTTGTTCAAGTCGACGCGCGGAGCGGAGCCGCGTTTGAGGTCGGGTACTTGGCAGTATACGCAGCGCCAGTTACAGGCATTGTTGGGATTGAGATTGATGCCGACCGACACGCCACCGGCACGTCGAGAAATGACAGGATAGACATAAGTCAGTCCAACACGATCGCGGCTGTGATCCGTGGTGTTCAGTCGATCTTGTTTTGTTTGCAATGTTACAATCCTATCTATTTTTGTTGCTGTTTCTCACAGGTATGCTAATTACACGTAAGCTGGAATTTGATGCAGGTCACCGCATTTCGACCCATACGAGCCAATGCCGTCACTTGCACGGCCATCGTTACATGATCGAGATCACGCTATCTGGTAACATTATCACCGATGCGGGTGTGGCCCAGCAAGGCATGGTTATGGATTTCTCCGAAGTGAAGCAGATTGCAAAATCGGTATTGGTCGATCATTGGGACCATGCATTCCTGGTTTATGACGGTGATACCCAAGTTTTGCACTTTCTGCAATCATTGCAGGATCACAAGACGGTCGTGCTCGAAGTTCAGCCGACGGCTGAAAATTTGGCCCTGATAGCTTTTGGCATTCTGGATCATGCCTATCAGGACAGTTATGGCAACCATTTGCAACTGGAACGTGTGCGTTTGTTTGAAACTCCCAATTGCTGGGCGGATGCAGTACGTGGTGGATAAATTTTCTCGATTATAAGGTTATGTTCATTGATTCGCATTGTCACCTGGATTTTCCTGATTTAGCAAAAGATTTGCCTGAACTGCTGCGACAAATGCAGCATAACCAAGTTACGCACGCACTGTGTGTCAGTGTCAATTTGCCGGATTTCCCGCGTGTACGCGCCTTGGCTGAAACCCACGAAAATCTGTTTGCTTCAGTTGGAGTGCACCCCGATTATGAAGAACAGCTCGAGCCGAAGGCTGAAGAGCTCGCCGAACTGGCGGCTCACCCCAAAGTGATTGCCATTGGCGAAACGGGACTGGATTACTTTCGCTTGCAAGGTGATCTGGAATGGCAGCGGGAACGTTTCCGTCAACATATTCGGGCAGCCCGCATGGCAAAAAAACCCCTGATCATTCACACGCGCTCGGCTGCAGAAGATACGTTGCGCATCATGCGGGAAGAAGGTGCCGATCAGGTTGGCGGGGTCATGCACTGCTTCACGGAAAGTTGGGAAGTGGCACAGCAGGCGATCGCGATGAATTTTTATATTTCCTTTTCGGGTATCGTGACCTTCAAAAATGCCACGGCATTAAAGGAAGTGGCCAAAAATATCCCCCTGGACCGCATGCTGATCGAAACCGATTCTCCTTACCTGGCGCCTGTGCCTCATCGCGGAAAAGTCAACCAGCCTGCATTTGTGCGTCATGTGGCAGAAGAAATCGCGCGGTTGCGGGATACTTCGCTGGAAAGCATTGCAACGGCGACCACCGACAATTTTTTCAATTTGTTCAAGGTGAATAGACATGAATGTGAAACTTGCTAATTTTCAATGGACGACTTTTGTCATCGTGCTGGTTACGTTCTTCTATTCATCCAGCATGTATGCGGATGTTCAGGAGGATTTTTTCTGGGCTATTGAAAAAGGCAATTCTACGCAGGCGGCTGAGTGGCTGAAGAAAGGGGCCAATATCGACGCACCGAATGCCGAGGGCTATACGCCACTGATGGTGGCAGCACAAACCAGTAATCTGCACATGGCGCAATTTCTCGTCGAAGCCGGAGCAAACCCCAATATTCGTAACCGGTACGGAGAAACGGCAATCATGCTGGCTAGTTATCATGGACAAACCGATATGGTGCGATTGCTGCATCTCAAAGGGGCCGATATTCATCATGACGGCTGGAACCCGTTACTCTATGCCGCATTCAATGGTCATCTGGATACCATACGTTGGCTCCTGGACAGTAATGCAAACATCAATGCCACATCCGACAATGGAACCACGCCACTGATGATGGCAGTACGCGGCAATCATCGCGATGCGGTCGCTTTGCTGTTATCCAAGGGAGCGGATCCCGCAATCAAAAACGAACAGGGTGATAATGCACTGATCTGGGCAGAAAAACGCGATCATCAAAATATCGTCAAATTGCTAAAATCACAAAGCCAGTCCAAATAATCACTCCTTTAGTCCATAACGCAATTTCATTCGATAGCACATGGCCTCACTACACGGAAAAGTAGCAATCATTACCGGTTCTTCACGCGGGATCGGTGCGGAAGTGGCGAAGACGCTTGCCCATGCCGGTGCCCGTGTGGTTATCAACTATGTGGAAAATAAAAGTGCGGCGGATGCCCTCTGCAATGAAATTGCTACTGAGGGAGGAGAGTGTATTGCCGTCCAGGCCGATGTGGGCAATCCGGCAGCAGTAAAGCAGTTGTTCGATGCTGCACTGGAGCATTTCCAGCAGATCGATATTCTGGTGAATAATGCCGGGATTTTGCTGTTCAAGGAAATTGCTGACATCCAGGACGACGAATTCGATCGCATTCTAACGGTCAACCTCAAAAGCGTTTTTTATACCCTGCGCGAGGCGGCGAACAAGCTGGCTGATCACGGCCGGATCGTCAATATTTCGAGTACCGTGACGCGGGTGATGATGCCCAAATATGGTGCCTATGCGGCAACCAAAGCCGGAGTGGAACAATTGACGCGCATTTTTGCGCGAGAAATGGGAAAACGCGGCATCACCGCCAATGCCATTCTGCCTGGTCCGATCGATACCGAACTGTTTCGTACCGGCAAGACCAGCGTCGATATTGAGCGCATGGCGGCCATGTCAGCGCTGGGGCGCATCGGTACGACTGATGATGTCGCTCAGGTCGTGCTGTTTCTGGTCAGTGACGAAGCAGCCTGGGTCAACGGGCAAACGATTGGCGTGAATGGTGGAATTATCTAATTTGAATGAAGGGAGTGTTTGATGCGTATCGGTGTACCCAAGGAAATTAAAACTCATGAATCCCGCGTTGGTTTGACGCCGACAGCGGTACGCGAACTCGTTTCCCATGGTCATCAGGTCATGGTGCAGAAGGATGCCGGAGTACAGATCGATCTGGGAGACGACAAGTATGTGACGGCAGGAGCCACGATAGCAGCGACCGCACAGGAAATTTATGCTGAGGCCGACCTGATCGTCAAGGTCAAGGAACCCCAATCTTCGGAGATTCCCTGGTTGCGCGAGGGGCAGGTGTTGTTCACTTATTTGCATCTGGCACCCGATCCGGTACAAACGCAAGGTTTACTAGATTCCGGATGTATTGCTATCGCGTATGAAACCGTGACTGACAGCTACGGCGGGCTTCCGCTACTGGCGCCGATGAGTGAAGTTGCCGGTCGTATGGCTATCCAGGCGGGCGCTCGTGCGCTTGAACTGGATCAGGGTGGGCGCGGCATGCTGCTGGGGGGTGTATCCGGTGTGCCGGCAGCACGTGTCGTTGTGCTGGGTGGCGGGGTAGTGGGCACCAATGCTGCCCGTATCGCCATGGGCGTAGAAGCTCATGTCACCGTGCTGGATAAATCCATTCATCGTTTGCAGCAATTGGATGCGCAATACGGTTCCCGGATCAATACGGTTTTCTCCACCGTGGATGCGGTGGAGGAATATGTCTCTACCGCTGATCTGGTGATTGGTGCGGTGCTGGTGCCGGGTGGTGCAGCGCCTAAACTGGTCAGTCGGGAACTGGTTGGTCGCATGAATCGCGGCGCGGTGCTGGTCGACGTGGCCATCGATCAGGGCGGCTGTTTTGCAACATCCAAGCCGACCACGCTTGCTCATCCGATTTATAGCGTCGATGGCGTCGTGCACTACTGCGTGTCGAACATGCCCGGTGCCGTCGCCAGGACTTCCACCTTCGCGCTGAACAATGCGACACTGCCGTTTGTGCTGGCGCTCGCCAATAAAGGCTATCGTCAGGCACTATCAGATGATGTTCATTTACGCAATGGACTGAACATTTTCAAGGGCCGCCTGACCTACGCTGCCGTGGCGCATGCCCTGGGGTTGGCTTACGTACCTGCCATGGATGTATTGAGTAAGGGACAATAGTTATGTAGACATCAAATTCGGGATGGTTGACAATGCGGCAGTATGCCAGCGTTTGATATAGGGGATGGTCAGTAGCTTAGGTTCTGTTTGCACATAACGAATGAACCATTGCAGCATGCCATCCCATTCTTGCACATGACCCGGCGGATACAACTGCCATTGTAGCTGCTCCAGAGTCCAGTTTGATTTGATGCTGTTGGTCAGCATCGAACAGCAAACCAGATTTTCCTCTCTATCTAGCCCTCCCCTCGCAACAGGCAGAATATGATCGACGGTCGGGAACAACTCCCAGTAAGCCATGTGTCCTTCGCTCATCTTGCTATTTTTATGATACGGAAATTCACCCGGAAAATAATGTGAGATCAGTCGTAACACCGGAGGGAAAATCAGCCTGGTACCACGATAACGATCGATAAAGCCATCTCGAAGAAAAATTCTGGTGACGGTCGGTAAACTGGTTTGTCGGGTGGATCTTTGTACCGGGTGAAATGGGTACTCCGCCGAAATGATTCGGGCTGCATCTGCCAGATTTCCGGATTCGATTTGCTGGCAGACGCTTTCAATGATGGGACTGAGATCGTCATTCATACCTGAAAAGATTCTCCTGAAGCTGGGTCGCCTTAGTATGGGCGACCGAAATTACTGCTAATGATTTTCATGTCAGTGCTTCCTGCAATGTGGTTTTTCTCATAAGGTTATTTTAAACATGGTGTTATCATGTTCCGATTTGATCTTGAATATGCTTTTGAATAATCAAACTGTTTGAATTACTCACAAGCGATTTGTAAGTTGAAGATTCTAGCGTTCTTCAAAAGGGGTTGACCATGGTAAAGCCGACAATCTATGTGCCCATTCTCAACGCTAACAATGGTTTCCTTATCGATAGAATGTCGGTTTCTGATCGGTCAGATTTTTCAGTTGATCACGACAGGAATGACGATTCCCGAAAGGGCAGCGTGGCAGCAGAACAGTTCATTATCGAGATAGTAATGACAATGATGTTTTGTATCTGACCAATTTTGGCGTGGGTCATAGTCTCACAATCCTCGAGATCGTATCCACAACATTGAAATCATCTGTTTGTATAGTCGCGGCGAAATAAGAAGATGCTGATCGGTGAGGTATTGCTCAATCTTTCCAATTCTGCCTATACCCACGACGCTGCGGTGCTGCTGGTGGGGACGAATGTTACGGTGGAGTTTGTGTAGTTTAGAGAAAACTGTCTTTTTTCATTTTCATCGAACCAGAATCAGCCCCGTGGCAAAACCACGAGGAATCGCAAGTTCATAACTTTTCTTGGAGGAATGAATCATGAGTACATCAGTTTTTAATTTATCAAGTCTGGATGGCAGCAATGGACTTCGACTGGACGGTGCGACACAGGCCGATGCCTCGGGTGTGTCCGTTAGTGGTGCTGGAGATGTTAACGGCGATGGTTTTGGTGATGTGATTGTGGGCGCAATTAATGCCGGTCCAAACGTTGATTCTTCTGGCTCGAGCTATGTGGTGTTTGGTAAGGCTACAGGATTCGATGCGCAGATGGATTTATCCAGTCTGAATGGCAGCAATGGATTTCGTCTGGATGGTGAGAATGAAATTGACAATTCAGGTTCTTCAGTGAGTAGTGCCGGCGATGTCAATGGCGATGGTTTTGACGATGTGATCGTGGGTGCATCTGGAGCCGATCCTAATGGTGATTATTCTGGCTCGAGCTATGTGGTGTTGGGTAAGGCGTCGGGATTCGGTGCGCACATAGATTTGTCGAGTCTGGATGGCAAGAATGGTTTTCGTCTGGATGGTGAGCATTTATTTGACTATTCAGGTGTTTCGGTGAGTAGTGCGGGCGATATCAATGGTGATGGATTTGACGATGTCATCGTAGGTGCTTCCAGATTAAACGATCCTTATGACAGTTTCTATGGCTCGAGCTATGTGGTGTTGGGTAAGGCGTCGGGATTCGGTGCGCACATAGATTTATCCAGTCTGGATGGCAAGAATGGTTTTCGTCTGGATGGTGAACACCGCGGTGACAACTCAGGTTTTTCAGTGAGTGGTGCCGGTGATATTAACGGTGATGGATTTGACGATGTGATTGTGGGTGCATCTAGTAGCGATTCAGGCGGTTCTAAATCTGGCTCGAGCTATGTGGTGTTGGGTAAGGCGTCGGGATTCGGTGCGCACATAGATTTGTCGAGTCTGGATGGCAAGAATGGTTTTCGCCTGGATGGTGAGCATGCCTTTGACTATTCAGGTTTTTCAGTGAGTGGTGCCGATGATATTAACGGTGATGGTTTTGATGATGTGATCGTGGGTGCATTTGGTAGCGATTCAGATGGTAATGCTTCCGGATCGAGCTATGTGGTGTTGGGTAAAGCCACGGGATTTGATGCGGACATGAATTTATCCAGTCTGGATGGCAAGAATGGTTTTCGTCTGGATGGGGAAAGTGTTGATGATGCTTCAGGTATTTCAGTGAGTCGTGCTGGCGATTTCAATGGCGATGGTTTTGGCGATGTGATCGTGGGTGCATCCGGGGCCGATTCAAATGGTGATTATTCTGGCTCGAGCTACGTGGTGTTTGGTAAGGCGTCGGGTTTTGATGCGCACATGGATTTATCCAGTCTGGATGGTAAGAATGGTTTTCGTCTGGATGGTGGGCATTCTTTTGACTTCTCAGGTTACTCAGTAAGTAGTGCTGGTGATGTCAACGGCGATGGTTTTGATGATTTGATTGTCGGCGCTTTCGGAGTAAATTCTAATGGTTATGACTCCGGTTCCAGCTATATCATTTTTGGCCGCAGCGATATTGATCAAGGTGGTGGATTGCCTGAAATCAAAGGTACGGAAGGCGACGATACACTCAAGGGTAATGAAGTCGCAGAACATTTCATCGCCGGTGCAGGCAACGACAACCTGCTCGGTCGTGGTGGAGCGGATGTGTTCGATGCCGGTGTGGGCGACGATGCTATCCGCATCGGCGACCTGACGTTTGCCTCGATCAATGGCGGCAATGGCAACGATGCGTTGCATCTGGCTGGTTCCGACATGAATCTCGACCTCACTGCTTTCGGTGATCGCATTCACAACATCGAAACCATCTGTCTATACGGTCGTGGCGACAACACGCTGACACTGACTGCTGAAACCTTGCTTTCTCTCTCTGGTTCTACTGACACCCTCAAAGTCCACGGCAACAGCGGCGACCATATTGCGTTGCAGGATAGCGGGTGGGTGGATGGTGGTAGCCAAGGTTTTTATCACACCTATACCCACGATGATGCGGTGCTGCTGGTGGGGGCGAATGTCGCAGTTGAGTTTGTGTAGTGTGATATGTTTTTTTTCATTTCATGCAAGGAATCGATGAACAATTAGCGTCTTCCCGATTTCTCGGGATTCCCGTCAGTTGTTAAATGCGGAATCCCGATCACTCATTTTCAGTGGTATTTTGTGTATCAGATTTTGGATGTTGATTGGAATGAATTGATTTGGCCTGAAATGCTATTCGATATTTTGCACCTGTTCTCTCATCTGCTCGATAAGCACTTTTAGTTCCATTGAAATGCGTGAGATCTCCAGATCCGCGGACTTGGAACCCAGTGTATTGGCCTCGCGATTCAGTTCCTGCATCATAAAATCCAGACGTTTACCCACTACGCCACCTTTTTTCAGAATGCGGTCGACTTCATCGAGATGTGTATGCAGTCGCGATAATTCTTCATCGACATCGATTTTGCCGGCAAACAGGGTGATTTCCTGCCGGATACGGTCTTCTTCCAGAGCGCCAAGCGCTTCTTCGATGCGGGTACGCAGCTTTTCTTCGAATGCGGCGAGCAGGGCGGGAATACGCGGTGCGGCATCCTGCATCAGTTGTCGCATCTGCTGTGTGCGCTCCAGCAGAAGGGTTTGCAGTTTCAGACCTTCGCGCGTCCGTGACGATTTCAATTCGTCCAGGGTGGACTGTAATTGTTCCAGGCAGGTCTGGCTGAGTGCTTCGTCGGATGCAAGGTCATTTCCCATCATGCCAGGCCAGTTCAGGATTTCAGCAACCGACAGCGGTTGTGCTGCAGGATGCCGGGTTCTGATGGTTTGATCCAGTTGCAGCAATTTTTCCAGTAATACCTGATCCAGTTGCTGGCCGTCATCCATGTTGACGGGCGAGGCATAACTCAGCCGGCACTCTACCTTTCCGCGGCTGAGCTGACTGGTGAGGCATTCCCGCATGGCAGGCTCGAGCTTGCGAAAATCATCCGGCATACGGAACTGGATATCGAGAAAACGATTATTTACCGAACGAAGTTCCAAGCTGAATGATCCGAGGGGTGTTTCCCGCGTGGTGGTTGCAAAACCGGTCATGCTGTAAATCATGATATGTCAGATCTCAAAGGTTAAAGGGAGTTCGCTCAGGGCAAGCCCAGCATGCTGGCATCGCATACGGCTGGAACGGGCTTGCGATCAAGCAGATTGGTTACCGTAAAGGGGGTATCCGGATTATTGGCATCGAAGGTCACTTCGCTAGCATCTGGGTATTTATAATCGCCGGGTGCATTGAGTCGCCACAAATTGGGGATGTCGTGATAGGGTTGGTGCAGGCAGTAAGCCGGAGTGTCGCCGTGTATGACCAGAACCGGTTTCCTGAACTGGGTGGCATGCCGCTTGAGCAGATCGCGGATGCTGCGGTAGCCGTCGCAGTTGGTGCGATTGTCGCTGGAACAGACGGGTTTGCTGAAGTCGAATTCGAAAATATCGGCATGAAAGGCAATGACAACGGCTTGGGCTTGTTCTGCCTTGGTGAATAAAACCTGTAACCATTGCTCATTGGAGCGATCGCGGTGATCCGCTTCATCCAGTGCTGCTTGCTCGTTACCTGGCGGCAATTCCTTGCGTCCATTGTTGGTGCCGGGAATGTGCAGCGTGGCAAATGCAACCCGGTCGATGGTCCATAAAGCATTTTCGATCAGATCCGGCTGCCGGATCAGATGATCGATCTGACTGCTCAATTGATAGCGGTCCTGATGGAAAAAAAGCTGGCGCAGGTAGTGCAGCCGTTCGATTTCATCATGACTGCCGGATAAAGTAAAACGATCGCAATCCGTCCAGTCGTTGTCTCCGGGGGTATAAACGGTTTTGTGCGGATTGAGCCGGGCAATTTGCCGGTAATGATCCTGAAACAGCTCGTCACTACACTTCAGTCGACCTTTCTTGAAGTCTCCGATGTGGATCAGCACGGGCGGATCGAGCGTTCTGATGGCTTTGGCAATGGCGCCATCCGGCTGTTCCAGCAAGGCATACTCGGCATCGGTGTACGGCATGTCGCCGATGACGACAAATGCTGGCGGTTTTGCAGATGTAGGCTGCGTGAGCGGATTGGCTGGACTGGATGTGGCAGTGACCAGTCCCCACAGCAGCAGGAGCCACGTCAGTCCTGGATTCATGCACTGAGATGGTTCTGAAAAACCAGTCCCGCATGTTCCCGCAGTTTGTGAAAGCGGATGGCCGGCCAGTTTTCTGCCGCTACACTCAATTCGGCTCCGAAGGAGGCCAGAAAGGTAGGCGCATCGACGGCATCGTAGGCAATGCGATGTGCATTGGCTTCGATGAAACGCTGTAGTTCACGCGGATCGTCGGCCGTGATCCAGCGCGCCAGTTGATATTTGGCAGGTGCAATGCGGGCAGCAACGGCGTATTCATGTTGTAGGCGATGCGTTACGACTTCAAATTGCAATGTTCCCACGGCACCCAGCAATAGCACATTGCCCAGATGCGGACGGAATACCTGAATGGCGCCTTCCTCGCCAAGCTGGGTCAAGCCAAGCTTCAGTTGTTTGCTGCGCAGCGGATCGGCAATTTCGACCGTG
Source organism: Nitrosomonas sp. (assembly GCA_017879645.1). Classification (GTDB taxonomy): domain Bacteria; phylum Pseudomonadota; class Gammaproteobacteria; order Burkholderiales; family Nitrosomonadaceae; genus Nitrosomonas. The sequence goes on from JAAEXZ010000001.1 coordinate 73,230, forward strand.
CGAAAGATTTCTGGAGCAAAGAATGGCAAGCCGGTGAATTGCAGCACTTCGCCTTCGGTCAGTGTGTCTCCCAATTGCAATGTGCCATGGTTGGGAATGCCGATGATGTCGCCGGGATAGGCTTCCTCAAGAATATCGCGGCGCTGCGATAAAAAGGAAACGACAGTGCTGGTGCGGATATCCTTGCCATTGCGTGCAACTTTCAGGCTCATGCCACGTTTGAAGTGACCCGAGCAGACTCGGACAAATGCAATGCGATCCCGGTGAGCCAGATTCATGTTGGCCTGTATCTTGAATACCATGCCGGAAAACTTTTTTTCATCCGGAAGGACCTGGCGCTGAATGGCATTGCGTGATTCCGGCGGCGGAGCCAGATCGACCAGGGCATCGAGAATTTCCCGGACACCGAAGTTATTGATGGCGGACCCGAAGAAAACCGGTGTTTGTTCGCCGGCAAGAAAGGCCTGATGATCGAACTCGGGCGATGCGCCCCGGATCAAGTCGATTTCCTGTAATGCCGTTGCAAGCTCGGCGCCAAAACGCTGCCGGATGGCGGGATCGTCCAGTTCGGAGATGAGTTCGTCCTTGTCGTCGACACGATCCGATCCGGGGCGGAAAACGCGCATGCAATCATGTTGCAGGTCGCACACGCCATGGAAATTCTTTCCCATGCCAACCGGCCAGGTGAACGGTATCGTGGACATGCCCAAAGTACGTTCAATTTCATCCAGAAGATCCAGCGGTTCGCGCACTTCACGATCCATTTTGTTGACGAAGGTCACGATCGGGGTGTTCCGCGAGCGACAGACTTCCAGCAGGCGCAGGGTCTGCGCTTCCACGCCATTGGCTGCATCGATGACCATCAACGCTGCATCCACCGCAGTCAGCACGCGGTAAGTGTCTTCGGAAAAATCCTGGTGACCGGGCGTATCGAGCAGGTTGATGACGCAATCGCGATACTCCATTTGCATGACCGAACTGGCCACCGAGATGCCGCGCTGTTTTTCGATTTCCATCCAGTCCGAGGTGGCATGCCGGCTGGCTTTGCGTGCCTTGACGCTGCCGGCGATATGAATGGCTCCGGCAAACATCAGCAGTTTTTCGGTCAGCGTCGTTTTGCCCGCATCCGGGTGTGAAATGATAGCGAAGGTGCGGCGGCGTGCCACTTCGTCGTGAATACTCATGATTTCAGGTAATGGGTTCCGAGGTATAGAGATAACAATGGGTGGTGTGCGTTGCACTGAATGCACTGACAGGTGGATAGGTTTCCCGGCATATCGGCATGGCATTCGGACAGCGCGGATGAAAATGACACCCCTGTGGCGGCGCCATCGGCGATGGTAAATCTCCTTTAACCAAAACCGTGCCTCGACTGGTGCTGTGTTCGACTCTGGGAACCGATGAAAGCAATGCCCGAGTATAGGGATGTCTGGGGTTTCCGATCACTTCGTCGATTTGTCCATGTTCAACAATTCTTCCAAGATACATGACTGCAACTTCGTCGGCCAGATATTCTACAACAGCGATGTTGTGGGTAATGAACAAATAAGCCAGCCCTAAATTATTTTGCAGCGATTTTAACAAATTCAGGATTTGCGCTTGCACCGAAACATCCAGGGCACTGGTCGGCTCATCGCAAACCAGTAACTGCGGATTGACGGCCAGTGCGCGGGCAATGGCGATACGCTGCCGTTGTCCTCCGGAAAATTCATGTGGATAACGCCATTTTACTTCGGTGGGCAAGCCGACACGCTGTAATAACGCATCGATTTCGGCTTCTTTTGCACTATTTTCTGAATTTTGTTTCCATTTTGTGTTGTCGGAAGACGTAGGATTCAGTGCATCCATGCCTTCGCGCAGAATTTCAAAGACGCGCATGCGCGGATTGAGCGATGAATACGGATCCTGAAAAATGATCTGGAGCTGTGAACGGATAGGTTGCAACGACTTGCGTCGCAGTGTCGTCAGTTCCTGCTGTTTGAAACGCACGCTGCCGGATGTGGATGGAATCAGTTGCAGAATACTTTTGCCGATGGTGGTTTTTCCACAGCCGGATTCACCAACCAGTGCCAGGGTTTTGCCGGCGGCGATAGTCAGTGATACGCCATCAACGGCTTTGACATACCCCGCGACTTGTTGGAAAAATCCCTTGCGAACGGGAAAGTGTACCTTGAGATCGGCGATCTGCAGTAATGGGGGCGGAGTCTCATTCTGTGTTTCCGCTGGTCGGGGTGCTGCTTCGCTGCCAGGGCTGCTGACGTGCACCAGCGGTTTCCATGTTGCCTGTACAAACAGATGACAACGCACCTGATGATCGTGGCCGATCGTATGCCAGTCTGGCGGTGTAATGTGGCAGTGTGTCATGACTTGACTGCACCGGTCGGCAAAACGGCATCCGGAAAAGGATTGCGCCAGCGAGGGGACCGTGCCCTGGATGACACTCAGTGTCTGATCGCGTTTGTGTTTTTCGGGCAGGGAGGCGAACAACTGCTGCGAATAGGGATGGGCAGGGTGATCGAAGAAAACCCGTCGTGAAGCCTGTTCGACAATCTCGCCGGCATACATGACAGCGACCTGTTGCGCCATTCCGGCCACGACTCCCAGATCATGCGTGATCAACAGGATGGCCATGTGGTTGCGCTGCTGGATTTGCCGCATCAGATCCAGTACCTGGGCCTGAATGGTGACATCCAGCGCGGTGGTGGGTTCATCGGCGATCAGCAGTTCGGGTTCACCGGCCAGTGCCATGGCGATCATGGCGCGCTGTTTCATGCCGCCGGAGAACTGAAAGGGATATTCGTGCATGCGCCTTGCCGCATCGGGTATGCCAACCTGCTCCAGCAGGGTTTCAATGCGTGTTTGTGCGGTGTCGCGAGGCATGCGGAAATGCTGTACCAGCACTTCCCGTATCTGTTCGGCTATGGTCAGGACCGGGTTCAGGCTCAGCATCGGTTCCTGGAAAATCATGCTGATGCGTTTGCCGCGAATATTGCGCATCGCGGTTTCCGGCAATTGCAGCAAATTTTCATCGTGCAGACAAATTCTGCCCGCAGTGATGACACCGGTATCGGGCAACAGGCGCATGATCGATAGCGCGGTCATCGACTTGCCGCAACCGGATTCGCCCAACAGTGCGAAGGTTTCACCCCTGCGGATGTTGAGGGACAGGCCATCGACTGCCCGAACCGGAGTCGTGCCAGTATGCAATTGTGTCTTGAGATGCTCGATGCGCAGTACAGCGGTCATGTTGGGCGGGATGATTCCGGTGTCGGGGGCATCGGCGGTTTGTCAGCCTGTGGTTTGTTTTTGCGGGGCCATTGCAGCAATCGGTTACGTTGAATGGTCAAGGCGCGTGGATCCAGCGCGTTTTGTACGGCATCGGCAAACAGGTTGGCGCTGAGAACCAGAGCGAGCATGAAAGCGAATGCTGCCAGTAGGGCCCACCAGACCATCGGTTCGCGCGCCATTTCCATGCGTGCGGCATTGATCATGGTGCCAAAACTGTTCATCGAAGGATCGACACCGACACCGACATAGGACAGAACCGCCTCGGCCAGCACCAGACCACTGAAATCCATGACCGTGGCAATCAGGACGATGTGCATGACATTGGGCAGAATGTGTCGCGTAATGATGCGCCAATGCGAGATGCCGAAAGCATGTGCAGCCTGAATATATTCCAGTTCGCGCAATTTCAGCGTTTCACCCCGCAGCAGGCGACATAGTCCCGTCCAACTGGTCATGCCCAGAATGATGCAGAGAAACAGCAGGCGGATGTCGGCACGTGCCGCCACGGTTTCGAATAATTCCGGGTGCGTTTCAATGTAGACCTGCATCATCAGGACCGCTGCGGCAATCAGTAGGACGCTCGGAATGGAATTCAGCGTGGTGTAGATATATTGAATGACGTCATCGATCCAGCCTTGAAAGTAGCCCGCCATGATGCCCAGCAGCAATGCAAACGGCAGCATGATCAAGGACGTCAGGGTGCCGATGATCAGTGCCACACGGATACTTTTCAGCGATTGATACAGGACATCCTGCCCGACCTTGTCGGTGCCCAGGACATGGTAGTGTGTGGCCAGTGCTGCTGTACTGCCAATCAGCAACAGCATGACCAATAGCGTAAGCAAAATGGCATTCCACGGTATTTCCGTGGAGCCACGGCATAACGTCGACAATGTGATGGTAAAAGACTGTTTGTTGCGCTGTGAAAGTACCAGGACCAAACCCATGGTCAGTAGTAACCAGACGGACAAACCTTGCAGGGCGCCGGTCAAGGCACGCTGCGTAATGTCCGGGATGTGTTCCGAATCGGGGTGCTGCAAATGTGCGCCGCCATATTGCAGTCGCGCAAAATCGCGAACCTGTCGACCGTCTGCCTGTTCGACTGTTTCCTTGGCATAAAGATGCGTGGCTAGGGGCGCAGAGTAGGTTTTTTCCACTTGTGTGCGCAAAGGCGTGACCAGGATATCGAGCAGGCTCAGGACTTCAACACTGTATATCGTCTCGCCTGGCTTGTTCTGGTGTTCCAGCGCAGGGCGGAAATGCACGGTGTCCAGCAAGCCGATGCACAAGAAAAACAGCAGGATGGTCAGGGCCGACATGCCACTGGCGCTATGCCCCACGCGTTTCCAGGATGCCAGCAGATGGGGGCGACGACGAATGGCGTTGATCAGCAGGATCACGACACCCAGAAATACATAGATCAGGGCGTCGGTCCACAAAATGATCGGGCTAAAAGGCATAGATGGCAGTATTCAGATACAAGTAGTTCGGAGTGGCGTCATTCGGTGTCACGACTGCTATATCATAAACGAATGCGATTATTTTTTTGCGCATTTGATCAGATAAATGATCGATCGACTAGCGAGCCGGTCGTCGTGCTTCACGAAACCAGGGTCGGTATTGCTCCATTTTGGTACGCTGCGCGGCCGGTGCATGGCGGCGACAGGTTGCATACTCGTCGCTACCCGATTCTGCTCCCCAGCGGATTTCGACACAATCATTGGGATTATAGGCGATTTCGAAAGCAGACCGGCGTGCCAGTATCTCGGCTATCGTCAGAGACCAGGGGCTACCATCGGAGCGCGTGTAACTGATCTGGTATTCTCCGGTGCGGAGGGTGTGATAGCGTTCGATTTCTTTTCTCGCTTGCTCTGGTGATTGGTCCTGCAAGCGGAATAATCCGGGGTGCCGGGTAATTTTTTCCGGTAATTGCTGCAGGACATGGATGGCGATGATGAGGCGCATGTCCCGGGAGGGCGTGGAGTAATCTTCCCACGGCCCAAGGGTTTGAAAAATCGCGGCACCACTGGGCATGGCAATCACCTCGCGCGGATGCTTGCGAACATAGGCTTCGCCATTGTTGACAGACGTAATGCGCGTAGTCACTTGCTCGACCAGGGCAGCGAAAGTGGCATCATAGGCTTGCCGGGGATCCAGTCCCTGGGGGTTAATCAGCCCGGCCAGATGTGCATGGAAATCTTCCGGTGTCAGTTCGCTTTGTTGCATGGAAAATGGCTGAAATTCCGTGGAACCGGTCAATTCTGCGTTGGTCAAGACTCGCCAGCGGTTTGCGGAAGCGGGAACGAGTGGACGGAAAGCCTTGAACCCTGGTCCGGCATTGTCAGTGTCGGCAAATAGCAATGTGCCTTCCCAGACCCGTTTGCGGGTTACCGAATTGTCCGGCTGGGCATCGACCGCCAGCAGCATGCCGGGGCGATCCGCCGTTTGCGGTACCCATTCGACCAGTACCAGCACATGACCATATGGATCGGCGTAAACCGTGCCCGGCCACAGATGATTGCGATCCAGAGACAAAGGGTACAAATCGGATGATTCGTCACTTAAGCTGGTGCGTGCCGATCCGGAATGGACCGCATCGACCAGTTGCCGGCTGAATCGGGTGAATTGTGTCGGTGACGGCGTGTTGCGGACAAATTCGCTCATGATGCTGGGTGCCGAACAACGCGGTGGTGACGTGGCGGAACCGCGGTTGCAGGCCCGATAGGCAACCGGCAAACCAACCTTCCAGGCAAAATAGGCGCGCAATGTATAGGGCAAATCGGCGCAATCGGGCGTCAGGGGCAGTTTTTTGTCTTCATCGAGACCCAGGTAGTTATACAGAAAATTGCGTCGTGGATCGCGGAGCACTGGCTCCAGCGAAGATAGAGCGAGACTCTCGTCATGTGGAATACCGAACAGCTCCTCGATCCATGCTGAGTAAAAGGCTTCGGTGGCACGATTCCAGATGTGATTACGATTCGGTTGTGTACTGCCACTGGCGGTGATGGAGTGGCAAGCGATTGCTGTGCCGTTGCGTTCCGCGACGATTTTAGTCTGATCGGTGGACAGGGACTCGATTTCTGCTATCGCTGTCCACGGTGGTCCGCCGCGATGGCGAGTGGATAGAGAGGTGCGTCGGCCTTGTTGGTCGATCGTCAGCAATTGTGTTACCGGCGCTTCAGTGGAGATGGCCATGATCTTGACGGATTCGCCCATCCTGGGCTGCGACGGGGAAACCCAGATTTGCGTTGCGTCTGTTGCTTCACAGCGGAAATCTTCTGCCTGAACCAGAGAAACCAATAGCATTGCAACCAACAGACAGATGGACGCAGAATGCAAACAGCTTGATGATCGGTACGGTGGTTTGCGCATGATCTCGTACTCCATGTTGAAGTGACTGGCAGGATAGAAATGATACTTGAATCATTGCATAACAGCCTGAGGTTGGGTTGGATTTCCGGATTGCTTGCTGGTTTCATCCAGGCTGTTATTTTCTTTTTGTGACGGTGATCCCAAGTAACCTTGCGCAATCCGGTAATAGATGAATCGTAGTGGTTTACCCTCGCGGAGAATGACTTTTTGCTGGATGGGACCGGGCTGGTCCAGCATCCTGGCGATATCCTGGCCCTTTCGATCCTGTTCCAGATGTTTGGGTTTCATGCCGACCAGAACGATGGGGCGCTGTATCGGTGCGGTGGATGGGTACCAGAACTCATACATGGCGGCACTATCATCAAACAGATTACGGGATCGGATTTCAAGAGGGATCTCGGCGGGATGGTTGTAGAATGCTACGGCGCTGGCCACAGACCATTTACTCATGCCAACCACCAGAGGCTCTTGTTTCGTCTGGCGGCGAACTTCGTCGACAATATTTTCGATTTCAGCCGTCGTCTCTTTCCAGAAATAATGCTGCATCACTGCCGGATAGGGCATACCGGGTATGCCGAGCGTGACATAGTGCAACGCAAGCGCATAACTCAACAGCAAAACGGTGATGGTGTGTTTCCAGGCAACCTGAATCTTCTGGATGAATGCGGGCAATTGGCAATCCTGGCGCATCATCCATGCCATCGTGGGCAGGAGCGCCAGCCAAGCCGGTGCGGTCCAGTGGAAACGCAAGGCATCCAGCATACTGAAAACGATGAAGGTGAATAGTGGTACTCCGGTAAAAATCCAGACAAACCATTGGCGCCTGCGGGCAGGGTTGGAGTGGATGCGCTGTCCGGCTGGTAACAAGGCCATGAATGCGGCCAACAAGCCGGTGGGAGATAGCAGAATGATAAAATCCCGGAGCAGCAGATGAGTCGAAAATGTTTCTTCTGCGGTTTCTGTACCGATGCCGGCGGCGCGGGAGGACTGGAACATGATCGAAGCCCAATCATGCTGCATGTTCCAGATTATGACCGGGGAAAACAGAACCAGTGCGAGAGTCGCAGCCAGATAGGGATGAGGTTTGAGCAGCCAGCGGCGCGAGACCGGATCGATCACGACAAATACCAGTGCGGCCAGACCCAGTATACCCAGTGTGTACTTGGACAGGATACCCAGGCCGAAAGCCACGCCCATGCCAAACCAGGCGGTACGTTGACTCGACAGCAATGCACGTTCCATGTAATACAGTGTGGCGGCCCATGCAGCAATCAATGGGGCATCGGTGGTCATCAGGAAGCCCATGACAAAACTGAATGGCAGAATGGACAGTAACAGAGCGGTGCGTAATGCTGTTGCCCGATCATACAGATTTCCGGCCAGTGCGGACAGATAGCCCATCGCGATCAGGCCGCTGAGGAAAGCGCCAATCCGGACACCCAACTCGCCATCGCCGCCGATGGCATTGCCCATTGCGATTAGCCAGGCCACCATGGGCGGGTGATCGTAAAAACTCAGATCCATGTGCTGGGTGTAAGCCCAATAGTATGCTTCATCGGGAATCAGCTGTGTCTGTCCCAGAAAAACCCAACGCAACAGGACAACATACGCAATGACACCGATGGCTGCGATACGCCAGCGGATTTCGGGGTGAGCCCGGGTAGGGGAAACATAAAATACCGCTCCTGGAAAACTGATCAATGCTGTCATGGCAATAATGGCTGCCAGAATGGCCTGTGCCGGTGGCAGTGCCCAGTGCTGCACGAATAGCGCCAGCATACCGCCTCGTAGCAGGAGTACCAGGGAGCCTGCAATCCAGAAACGTATCCGTTGCGGGCGTTGATGCAGATCCGAGCGATCAGGCAACCAGGACCATCGGGTTTTCAACTGGTCATTCAACAGGGTAGCGATAAGAAAACTGCTCATGGATGCGGCGATCAATCCAATCCCACTGTTGAGTAGCAGCAGGAACAATCCGGCGTCGATCATTGCAGTCAGTAGCCCGATAACGATATGCCGCCGAAGATAATCAAAGGAAATGGCGCCGCCAGCGAATGCCGTCAAGCGTCTGAGCAAAGCCCAGTTCCGGGAGAACGATGCGTTTGATTGGTCATGCGCTGGATTTGCTGGGGAAACTGGGACTTCGATGATTTTGAGTTGACCTGGCTGGGTCAGGGTCAATTCGGGTAACAACTGATCTTCACGCGTCTGATCCGGGATGGCTTTGAATAATTCGCGCCGGAAGGCGAACAATCCGGATGTGGGATCCTGGGTGCCGCAAATCGATTGAGCCAGCCAGGCAATGAGTCGCGACAAAGGGGAATGATGCCCTGATTCTGAAGGGGCCGGGCTATCGGGGATTGAGTTACTACCGATGGTTAAATCACAGGTACCTTCAAGTATGGGATCGACGAACTTCCTCATTGATTCGGGAGTAAGGTTGGAGTTCGAATCCATCATCAGCACGATGACATGACTTTGTGCGTTTGCAATGCCTGTCTGGATTGATGCCATCCGGTCGGTGTGCGCCGGATGTTCGATTACCCTGATGTGAGCCTGATCAGGCCAACCTTGAATTACGGCTAGTGTGCCGTCATGTGAACCTGCATCGACGAAAATGATTTCATGGTCATGATGTTCGGTGGTGAGCCGGGTCAGGGTATGCAACAGTGATTCGATATGGCCGATTTCATTGCAGATCGGTACGACGATGGAAAATTGGATCAAGGCAGTCTCTGGGTAAGGTTAAGGATAAGTCTTTGTTCGATCAATAAGATGTGCCCATGAAATATCCCGGTCCGTACTTCACATATCTTTTATATCTCTTGTGATAAAACACAAGAAAATGAAACCAAATTGCGAAAAAGTGGAATAAACGTGTCATATCCGATTGGCTTAACGTGATCGACTCATTTTAAGCTCAATTTTTTTATAACAATACAAAAAAGTAGCAATTGAAACGTTGGTTACCCGTCAATGCCAGCGGGGCGATGAGGTGACAAGGATACCGAGTCATGCAGCATATCTGAATCCTTGGTTGATCATACTGACTCTGGCCTGGATCGTATCAATGCTACTGCTTCGACAAACTTGGTAAAGTAGCAAAATTCCTATGAAAGCACTTTTTTTTCTTCGACACAGCGACGACATCGATTACATCACGCCAGTCATATACAAATGGGCGAAATCCGGACATGCATGTGATGTGGTTTTAATCGGTGACGTTCGTTTAATCAATGATTATCGAATCCAATTCCTGAATCGCATCAGTGATGTGCGTGTCGCGCATATTCGCGATGTATTGCCCAGACTGGAATACCTGCAGTGGCGCATGCTCCATCTGTTGTGGGTACATGGCATTCAACGCATCGTCTCGGGTTATTGTGCTGCCTTGCTGCAGCAAATGACCAGTGAGGAAAAACGTATGCAAGTCTGGAAAAGTATCGCCAACCGCCTGCTGGGTAGAAGTTTTCCCGATGGTACCCGTGGTGTCGTGGTGTTCGACTGGTTTTCCCGGAGTTCGCCCATCAGCATCGAATGGGTTGCATGCATCGCATCAGCGACACGCAAAATGGGACTGGGGGCGGTTTCGCTGTTTCATGGCGATAGCTCGCATGTCAATCAGCTGACAAGACGCCAGGAATGGAAACTACAACCCGATAGCGTGTATTCTCTCGGTCGGATATTTAATCAGGTGATTGTACCCAATGAGTTGTGTGCATTGCGTTTCCGTCCTTTCATGCACGAGCAGTCGGTTGCCGTTCTGGGTTCGCCCCGCTTGTGTGATGAGTGGCTGGAAATCATGCAAACCTTGTTGCCAGCAACATCGTCCTTGGGTAATCCCAGCAGCAAGCTCAAGATTGCTATTTTTCTAAAGAAAGATGACTTTGCCATTTTTTGGGAAGAAGTGAACGAAGTCATTCAGATGGTTGCCGCATTTTCCGGAGTCGAACTGATCATCAAGCCGATGAGCCATAACCACCGCAAGCAGAATCTGCATCGCGAGCTCGAATTATGGCACTTGTCCAATGTCTATGTGGCTGAAAAGGCGATTCAGTCGACACACCTCGTCAACTGGGCGGATATCGTGATCGACCTGGCGACGCCCGCTGCGTATGAAGCGGTTAAAATGAGAAAACCGGTTCTGGCGGCGGATTATCTGCATGCCGGCCTGTCGACACTGGCAGAATTCATTCCGGAAACGCGTTTGCGCTGTCGTGACGATGTCTATCGTTGCATCGACAAGTTTTTGTCCCAAGGTTTTCAGTCCTTTTATATCCGAAGCCACTGGCAGCATTTCATGCGTGAAGTCGTGGATGGTCCGGATACCGATGTGCTTTCACGATATGTGACGCTGCTTGAGATGGAAGCTCAAACCCGGCAAGTCAATGTCGAGCAGGCAGATTCAAATACGAATGCCGTGGTGTGGGATAGTGTGGATTCCACTCATACCTTGGTTGGTTGATTGTGGGGGCGGTACGCATTGTCTTGATGCCATGCCGTGTGTGCGGTACAAACTGTGTCTGCGGCTATTCGGCGTCATTGTTCAACTTGTGATTCCCCGTGGTCTTGCCACGGGGATCTAACTAGGTTTTAGAATGTAGGGATGCGAGATGTTGTAGAGAAAGCGAGCCACTGTGCATGGCAGATACATTATCATATTGTATTTCCTGTGAAATACAGGCGAGGACT
>JAAEXZ010000127.1 GCA_017879645.1 Nitrosomonas sp.
AAAGGCTCGATCCGCGCCCACTGCTTATCCGAAAACCAAAACAATCCATCCATGATCCAATCCTCCCTGTGAAGATTGAACCATGCCCCGCCATATCTGTGAATCCTGAAATCAAAGAAAAATTAAAGGGTCCGGACCCTAGAAAATCAGTTGCCGAAATCGAGGGTGCGCCGTTTAACAGAGCAAATTGTGTGAATCCACCGACGCCATTACCATTGGTGTCGTACGACAGGGCGCCGATCGTGGTGTTGTAGACCGGGTGATCATTGTAGGCATTGACATGATGATAAATTATCATTTATTAAATGAATCAAGGTGTTGTATTTATTGCGCGATAGCGTGTTATCAGAATGATTTATTGACGATAATGATTCATGTCAGGAAGTTAGTTCCGTGCTGGGAAGGATGACGAGTGGCGAACGGGCAAAGCGGAATCGAGATGAAATGAGAGTGGGATGGGGTTGGTAATTAACCGGGGTGGAAGGGAGGGTCACCCCGGTTACGGTACTTTACCGGCTTTCTGCTTTGAATTGATCGGCCAGGCCGTTCAGCATTTTCATCTTGTGTGTCATGGCATTGCTCGATGTGGCGAGTTTCTCCACGAGCTGTCCATTTTTCTGAGTGACTTCATCGATGTGCATGATAGCTTGGTTGATCTGCTCGATTCCATCCGATTGTTCCTGTGACGACTGAGAAATATTGGCGATGAAATCAGCGATACTTTTGACACTTTTATTAATCATTTTTAATGATTCTGCGGATTGGTGGACCAGTTGTGCGCCATTCTCGACCTTGCTCGCGCTGTCGTTGATCAGCGCCTTGATTTGCTTTGCGGATTCCGCGCTGCGTCCGGCCAGGTTGCGTACTTCGTTGGCGACTACCGCAAATCCACGCCCTTGTTCCCCGGCACGAGCCGATTCGACAGCAGCATTGAGTGCGAGCAGGTTGGTCTGAAAGGCAATGTCGTCGATGACATTGATAATGTCGGCGATTTCCTTGCTGCTGGCATCGATTTCGTTCATGGCATGAAGTGTATTGACTACGATGGATTCGCTGCTCTCTGCCTGAATCCGGGCATCTTGAACCAGTTGATTGGCGTGTTGGGCATTTTGAGCATTCTGTTGTACGGCCGAAGTGATTTCTTCCATGCTCGATGCAGTTTCTTCCAGACTGGTGGCCTGGCTTTCGGTGCGACTTGCAAGATCGATGTTGCCGGTTGCAATGCTCTGAGCAGCCTGGTCCAGTACCGACGATGATTCCCTGATTCTGCCGATGGCGGTGCGTAGCTTCGCATTCTGAAATATTTGTACATATTCCAGTTGCCCTATTTCATCCGTCCGTCCGGTATAAATAAAGCAAGCCAATGGGTCACAAGCAAATTTTTCGGATTTTTTCGCCAGATTTCTCAGGCACGTCATCATCGGATAGAGAACTGCAACACTGGCAAAGCTGCCAAGGCAAAAACTGATCAGGGCAGCGATCAGAGAAATCTGCTGCGTCAGTGCCAGTCCCAGGCACATTAAGGCAATGCTGGCAACGCAGGTGCCCATGATTTTTGTGGTAAAGCCAATGGAAAATCGCGTCGGCCGGATGCTATCCAGTTTGGAATGGCGTTTGTCATCGGCTGATTTTTTCGACATGACTTGCGCGTAGAGTGTTTCGGCCCGATCTATCCAAGCTTTTTCCGCTTTGACCCTGACAGATTGATAACCGATTATTTTTCCATCTTCATATTGAGGACTGGCGAAGGCGTCGACCCAATAGTGATCGCCATTCTTGTTGCGGTTTTTTACTATGCCCATCCAGGGTTTGCCTGCTTTGAGCGTTTCCCAGAGCATGGCATAGGCTTCAGGGGGAACATCGGGATGGCGGATGATGTTGTGGTTCTTGAGTTCTAGCTCTTCCCAGGTGAAACCGCTCATGCGAATGAAGTCTTCGTTTGCGGATGTCAGTGCTCCTTTCAGATTGGTGGTGGAAATGATTTCGCAATCATGATCCATTCTCATGTCACGCTGTGTTACTGGCTCATTTATTCGCATGTTTCAACCCTCCAGATGAAAATATCTACACCAGCCCTGCCGGTATGGATGCAACTATAAATGCTCAGCGCGGTGCGAATGTGACAAGAATGCAAAAACTTTGTAAATTGTTGGAGACAATCAATAATATGCTTTGAGATTACATAGTGTATGACGTGAAATACCGCAATCCTTCTCATGTCCGCTGATGCATGGAGTAAATGAATTCCGCAGTGATATTTAGCACTGCATGGATTCCCAGCATGGCGTAGTCTAAGTGAATATTTTCAGGAGGTTGGTTAAAGCTTGTTCATTTTTCGTTAATTTTTTTCGGGTATCCTCGTTTCCCATCAACAACGCATAAAATGAGTTCGATCATGTCAAAGCCAAATGTACTGATTGCGAGTGAAATACCGCCAAAATGGGATGTGCGCCAATGGTTGGGGGTAATCGACGAGCAATTCCGTAAACAGGACTACCGCCAGGCCCGCAATTTGATTCTGCAAGCGTTACCAATTTTTCCCGACCATGCGGTGCTTCGGGATCGATTGTTCATGGTCGATTCCCGTTGGAGTGAATCGGTTGCAAGCCGGGGCATTCATCTCGTTACGCCGAGCGAACGTGATTTCTCCTATTTGCAGCAATGTTATGCCGATGAAGCGTTCATGCAGCAATTGCTGCCGATGGGGAGAAAAAAACAAAGTGCTGAGGCAATTCTGCATGCGCTCAGGCAAAGTGAATTTTCTGTTGCGCATTACCGGAGCATGCACCGGATCATCAAAAAAGAAGTACATCCGAACCCCGAACAACCTTCCTCTCAATACAGCCTGAAACCGATCGGGCTGGCGAGTCTGGTGGACATCCAGATTGCGCACCGGCGAGCCGAACTGCTCGTCGGCATACCCGATCCGAGCGAGCGTCAAAGGGCAACGGGTGTTGCCATGATGCTCATCATGGATCTGGCTTTCAATCAAATCGGGTTGCATAAACTGACATCGCTCGTGCTGTCCAATAACCCTCATTCGCAGCGAAGTACCGTGGCGATTGGGTTCACACAAGAAGGCCTGCGCCGGCAGCATCTGTGCGATCCCCAAACCCGGCAATGGCTGGATTGTTACGAGAACGGCATCCTTGCAGATGATTTCTACAACAACCCGGTCGTCGCACGTGTATCGAAAAGACTGCTGGGTCGAGACATTACTGTAAAACCGGTTTGAAATTTAACCCACTGAGAGGAGGAATTCATCGATGACGAATTAACGATCATAAATTGACTGCATACCCTGAAATGAAACATCTATTGTTCTATTAATCAAGTATTTCAAATTGATAAGGAAATATTATGACTGCATATATTGGCACGAATGGAAACGATACACTGGTGGGTCTCGATGATGTATCCGATGACTTTACAGGCAAGTTGGGTAACGATGTTTTGATTGGTGGCGATGGTTTTGGACAAGATTGGGCGCATTATGATGATGCGCCGTCAGCAGTGACTGTCAATCTGGCAGCGGGTACTGCCACCGGCGGGGATGGCAACGATACTTTGAGCGGTATCGAGAGGGTAACGGGCAGTAAATTTAACGATACGTTGCGAAGCGGCACAGGTTTTGAATCTGGCTACTTGTATGGTGGTGCCGGAAATGATGCTTTGATAGGCGATACTGGTTCTGATTTCCTGAAAGGGGGAGCAGGTAATGATACCCTGACCGGAGGGGACAATTACGATATAGCCGATTATTCCGATGCTATTTCGGCGGTAACCGTAAACCTCAACACCGGAACAGCTACCGGAGGCGCTGGGAACGACACACTTGCAGGTATTGAAGAGGTTGTCGGAAGTAATTTTAATGACACTTTGGTCGGTGGAACTGACGCCTTTGGTTCCGGTACTTCCTTGTATGGCGGTAAAGGCAACGATTCGATTGTGGGTGGGGATAACAATTTTAATTGGTTGGATGGTGGCGACGGGAATGATTCGTTAATTGGCGGGAATGACAACGATACGCTGGTTGGCGGAGCGGGGGCAGATGTGATGACTGGCGGGGATGGCTGGGGTATCGATACGGTTGATTATTCCGGCGCTGCCGCGGGAGTGACAGTTAATCTTACTGTAGGTACAGCCTCCGGTGGAGATGGAAACGACATCCTGAAGGGTATCGAGAATATTAATGGTAGTTTTTATAACGATACCCTTATCGGTAATAATAACGGTGTTTATTTCTATGCTGATGATGGGAATGATGTTTTGGTTGGCGGGGATGGTACAGATAATCTGGATGGTGGTTTTGGTGATGATTCTCTGGCTGGAGGAAAAGGTGATGATCAATTAACTGGTGGTTGGGGAGATGATGTTTTAACTGGAGGAAAAGGCACGGATTGGGCTAATTTCTTTGGTGGAAGTGTGACAGTTAATCTTGACAAGGGTACAGCTACCGGTGTGGAAGGTAACGACACCCTGCAGGAGATCGAAAACATCAATGGAAGCTTTGACAAAGATATTTTGATCGGTGATAGCAACGCAAATTCACTTTCGGGAGGAGAAGGTGATGATTGGTTATCTGGAGGTCAAGGGGATGATGTACTGAATGGATATAAGGACATCGACTGGGCCAGCTACAGCGATGCTATCTCCGCAGTGACGGTGGACCTGGCTGCGGGAACGGCAACAGGTGGTGCAGGTAACGATACGTTGCTGGATATCGAAAACGTTCAGGGTAGCAAGTTCAACGATACATTGAAGGGGAGCGATGTAGATAACATCCTTGATGGTGGAGCCGGCAATGATGCGCTAAATGGAGGGAGCGGGCAGGATACGCTGAAAGGCGGCACCGGTAATGACACACTTGATGGCAAGCAGGGCAAGGATATGTTGACCGGTGGGGGCGGTAACGATATTTTCAAATTTACCGTAAATGGCCCTGCTGACAAAATCACCGACTTCAATGTGACAAACGATACCATTCAGCTTGAAAATGGCGTATTCAAGGCATTGACGACGACAGGTGTGTTGGCTGCTGATCAATTCAAGGTGGGTGCGAAAGCGGCGGATGCCAATGACTTTGTCATCTATAACAAGGCCACGGGTGCACTGCTTTATGATGCCGATGGCAATGGCGCCAATGCGGCAGTTCAAATCACGACAGTGGGTACGGGGTTGAACATGACCAATGCCGATATCGTCGTAAT
>JAAEXZ010000128.1 GCA_017879645.1 Nitrosomonas sp.
ATTGCAGCCATCCCAGCAGGACTGCTGTTTGGGGTAATATGGCAGACTTTCGATGCCGCAACAGCGTTTTCATTGGCTAGCATACTGGCAGCGCTGGCCATCGCAGCATTACGACTGTGGGCCTGGCCGCAACGTCATCACACATAATAAATTGGGATAATCAGCAACATGGAATGGTTCTCTATCGTTTTGTCGGTACTCGCACTGGTTTTTATGTTCTGGTATTTTTCGACGAACAGGAAATCGCTGGAAGTCGGACAGTCCGCCCCGGATTTCAAGCTGCCGGATCAGCATGGTCAGATTCGCTCGCTTTCTGATTTTCGCGGTCAATGGCTGGCTTTGTATTTTTATCCCAAGGACGACACACCTGGTTGCACCAAGCAGGCTTGCGCCTTTCGTGATGGACTACAACAGTTGTCCAATCTGGGCGCTGTTGTCGTGGGTGTCAGTGTCGACAATACGCACAGCCACGCCGATTTTGCGCACAAGTTTCAACTCCAGTTCCCGCTATTGGCGGACACTACGGCAGAAACCGCCGCACATTACCGATCACTGATCGATTTGGGCTTGTTCAGGTTTGCCAAACGCAATACCTTTCTGATCGATCCACAGGGAAAGATCGCACGCATGTATTTGTCAGCCAGTGCGAAACGCAACTCCAGCGAAGTGACCGAGGATTTGAAAACCTTGCAAAACCAGACATTGCCCTCATAACCCTCATTCTCATCACAACAAAAAAGACAGGTACAACATGGCCAACTTTACCGACAATCAACTGGCACAGCTCAAAACAGCACTGCAACAACGCTATTTGGAACTGCAAAATGAAGTGCGCAACGAACTCGCCCACACCCAGGACATGGAAAACTTCGATGTCACGGAATATCTGAACAATATTCCGGATGATATTGATACAGCCTTGGTTGATCGCCAGATCAGCGAAATGCGGGAACTGGAAATGTCAATGAAGTATCTCAGCGAACTTGAATTTGGAGATTGTATTGATTGCGGCAACGAAATCGGCTTTGAACGCCTGATTGCCTACCCATCCGCACAACGCTGTGTGATCTGCCAGAGTCAGTACGAAAAAGCTTTTCCGCAGGGGCCCAATCCTTCGCTGTAACGCATGCAAATTCGTGGCGACAGGCGCTTTAAGCTTACACTGCAGCCACGGAAAGATTCTTCAGCAGAATCAGCAGCGCACCGCCACCGCCATGCTCTGGTTTGGCCTGACAGAAAGCCAGAACATCAGCGCGCTGCATCAACCAGTTGCCAATCCGCGTTTTCAGTACAGGCTCACGATTCCTTGAACTCAACCCTTTGCCGTGAATGATGCGCACACAGCGTATGCCCAGCTGACTGCAGCGATCCAGAAAAATACTCAATGCCTGTCTCGCTTCATCCCGCGTCAGTCCGTGCAGATCCAGTTCTTCCTGAATGCGCCAGTGTCCTCGCCGCAGCCGCTTCAGCGTTTGCTGCGATATTCCGGACCGCATGAAATTCCAGCTATCACCGACCTCCAGATCCATTACAACATGATCCGACAAAGTATCTTGCGTTCCTTCGTCTTCATACTGATTTTGCTGACGCGGAACGGCAGAAACCGTGGTATCGCAAACCACAATTCTGTCCACAGCAGGAAGCGGCGATACATCGCGCATGGCCTCATGAAACAGAGCCATGTCTTCTTCCTGTGTGAAAGAATCTTTCTTAGTCATCCCAGGTCACACCACAGATCACGATCCAGCACACACTCAATTCATTGGTTATCGAGATAGCGCTCAGCATCCAGTGCAGCCATACAACCACTGGCGGCGCTCGTCACGGCCTGGCGATAAATGGGATCCTGCACATCGCCCGCAGCAAACACCCCCGCAATACTGGTTGCCGTGGCATTTCCCTGTCCACCGCCACGCGTCACGATATAGCCGTTTTCCATCTGTAGCTGCCCGGCAAAAATATCGGTATTGGGTTTATGTCCAATTGCGATAAAAACACCCTGCAACTCGATGGTCTTGGTCTTATCGTCCTTCATGCTGTGGATGCGCATCCCCGTCACACCGGATTGATCGCCAAGCACTTCGTCCAGAACATGATTCAGTTCCAGCTTGATATTACCGCTACGGGCCTTTTCCATCAGTTTGTCGATCAGAATTTTTTCTGAACGAAACTGCTCGCGCCGATGCACTACGGTTACGCTGCGCGCAATGTTCGACAAATACAGTGCTTCCTCCACGGCGGTATTGCCCCCGCCGATCACCGCCACGTCCTGTCCTTTGTAGAAAAAACCATCACAGGTGGCACACCCCGAAACACCCCGCCCCATGAACGCTTCTTCTGAAGGCAAGCCCAGATATTTTGCCGATGCGCCCGTTGCAATGATGAGTGCATCACAGGTATAGGTTCCCTGATCGCCGATCAGCGTCAAGGGTTTCTCTTGTAGTTTTGCGGTATGAATGTGGTCGAAAATGATTTCCGTCTCGAAACGCTCTGCGTGTTTCTGAAAACGCTCCATCAATTCCGGACCTTGCACGCCCATCGCATCGGCCGGCCAGTTGTCGACATCGGTTGTCGTCATCAATTGACCACCCTGCGCCAATCCTGTCACCAGAACCGGTTTCAGATTGGCGCGCGCCGCATACACCGCAGCGGTGTATCCAGCGGGACCGGAACCCAAAATTAGCAACGCACTGTGTTTGATCGTCATAATGTATTAATCGAGTAAATCAAGAACGATATTGTACTCGTAAATCGGCAAATTGCCTTCCAGCCCTGCATGTCGGGCGACCATTGCCAATCGTTCGGTGGTCGATTTAGTCCGTAGCAACCAGTCCGATTGATTGAGCGTTTGATCAGGGAAATACATTTGCGTCGTCAATGGGCGCAATCCCGCTTTCGATATCTTGAAATGAATGTGCGGTGGCCTGATCCAGTCTTTATTTGCTGGGTATGCACCCGGCATCACTGTGATGAAACGAAAAAAGCCAGCCTGATCACTATTGATTACCGCCTGACCCTGGAAATTTTCATCCAGTTTCGCACTGCTAGAATCTCCAGGGTGACGGTATCGACCATTGGCATCTGCCTGCCAGATATCCAATAGCGCATGAGCGACCGGTTTACCGTTAACTTCCCTGATCTGACCCTGGACGACAATATGTTGCCCCATCGCCTTACTCTTTTTGCTCAAGATATGAGTCAGATCGGCGTCCTTGTCGCTTTGAGACGTTACGGGATAAAAAGGCCCTTCCGTCTCGCTGGGTGTAGGCATCAAGGCCATCGCTCTGGCCAAGCCATGCTTTATGCCGATACTGCCCAAACCACCCAAGACGCTTAACTTAAGCATTTTTCTTCGTGAAAAGTCTTTCATGATTAACTCACGGTGAATGGATCAAATGACATTCCAAATACCAATCAGAATGATGTATTGTGCCGTTATCGCACGCTTATTTTCTGATATTTTTTGATGCTCGATTTGGATAATTGTTCAGATCGAAACAGGGATGCAGAGCTAAATTCTTACCGTTCCGGCCTGGATCGGATTGCTTATGCAAAGTTATGCAAAGAAATGAAATAACCGGTGTACTACAGTTTACAAAAAGCGGGGAGAATTCTTGATGGCGTCAATCCGACATAATTCGCAGCGATATGAATAACCTGATACGGTATGCGAGAGAGGCTTAAGACTTGTATCTTGGCTTGTCGAGACAAATTTGACCGATAACTTGTCCGACAAGTCCGATGTAATCGATAACACTTATTTCAACTTCCCGCGCACGGCTCGAACCAGTTCGAGATTCTTGATCGTAAGCTTGCCATTGCCGCCAACGAGATTGCCACAGGTGCAAGCCGATTTGATATAAGGCACCGAATTCAGTACTTCCGTACAATCCAGGCACTCATAATAAATATCGCCCCCTGTCGGCAAATTAGCCGAATCAGGAATAGGCTCAATAGGATAAAAACTGTAGATCTTACGCATGTCTATTTTCAGCATTTCTTCTCCTCAGATAATCATTACATAACCTGTAAGAATTACGGCAGCAATTTTCTAATATAGAGGGTAATGTACTTAAAAAAACTTCTTTGATTTGAAAATAAAAATTTCAAACCCTACATAATAGGTCACATTGTGTGATGATATCCAACGGGCATGCGCTATAGGAACCATTTATCTTCGATCCGCACGCTCTGCAACGATCGACCGCAACAACATGGTATACGCATCCCTTCCCAGAACATCATGCGAGGATGACATGCCACGCATTACAACTAATTTAAAAAATTTCAGTGCAGCGTACGAATTAATTTGGCAAAATTGCGCTTATTTGCTGATAACCTTTCATACACCAAGGAAATAAACATGAAATATACCAATCTTCAGGAGTTCAGTACGCATGTTGCTGAGCGGAATCCTAACCAACCGGAATACATGCAAGCTGTAACTGAAGTGGTAGAAAGTCTGTGGCCTTTCATCATGGAACACCCCCGCTATGCCGAGCATGGATTGCTGGATCGGCTGGTCGAGCCAGAACGGGTTATCATCTTTCGTGTATGCTGGGTTGATGATCATGGCGAAGTTCGGGTCAATCGCGGTTACCGTATCCAACACAGCTCATCGATCGGTCCATACAAGGGTGGCATACGCTTTCACCCCTCGGTCAACTTGTCCATTCTCAAATTCCTGGCATTTGAACAAACCTTCAAGAATGCACTGACCACCCTGCCCATGGGAGGCGGAAAAGGCGGATCGGATTTCGATCCCAAAGGAAAAAGCCCCGGTGAAATCATGCGTTTCTGTCAGGCATTCATCAGTGAATTGTTCCGCCATATCGGCTCCAATACCGATGTACCGGCCGGCGATATCGGTGTCGGTGGTCGTGAAGTCGGATTCATGGCAGGCATGATGAAAAAGCTGTCCAATCGTGCAGACTGTGTCTTCACGGGCAAAGGACTGAGTTTCGGCGGGTCGCTGATTCGTCCAGAGGCTACTGGCTACGGCACTGTATATTTTGCCCAGGAAGTGTTGGAACACGCAGGACGTTCACTCGATGGCATGCGCGTTTCTGTTTCCGGTTCAGGCAACGTGGCGCAGTTTGCGGTGGAAAAAGCCATGTCGCAAGGCGCAAAAGTCATTACCGTCTCCGATTCCAGCGGCACGATTGTTGACGAGGACGGATTCACTCCCGAAAAACT
>JAAEXZ010000035.1 GCA_017879645.1 Nitrosomonas sp.
GACAGCCGAGCGGTTCATTCCCAATCCATTTGCCAGCACGGACGGAGAGCGGCTGTACAAGACCGGCGACATCGTGCGTTATCTGCCGACTGGCGACATCGAACATCTGGGACGCGCGGACCACCAGGTGAAGATACGCGGACTGCGCATCGAACTGGGAGAAATCGAAGCCACGCTGTTACAGCACGAACACATCAGGGAAGCCGTGGTGGTGGCCCGAGCGGGCACACAGGCCGGAGAACAGCACCTGGTTGCGTATGTGGTAGGTGACGAAGTGGAACTGGGCATCGACACGCTGCGCCAGTATTTACTGGACTATCTGGCGGATTACATGGTGCCATCGGTATTCGTGCTGCTGGATGCACTGCCGCTGACGAGCAATGGCAAACTGGACCGCAAGGCACTGCCGGAACCGCAGACGGGAGCACAGCGGGCGACCCGGTATGTGGCGCCACGCAATGCACTGGAACAGACACTGGCGAACATCTGGTCGGAAGTGCTGGGCGTGGAGCAGGTCGGTATCCATGACAATTTCTTCGAACTCGGCGGGCATTCGCTGCTGGCCGTGCAGGTCATCGCCAGGGTGCGGATTGCCTTCGCTGTGGATTTATCGCTGGGCGCCTTGCTCAGGTCGCAGACGATCGACCTCGTGGCGCAGGATCTGGAGGAAGCGATCTTCCGCAGTATCGAGGCGCTTTCCGAATCGGAGGCGGAATATATGTTGCAAACCGAACGGCATTAAATCGAACAGAACAGAAAGATGGAAACTTTAAGAGAAAAATCTTCGCAGCGTACCCCGCTGTCGCCAGCCAAGCGCGCCTTGCTCGAAATGCGTCTGCAAGGCAAGGCACAGCAACAGTCCGGCTATCAATCCATTGCCAAAAGACCGGATGAAGCTGCCGCACCGCTTTCATTTGCACAACAGCGGCTATGGTTCCTGCAGCAGATGGCACCGGACAGTACGGCTTATAACATGCCGGCGGCATACCGCCTGCAGGGAATGCTGGACTCGGCAGCGTTGAAATGGGCATTCCATCAGGTCATGGCGCGTCATGACGTATTACGCACCCTGTTTGTGGTGACGGCAGGGGAGCCGGCACCGAAACTCCTGCCAGTTCATGGGGAGTGCTGGGTTGACAGCGATCTGCAGGTGTGGAACAAGAGCGAACAGCAAGTCCGGCTGGACCAGTTGATTGAACGGGAAGCCGGAACGCCATTTGATCTTGCCGCAGAACCACCCATCCGGGTGTATTTGCTGAAGCTGGCGGAATGCGAGCATGTGCTGCTGGTAACGTTGCATCACATCGCTTGCGACGGCTGGTCGATCGGATTATTTGTCGGTGAAGTGGCGGCCTGTTACGAGGCACGGGTATCCGGTAACCTGCCCAGGTTGCCCGTGTTACCAATCCAGTATGCCGATTATGCCCACTGGCAGCGCCAGCAATTGCAGGGTGAAACTCTGGAAAGAAAACTTGCATACTGGCGCAAGCAGTTGAACGATGCGCCGGTGCTGGAATTTCCAACCGATTATCTCCGTTCGGATACATCCGATGATCATGGGGCGCATGTGCGGTTTTCATTGTCCGAAGCAGAAACCCACAAGCTGAAAGCGTTAAGCCTACGTGCAGGTGTGACGCTTTTTACGACGTTACTGACGGCACTGGCGATCGTGTTGCAGCGCTATACCGGACAGACGGACATCATGACCGGTACCGTGGTGGCTAACCGGGACCGTGCCGAAGTCGAGAATCTGATCGGATTCTTTGTCAATGCATTACCGTTGCGCCTGGATTTGACCGGCAATCCCAGTTTACTCGAGCTGCTGAAAAGAACGGGCAAGGTGGTGCAGGAAGCCTACGATCATCAGGATTTACCGTTTGACCGATTGGTTCAGGATCTCAAACTGCCACGTGACACATCGCGCAATCCGGTATTCCAAGTGAGTCTGGACCTGGACGCGACATCCGATGCACAGCAGATTACCCTGCCCGATTTGCATATCGCTGCGCTGGAAGTGGATCTCCATGCCACACAGTTCGATCTGACCATACATTGCAGTGAACATGATGGCCAACTGAACGGGTTGATCGCCTATCGTACCAGCTTGTTTGCCGAAAGCCGGATTCAACGTCTGGCTGAACATTGCCGGCATGTACTGACAGCCGTGGCCGATGATCCTGATCGGTGCGTGCACGCACTGCCGATGTTGTCGTCAGCGGAATTTCATCAATCGACCGTGGTATGGAATCGTAGCGAAGCAGTTTTTCCGGTGCAGCAGGGCGTACATGAATTATTCGAGCAGCAGGTCGAGGCGAATCCGGATGCGATCGCAATCCGGTTTGGCGATCGGCAACTCACGTATACCCAGTTGAACGAGAGCAGCAATCAGTTGGCGCATTACCTCAGGAAACTGGGCGTGGTTCCGGAATCGGCGGTCGGATTATGTGTCGAGCGCGGCCCGGAAATGATCATCGGCATTCTGGGAATACTGAAAGCCGGTGGTGCTTATGTGCCGATCGATCCGGGTTATCCCGGGGAGCGCAAGGCTTTTTTGTTACAGGATGCAGCGCCGGCAGTGCTGTTGACGCAGGTGTCGCTACTCGACTCGATCGCATCGGGTGACCTGCGGTTTGTTTGCCTGGATCGCGATAGTCCGTTGATTGCCGAACAGCCGGTCAGCAATCCGGTTACGGTCACGTCACCGCAGCATGCTGCCTATATCATCTATACCTCGGGGTCGACCGGGAAGCCAAAGGGTGTGGTTATTTCGCATCGCAATGTGCTGTGCTCCACCCTGGCGCGGTGGCATCATTACGAAACGCCTGTGCAGTGTTTCCTGCTGCTGTCCTCGTATGCGTTCGATAGCTCGGTCGCCGGTATTTTCTGGACGCTGAGTCAGGGAGGCAGTTTGTGCCTGCCACGAGAGGACCAGATTCTGGAATCGGAACAATTGGTTGCTTTGATTGCAAGCCAACAGGTTACGCATCTGCTGTGTCTGCCGACGTTTTATCCCTTGCTGCTGCAACGGCATGCCAGCTCGCCCAACTCGTTTGGGTCGCTGCGTACCGTCATCGTTGCTGGGGAATCCTGCCCGCCGGAGCTGGTTGCCTATCATTATCGTAAGCTGTCGCATGCAATGCTTTTCAATGAATATGGACCCACCGAGGGAACGGTCTGGGCCAGCGCGGCGTTATTGCACGAGAGCAAGAGCAAGGTGGTTCCGATCGGCCGCCCGGCCGGTCATACCGAGATTTTCGTACTCGATCCGTGGTTGCATCCGGTTCCAGTGGGCGTTACGGGGCAACTGTATATTGGTGGTGCCGGTCTGGCGCGGGGCTATCTGCATCACCCGGATTGGACGGCCGAGCGGTTCATTCCCCATTTATTCAAAACCGACGGTAGCCGATTGTACCGGACCGGGGATCTGGTGCGCGTGCAGACAGACGGCAATATCGAATTTCTGGGACGGGTGGATCACCAGGTCAAAATCCGAGGTTATCGCATCGAGCTTGGAGAAATCGAGGCTGAGTTACGGCGTATGGCGGAAATTCGGGATGCCGTGGTGCTGGTACAGCAATCCGGTGCGGGCGATCACTGGGTGATTGCATACTGCCTTCCCAGTTCGGATCATCAGGAACAAGGCATCGCCGGCGGTCAAAGTGTCCGAAGCCGACTTGGAGCAGTTTTGCCGGCGTACATGGTGCCGGCTGCTGTGGTTTTTCTGGATCAGTTTCCACTGACTCCCAATGGCAAGATCGATCATCAAGCCCTGCGGATGAAAGACGCTTTACCTGCAACGACAGAACAAGCGGCTCCGCACAGTGAAACGGAACGGTTGCTCGCGGCAATCTGGTCCCAAGCACTGGGAATGGCGGGCGTAGGCGTGCACGACAATTTTTTTGAACTGGGCGGCCATTCCATGCTGTGCATGCAGGTCATCACCGAAATCGATAAACGCTGCCAGGTACGATTGACCGTGCAACAATTTTTCAACCACCCGACCGTTGTGCAACTGGCGGCCCTGGTCGATTGTGGTGGATCTGCCGATGCTGAATGGTTGCCGCAGCGCGCTGACCTGATACACGAAGCCAGACTGGATCCCACGATTCAACTGGCTAGCGCTCCCGACTGGTATTGCCGGCATCCGGAAACACTATTGCTGACTGGCGCTACCGGTTTTCTGGGGGTGTTTCTGCTGTATGAGTTACTGCAACAGACAACGGCCCGGGTGATTTGTCTCATTCGCGCTGAATCGGATGAGCACGCGCTGGATAAGCTGCATCGTGCCTTTGTACAATATGAACTGGCCGATACGGCTTTGCTGCAACGGGTCGTGCCTGTGTGTGGCGATCTGTCTGCTGAGCGGTTCGGCCTGTCGGTCGAACGATTCGAGCAGTTGGCACGTGAAGTGGACTGGATTTATCACAATGGCGCCCTGGTCAGCTTTCTGCAACCGTACACCGTACTCAAGGCAGCCAATGTGACGGGAACGGAAACCGTGTTGCGACTGGCTTGCCAGTACAAGACCAAACCGGTGCACTATATTTCGACCTTGTCGGTTTTTGGCGGTGAACCGCCCGTACCCAGTAGCGGTGGTTTTGCCGAAGACGATAATCCCGAGCCTGATTTTGACCAGGATGACGGTTACAGTCAAACCAAGTGGGTAGCGGAACGAATGGTCTGGGAAGCGGCGAGTCGCGGCTTGCCGGTCACCGTGCATCGTCCGTCCACGGTGACCGGACACAGCCGCACGGGTGCCTGGAATCCGGATAATTTCCTGTGCCGACTGATGCGGGGATGCTGCGAACTGGGCATGGCGCCGCATGAGTCGATGGCATTCGATGTGGTTCCGGTGGATTATGTCAGCCGGGCGATCGTGCATCTGTCGCGGCAGACGCCATCGATTGGCCAGGCTTTTCACTATAACCAGGAGCCTGTCAGCAGTGAATCCATCATCGACTGGATCGACGCCTGCGGTTACCCGATCGCGCGCGTGACCTACCGGCAATGGCGCGAAGCCATAGCCGAATGCTGCGAGCAATCCAACGAGCATGCTTTGTATCCGCTACTGTCCATGTTTCAGGAAGATCTCGCCGAAGATCGCGTCGAGACTCATCACAGCAGTTACCGTACGGAAAAAACCGTTGCGGCTTTGGCAGCAAGTGGAATTGGTTGTCCTGCCGCTGATCGGACGGTGTTCACCGCCTATCTGGCCTATCTGCAACGCGGGGGAATATTGCCGCACCCCTCCCGGAATGGAAACGCGCGATGATCGGCGAAACTAAAGGACAAGGCTGAACGGCTATGGATATCGTTTTGCATCTGCTGTCGCAGTCGCGTGCCAGGATCATGCTGGGTGTGGTGACCGGCATTCTTGGCGGTTTGGGTAATGCAGTGCTGATCGGATGGATCAATACCGAGCTGCATGTCAGTACGTTGAATGTTGAATATGCGCCGGTATGGTATGGTGGATTTGGCTTGCTGGTTCTGATTACGCACATGATTTCAGTGTTGATCGTAATGCGGGTGAGTCTGACTGTGACGCGCGATTTGCGTATGGAACTCAGTCGCCGCATTATCGATGCACCCTTGCGTTTGTTGCAGCAATTGGGCACGGCCAGGTTGATGGCCAATCTCACCGAGGATATTGGTTTTCTGGTCGAAGCTTTCCAGGAAATCCCGCACCTGTTCATCCATGTTTCCTGGGTGGTAGGGTGTCTGGCCTATCTGTGCTGGTTATCCTGGGATTTGTTTATCGTGGTGGTGGTGCTGATTCTGACCGGAGTGATCGGTTATCGTCTGATTGCAGCGAAAGCCATGATCCCGCTGCGCCATGCGCGTGAACTCGATGACACGTTGTACGCGCATTTTCGTGGGCTCATATACGGCATCAAGGAAATCAAGCTGAACCAGAGACGTAAGGATGCGTTTCTGAACGAACTGCTGTTTCCCACGGCAGAGGCCTGCCGCCAGAGCAACATGACGGCCATGACCCTGTTCATCGTCGCCACGACAGTGGGGACGGCAACGCTGTATTTTCTGATTGGTATTGTCCTTTTTGGAACAGGCCGCTGGGAAGGTGTGACGGAGCAGATCGTCACCGGCTACACCCTGACGATTTTGTACATGATGGCACCATTAACAGCGGTGATTGCAGCACTGCCGGTACTCGGCCGAGCCAGCGTAGCACTCGGCAAGATCGATCGATTGAAGACCGAACTCAGTGAGCAGATTGACACCACCAGCGGGAGCCAGGACAAGCACCTGCCGACCGACCCCGGCGTTCTGGAGCTGGTGGAGGTCACGCATCGCTATCGCCGTGAAGGTGAAAGTCATGATTTTGGACTGGGTCCGCTGAATCTGGTTTTTTATCCTGGGGAACTGGTTTTTATCGTGGGAGGGAACGGCAGCGGTAAATCCACGCTGGGATTGCTGCTGGTGGGATTGTACCCGCCGGAAAGCGGTCAGATCAGACTGAATCACAAGGTCATTTCAGCCGAGGATCAGGATTTTTACCGTCAACATTTTTCAACCGTATTTTCAGATTTCTATCTGTTTGAAAATCTGCTCGGCTTAGCAGCGGAGCAGCAGGATGACAAGATCAGGGCCTACCTCGGTCAACTCAGGTTGGATCACAAGGTTTCGGTCAGCAAGGGGGTATTCTCGACTCTGGAATTGTCACAGGGGCAACGCAAGCGGCTGGCGCTGCTTGTTGCCTATCTGGAAGACAGGCCCTTTTATGTTTTCGATGAATGGGCTTCGGATCAGGATCCGGTTTTCAAGGCCCTGTTTTATACAACGCTGCTGAATGACCTCAAGGCGCGTGGCAAAACCGTGGTGGTGATCACCCACGATGACCGGTATTTTCATCTGGCCGATCGGTGTATCAGGCTGGAAAACGGCAAAGTGACCGATGCCTTGCCGATACTGTCACTGCATACCGGTATTGTACTTGCACCCGGCAGTGACACGTCAGTTCCGGAAGCAAACGTGGTCGAGTCCAAATTGCACACACCGCACCCCTTTTAATGACCATGTCGACTGCCGATCATCGATCATCCTTGCCAGTTTCCCAAAAATCCCGATCGATTTGGGGGGGGCTGAGTTACTTCCTGGCAGCATTCTTCCTGCTCGTGGTTGCGCTGATTGGTTTCGGTTTGTGGATGTCGCTGAATGAAGAGGTCGAGGCTTTTGTGCCGGGATTGACCCGTCCGGTTGCTGTGACGCGTGATCCGTTCGGCGTGCCGACCATTACAGCCGAATCCAGTCTGGACGGTTTTCGCGCGTTGGGCCATGTTACGGCACGTGATCGCCTGTTTCAGATGGATATATTGCGCAGAGGCGGTGCCGGACGCCTCGCCGAGATCTTTGGTGAAGCGGCTTTATCGGTAGATGTCGAACAGCGTGTGCTGGGATTGGAACAGGTTGCCCGCGAAGTAGCAGTCCGACTACCACAGAATCAGCGTGCGGCACTCGAGGCTTATACCGAAGGGGTCAATGGCGTCATCGACAGTCTGCTGGTTGCGCCGTTTGAATTTTTGCTGCTCAATTACCGTCCTGAGCGCTGGCGTGTGGAAGACAGCCTGCTCATCGTGTTGAGCATGTTCCAGAAACAAAGTCATTCCGAAGACGAAGAACGCATGCTCACGGTCATGAAGGCAGCCTTGCCCGACGATGTCTATCGTTTTCTGACGCCACTGACGGATCCGCATACCCAGTCCGTGCTGGGCGAGGAGGAAGACCGGGATGGGAATCAGGCGATACCGGTGCAGTCGCTGCTGGCCTTGCTGAATCAGGATAATGCGGTATTACAGTCGGTAAACCTGCTTCGCTTTCGCCCGCCATCGGCCGCATCCAACGCCTGGGCTGTGGCCGGCTCCAGAACAGTGGATGGTCGCGCCATTCTGGCCAATGACATGCATACCGCGATTTCCGTTCCCAATATCTGGTATCGATGTCGGATCAAGTGGAATGAGGGTGATGTGGCGGGGGTCGTCCTGCCGGGAACGCCGCTGCTCGTGGCCGGATCATCCCGGTATCTGGCCTGGGGTGTGACGGCGCTGATGGCCGATGTTCTGGATCTGGTGCAACTGCACTCGCATCCGGATCATGCGGATCAGTATCTGACGCCATCCGGATGGCAATCATTCGGTAACAGACGGGAAACCATAGCCGTCAAGCATGGCCAGGATCACACCCTTGATGTCAGGACAACGATCTGGGGACCCGTATCACCCAAATCGCTGCTGGGGCAACCGGTAGCCTTGCGCTGGTCTGTACTGGATCCCGAAGCGGTCAACCTGCAACTCATCGACCTGTATACCGCGCCCGATCTGGATGCCGGAATACCCATCGTCAATGCAACGGGAGGGCCTCCATTGAATGTCGTCCTGGCCGATACATCCGGACGGGTTGCCTGGACTACCATGGGTCGATTGCCACAGCGGCAGGGTTTCGATGGCATGATCAGCCAGTCCGGAGCGGATGGTTTCGCCAGTTGGTTGGGGTATGTGCCACCGCAGATGCATCCCCGTGTCGTTGATCCCGCCGCAGGGATCGTGGTCAACGCCAACAATCGCAGCGTGCAGCAAAACTATTCGTTCGTCGTGGGCCATGCCTATTCGAATGGTTATCGCGCACAACGCATCGCCGAACGCCTGCATGCCATGCCAGTGGCCAGCGAACAGGCTATGTTTGCATTGCAACTGGACACCCGGGCAGGAATGTATGGGTTTTACCGCGACATTGCGCTGGAAGCTTTATCCGAGGCATGGCCAGGTGAACGGCCGGAATTGGTCCGGTTGCGCGATCATATCCGGCAGTGGGACGGTTATGCCAATCCGGACAGCACCGGCCTTGCGCTGCTGGTTGAGTTTCGTGTGGCGCTCGCCCGGGCACTCTTGGAACCCATCCTTTACCACTGCCTGCAATTCGATCCGGCTTTTGTGTATGACTGGGGACATCTGGATGTGCCCTTGCAAGCTTTGCTCAAGGAAAAAAATCCGGAACTGCTATTCAGTCAGGTGCGCAATGGCCATGCAGACTGGGATTCCTTCATTGTGTCGACTCTGGAGCAGGTGGCCGCAGGGCTGATCGAGAAACATCAGGTGCATTCGTTGAGTGAACTCACCTGGTCCAAGGTCAATGTCAGCGATTATATGCATACCCTGAGCCGCGGTTTGCCTGGCATGCGATTCCTGCTCGACATGCCTCGCACTGCGGTGCCGGGTTGTGATTTTTGTGTGCGTGTCGACGCCGAGACTATGGGAGCAACCGAACGTCTGGTTGTTTCTCCGGGGCACTGGGAAGACGGCATTCTACAGATTCCGGGCGGACAGTCCGGACACCCGCTATCGAGGAATTATCGCGATCAGTATGCTTTCTGGTTGCAGGGTCAGCCCATTCATTTCGTGAGTGACGTTACGACCAGCCGGTTGCAGTTGATGCCTGCATTCGATCATGCCAATCATTGATGATTTCTTCTTAATAACGAACAGTTATTGTGTGTATTGTGCATAGTATTGAATCGTTATCGCTGCCTACATCGGTGCCAAACGGTATAGAAGTCTGGCTGATCCGGTTCAATTTGCAGGCTCCCATTTCCAGGGAAGATCTGTTGCTGCTGAGTGAACAGGAGCGTGCGCAAGCACTGCGTTTTCACCGGCACGCCGATCAACTGCGTTCCATTGTGACCCGGGCGACATTGCGCAGCATTCTGGGCAAAAAATTGATGCGCTCACCCGGCAAACTCCGTTTTTCGGCCAATCCGTATGGAAAGCCCTATTTGCTGGGCGATACAAATCTGGAATTCAATGTGTCGCATGCGGGCCGGTTTGCCTTGATTGCCTTGTCAGTGCATGGGCAAATCGGGGTCGACATCGAGGATTGTAGCCGCCCAGTAGATTTCGAAAGTCTGAGTCAGTATGTTTTTACGTCTACCGAGCAACGGTTGAGATTGTCGACCAATGAAGATTTCATCCGGCGCTGGGTTGCCAAGGAAGCGGTGATGAAGGCGCTGGGAGTTGGCATTACAGAACATTTAAAAGATGTGTCGGTCATTCTCGGTCGTGCCGACGAGTACAACGTCGAATCCGAGAATCGGGAATGGCTGGATGTCAAGGCGTGGTCGCTTGCCGCACCCGTCGATTATGCAGCGGCTCTGGCGGCCCGGCATCCACGAGCGTTCCGCGACGAAATGGAGCAACAGCAGGTTTTAAAGTGAGTTGTCATGGGATCGTGATTCAAATTCTATTGGAAAGGAACTTGAAATGCAGGTAGCGGATAGTAAGGCTTCGGAAACCCGGGAACACCCCAGCAAAGAACAGAGACTCGACGAAAATTTGCCATTTGTGGCCCGATCGGTGCATTCACCGATTTTTATTTTTTCCAGCGAGCGTTCGGGCTCGACTTTGTTGCGTTATATCCTGGATTCGCACGGAGATATTTGTAGTCCTGGGCAATTGTATCTGGGTACGCTGTCGGAAGCGTTATCGACGACGATACATTTTTCCGTGGCGCAATTGCATCAATTCGAATCCGAACAGGTCTGCGAGAAATTTGTGTTAGGCGAAACGCGAAAAATAATCGATGCATTGATGCAGAACTATGCTTCCGGTAAGAAAAAGCGGGTGTGGTGCGATAAAACCACGATGAATTTGCAGCAACGCGATCTGCTAGTCAAAATTTTTCCGGATGCGCGTTATCTTTGCTTGTATCGCCACTGTCTCGATGTCGTGCACTCCTGCATCAAATTTAGTCCATTGGGATTCATGCCGGAACTGGCATCCTATGTCACGCGTGAGCCGACCAATTTTGTAGCCGCAATGGTCGAAAGCTGGGTTGAAAAAACCGAGCAGCTTCTGGCATTCGAGCTTAATCATCCGGAACTGGTATTTCGCCTGACCTACGAAGATATGGTTCGGGAACCCAAGAGAACCTTATCGGAGGTATTCGATTTCCTGCAACTTTCCTGGGATGAAAGCCTATTGCACGATGTCTTTTCCCAACCGCATGATCAGGGTAGCGGTGATCTGAAAGTTCAGTTTTCATCGTCGATTCATACCGATTCAGTGGGTACGGGAATCGACATTCCAGTTTCCTCGATTCCGCAACAGTTGATCGAAAAGGTTAATCGGCTGCATCAGATCCTCGGTTTTCCCGCGATAGATGGCATGAGCAATCCGGTGGTGGTCGAGCAGAAAAGCGAAAGCGGGAAGCTAAGAGAAGCGCCACAAGAGGGTTTTTCATTTTACGCCTATCTGACGAGCAAACTGGAGGAGCGGCAGGAATCCCGTAAAAAGCTGCTTGGGCGATGTCAATTTATCGTACAAGGCAATCCGCATCAGAGCTGTTTCACGGAAATCCTGCAGCAGGAAGCGCGGATCAAACTGGGCCTGGAAGAACAAAGTGATTGCACGATCAGCTTGACCCAGTCTGCTCTGCTGGGGTTGTGTACCGGGCAGGTATCATTGATGGAAGCTTACGAGGGTGGAGAAATTTCCGCACAGGGCGATTTGACCATGGCCATTGCCATGGCAAAACACTTTTTTGCAGATGCCTGATCGGGTTGCGGAAATATCGAATGAATTTGCGGAAAATCGTCGTATGTCATACGTCTGGCCAGTTTTGCGATAAAGATAATCCACAGTGTCGGCGTGTATGACAGGGGTTATAAATTCTGAAATGTCAAGATGGCAAAATGCCGCAGAATTAGGATGTTAAATTATTAGTCAATCCAACCAAAATCATTAAAAATGCTTGAGTTGTTTGCTCAAGTACAGTCTTTATTCACAAAGTTATTCACAGGAATTGTGGACAAGTTTTTTTAATGTTGACCCTGTTCCGGGGAGGACACAAGCCAGGGTGGCGGGGTGTAATGCTG
This sequence comes from Nitrosomonas sp., assembly GCA_017879645.1. Classification (GTDB taxonomy): domain Bacteria; phylum Pseudomonadota; class Gammaproteobacteria; order Burkholderiales; family Nitrosomonadaceae; genus Nitrosomonas. The sequence goes on from JAAEXZ010000035.1 coordinate 11,882, forward strand.
TGCCCAAAATGATCGGATTACATTTTGTAAAATGGTCAGATATCCCGTGCAAACGGGGCGAAAAGTATAGTACTTAGGTTTTCGTTCCAGCCGTACGTGTAGTCAGCTTACACCGCTCTCCGCTATACCGATTCACACAGCAATCTTTCATTCAACTGGATCTGTGCGGTTTCTGCGACCGGAATGCGGAGGGTATGAATCTGTATTCTGGAGTCAAGAGAAGTTGATTCTCAGGACGGTTTGCTCATGCCCATTTTCATGGAAATGTAGGGATCGATGCGACAATTTGTCACATTGTGAACTCAAAAAGCATGATCGATAATGTTTTCCTATCAGCGAAACAGACACTCGATACACACGCACTGAGGTGTTACAAGTGCTTGCCTATTAGCGATTTTCCCGTCTGATACTCATTAATCTTCCGCTTATCAAGGAAACATTATGCAATCAATTCAGTTGAAGTCATTTGTCGTTCCCAGTTTTTTTGTGTTGGCGTTCCTGGCCGGTATTGCTTCGCAGCACGCCATGAGTCATACCGTCATTCAGCCGCCGGAAGCCCTCGAGGGTGTGCAGTCCGAAAATAATCTGGTAATTACCCACGGTTGTGGGGAAACATCGGTGATCGGCACCAGCGTTGTTTTTCCCGATGGTCTCGATTCAACCATCACCATCAACGGCAATCCCACAACCGATCCCCTGGATAGTTTTTTGCAGAATTGGGGAGGCGTGATCCGCTTCTATCAGGACCGCTCTTTATTCAGTGAGCAGGATTCCAAAAGAGATACTCTGGGTAATGCCGTCGGATTTTGGTCGGGCGGTGGCCGTAGCCTGTCGTCTCATCTCTTCGGTCGTATTCCGTTCCAAACCGCTGCCGTTCTGTTTCAGGCGGATTCCTGCGCCATCAGTGTGCGCTTTTCTGCTGCTGTGGCGGATATTTGCAAGATAACGCCATTGAGTCAGGTGAGTGAAGAAGCCACAGTCAATTTCTGGACACCGGCGGTAGGCTCCAACTATGACGGTACACCTGGGGGACACGCTTATGACTTCCCGGTATTTTTCACATTCAAGCGCAACCTCGACACCAATCCTCTTCCGGAGAGCTGTGGCGCCGGTGTGCAGATATCGGTCAAGCCATCGGCTACGCAAATCAATCGCGATATGCCCATTATTCACAACGGTACGCAGGTTTGGCCACAACCCTAAACCAATCCCAATATCGATGACAGTCTTAAGGAAATCATTATGGCAGTACTAACAACCGAACAACAAACAGCCGTTTTGCAACTGGCCCAGGCCATGTTTAACGCAACACCCGGTGCCGTGTATCTGGATGCACTGGGTGGACAACTCGCAGCCGGACAGTCGCTGGAAGCAATAGCTCAATCCCTGACCGGGAATACCTTGTTTCTGGGCAAGGACTATGCAGCCGATCTGACACCGCAAGCATTTGCCGAAGCCTTGGTCGAAGATCTGGTAGGTGATCAAGCCTCTGCGGAAAATAAAACGATAGCCACCGATTATATTGTCGAGAGAATGACAGGTGGTGCGACTCAAGGCGACATCATCGCGGAAGTGACCGGTATTCTGGGATCGTTTCCGACTACCGATGAAAATTGGGGAGAGGCCGCGTTAAAGTATCACTCCGATAATGCAGGAAAGATTGTCGATAATCTTGTCGGTGATACCGTTACTGCGGAGGACAAAGCCGATGCGGTCAATTACATGATCTCGCAGATTACTTCCGGACAAACCTTCGGGTCCATGGTTGTCTGGGCCATGCAGGCACTGGATGGTATCGGTCACGATAATCCGGTGTGGGGTGATGCGGCTTCCCGGTTCGACAACCGGATCGAAGTGTCGCGTTATTATTCGATCGACAAATCGGGATCGTCAACCAGTCTTGCCACGTTGCAGCAGCTCCTCAGCAGTGTGACTGCGGATGTCGCTACTGTGGCAGCAGCCAAGGCTACCATCGACAATTCATTGAGCGGCGAAGGGATTGATCTTGCCAGCCTGAATGGCACTAATGGTTTTCGCATCGACGGTGTGCTCGGTAGCGATAACACCGGTTTTGCCGCCAGTGGTGTCGGCGATATCAATGGCGACGGTTTTGATGATTTCATCGTAGGTGCACCTCATAATTTCGACTCGCTTTATTCCGGCTCGAGTTTTGTCGTATTCGGCAAAGCTTCGGGTTTCGATGCCACGTTGCTTTTATCCGGCCTGAACGGTAGCAATGGTTTCCGGCTGAATGGTGTGGCAGGAGGCGATGCAGCCGGTAATGCCGTGAGCAGCGCCGGCGATATCAACAAGGATGGTTTTGATGATCTGCTGATCGGCGCACCGATTTCGGATGTTCCTGCAAATGATACCGGTTATACCTACGTCGTATTCGGTAAGGCCTCGGGTTTTACTGCCACCATGGATTTATCCAGTCTGGATGGCAGCAATGGTTTTCGCCTCAATGGTACGGTGGAAAGCTTGACCGGTTGGTCGCTGGCGCATGGGGATGTCAACGGGGACGGATTCGATGACATGGTTGTCGGTGCTCCCAATTCCGATCTGGAGGGCATCAACAAAGGCAGCGGCTTTGTCGTATTTGGCAAGGCCTCGGGTTTTACCGCCACACTGGATTCGTCGAGTCTGGATGGCACGAGCGGATTCCGCGTCGATGGCCTGGCCGAGGGTGAGTTCCTGGCGAATGGTGTGGGTGCAGGGGATATCAACGGCGATGGATTCGACGATGTGGTTTTTGGCGCCTACTATGCCAGTGCCAACGGCGACGCTTCGGGTTCCAGCTATGTGGTTTTTGGCAAGGGATCGGGTTTTGGTGCGACTGTCGATTTGTCCGGACTGGATGGCAGTAATGGATTCCGGATCGATGGCGCAACAGAAGGTGATCAATCGGGTTACTCGATCAGTGTCGCCGGAGATGTCAACGGCGATGGTTTTGCCGATATCATCATTGGCGCACCCTATGCCGATACCGCCAACGGCGAGGATACCGGTGCCGGTTATGTCGTATTTGGCAAGGCCTCGGGATTCGATGCCACACTGAATCTATCGGATCTGGATGGTACCAATGGTTTTACTCTGGCTGGCGGAGCTGCCGGAGACTATGCGGGTAAATTCGTCAGTTCGGCAGGGGATTTCAATGGCGATGGTTTTGACGATGTCATTATCGGTTCCTATGGTGCCGATGCCCATGGCGTCGATTCCGGGGCCTGTTATGTACTGTTTGGTAAGGCATCGGGATTCGAAGCCTCGATCAGTCTGGCCGAACTGGGTGCGAGTGCCGGGTTAATCATCAATGGTGTTGCAGAGACCGATGGTCTGGGGCGTGCGGTAAACAGTGCGGGCGACATCAATGACGATGGATTCGATGATCTGATCATCGGTGCCCCTTTTGGTGATGGCGCGGTATTCAATTCCGGAACCGCTTACGTCCTGTTTGGGCATAGTACTGCCGGCGGTTAATCGTCACATTCTCTTGATCCTTGACAAGAGAACAGGCTGGTCTGATCGATTTGAATCATGACCGGCCTGTTGTTTTGACTTGTTCGTCAACGAACGGGTTGTTCGTCCGAATTAATCATCGTTGCCGTTTTTGTGGCGCTGTTTGAGCCACCATTCGATACTTTGCTGTTTGACCGTTCCGTCTTTTTTGGTTGCCGAAACCGGTTTCAGGTACTGATCGATATCTTCCCTGGAAGGATAAATGCCGAGAATCTCGCCGCTACCGCAACTGCTGGGCAGGGGTTTCTTTTCCAGATCGCGCATGATACTGACGGTTGGTGCCCATTGAACCTGGGTTTCGCCCAGGCGATCCTTGGTCCAGTTATTGGTGACGCCCAGTAGCCATCCGGTGACGGTGTTGGGTTGACCACGGGTGCTGCAGAACTGTGCCGTCGGGAAGAAGTACTGTACTTCCTTGACGCACGATGATTCGGGGATTTCGGGGAAAAACATGGTAGAGGTGAGATCGGCGTCGTTATCGTTGGGATGATCGCCTACCCACGCCAGTGCCCGCGGTATGGTTTCACCGGTTGCCGATTTTCCCTGTATCGGATAGACACGATTGAACGCAGCGTGAGCATGGGGCTTGATGAACTGCAACGCCCAGTCGAAGCCTGCGGCATCGGGCGAAGCATTTTCCACTTCCTGATACGGTGGGTCGAAGTTAGGATATTCCCAGGGTGCAGGCAATTTGGTATTGACCTTTTTCACGGTCGTTCCGGTGGGCAGGACCATGATGACTTGTCGCGTCGAAACGGGATCCCCTTCGTTATGGCTGCACGCATGCTGCACGTTGAAGCGCACCGGACCAAAAGCGCCATCCACATAATACGGCCATTCAGCCTTTTTGCTTTCTTCATACAGTCCGCCCCGATCGTAGGTGGGGAAGTTGGTGAACATGTGGGCATGGACACTTATGGCCAGCAGGGCCGTGGCGCTGCCGGCGACGAGTTTGAATAGTGTTGTTTTTTTCATCTTTTTTCCTTTGATAATGGCGATTCATACTTAAAATAGTGGACATGCCAATTCGATCCAGGCGCGCAAATGGCCCATCGTGCCTGTCCGATTGTCCTGGTCAGTCAGTGGTCAGTGCTCTGAATTGAATGAAATTCGAGAAAATTTTGGAATAAATTATTCGCGGTATTCTGATTGACATCCACATGAAACCGATATGTGAAATGTTCACGCAATTTGTTTAAAAATCGATTCCAAACAGCATGTTGTATGATATTTCTAAAGGAATCAATGTGACATATTGTCACGTGTGACAGATTGTCGCAGCGATGAAAGACCGAGTTGAATATTTGCGCATCCGGGCATCAATTGGAAGAGACTAGCGAGACGATTGCCAGTACGCTACTTCCTTCAGAATCGCGCAGGCAACGGGTATCAGCAGCAAGGTGATCAGGGTTGCAAACAGCACGCCAAAAGCCAGCGTGGTGGCCATCGGCAGCATTTTTTGCGCATGCGGGCTTTGCTCGCTCATCAGGGGCAGCAGACCGACACAGGTGGTGACCGTGGTCAGGAATATGGCACGGAAGCGTGCTTTGCCCGACAGGATAATGGCATGGAATAGCGGGGCATTCCGGTCGAGTGTGGCGTTGATCCTGGCGACCAGGATGAGGCTGTCGTTGATGACGATGCCGCCAACGGCGAACAAGGCAACGTAGGATTCCAGACTCAAGGGGATGTTCAACAGAAGATGTCCCAGTACTGCACCGATGAACCCGAATGGGATCGCGAGCATGATCAGTATCGGCTGCGTGTAGGATCGCAGCGGAATCGCCAGCAGTGCATAAATGGCCAGCGCGGCCAATGTGCCATAGCCCCACAATACGGACATGGCCTGTTCCTGTTTTTGCCTGTTCTGACCTGGTTCGATTCTTAATCCGGGAAAACGCGCTTCCAGTTCGGGAATGACGGTGGTGTGCAGGTCGGTAAGCAGATTCTCGACACTGGCTTCGCCCTTGTAGACTTCGGCACTGATCAGTTGAATGCGCTCTCTGTTGTGCCGGGTAATGCTTGCGAACCCCGGGGTGTGGTCGACTTCGGCCACGGTCATGAACGGAACGAAGCTGCCATTGGGTAACAGGATGGGCATGTAATCGAGATTGTCCAGCGAACGCCGGTTTGTCGCAGGCAGGCGCAGCATTACCCGGACTTCTTCCTTGTTCTTGAAGAAACGTTGTACTTCCAGTCCGAAAAAAGCACTGCGGACTTGTTCACCCAGGCTTTGCAGCGTGAGTCCATGGAATTTTGCCTCGGGTTTCAATTTGAGGTGCAATTCGGGTTTGCCGATCTGCATCGATCCAGTCACGCTGTGCACGCCCACATATGCAGCCAGCCGGTTTTTGAGGATTTCACCGGCGGTCGTTTGTACGGCCGGGTCGGCAGCGATCAGTTGCAATTCGATGGCTTTGCCGGATTGCGACGAGGGCATGCCGAGATTTCTCGGCCAGAAGGTTTGAAACGAGAGTGTGGCGCCAGCAGGTACTTCGCCAAAACGTTCCTGCCATTGTTTTTTGATTTCGGTCATGTGCGATCGCACACGCTCATCGATGGCGATTTCGATATCCACCATGCCCTGATTTTCATCCAGAATGGTAATGATGTGCTGGAAACTGCTTGCAGTGCCATCGCTGGTACGTTGCAGGCCGAGCTCATCATCCAGTTCCGCCTGCATTTGCCGGGCGATGTCTTCCAGGCGCCGGACCTGAAAATCGACGGTTTCAAACGGTGTGCCCGGGGGATACTCGATTTGGGCCAGCAAGTAATATTCACTGACTTCGGGATCGATGACGCTGGGAATCCGCCCCGATTGCGCCAGAGCGGCAAACAGTACCAGCGCGATACAGAACAGGGTCAACGTGATGTAGCGGAATCGCAACGCAGTAACCAGCAGCGGAACATAGACCCGGTTGATGAGCCAGTGCATCCCGGATTCGACCTGATCCTGCATGTAGCCGATGATTCTGGCTGCCCTATTTTGCGATGGTGCTGGTGTCTGATGTTCCACGGCCAGATGGGATGGCAGGATCAGTAGTGCTTCCATCATGGAAAATATCAGCGTCAGGATGATCACCATGGAAATGTTGAACATGAGCTGGCCGCTGAGTCCGGGTAAGAACAGCCCCGGGACGAATGCGATCATCGCGGATAGCACCATCATGATCACCAGCGGCATGACTTCCAGGGTACCGTCGATTGCTGCCGATATGGCGGAGTGCCCCCGTTGCTGATAGGTGTAGATGTTTTCGCCAACGATGATGGCGTCATCGGCCAATACACCCAGTACCAGGATCAGGGCGGCAATGGAGTAAGTGTTCAGCGAAATGTCCAATATCGGCATCATCCATAGCGCACCGAACAGGGAAATGACAATGCCGCAACTTACCCAGAGTGCCAGATGGAATCGCATCGTGAACAGCAACACGATGAATACCAGCAGGAAACCCGACAAGGCGTCCTCGATGAGCATGGACATGTAACGGTCGTAATATTTCGACCAGTCATCCCAGGTGGCGATCTCGACGCCATCGGGTAATCCGGGGCGAAATGTCTCAATGACCTGATGCACTGCCGCAACCGTGGTGTTGATCTGATGCTTGGGCATGACAAAGATTTCGGTTGCCGGTATGCCATCGACCCGAACCTTCAGATCCTGTTCGTGAATCGTTTCATGGATCCTGGCTATGTCGCCGAGTCGCACATGTCGGCCATCGTGGGCAGGGCGCAGTTCGATTGCGGAAAAATCGGCGACAGTCATGGCTTGTCCCACACTGCGCAGCAATAACTTGCCGTCCCTCTTCTTGATTTCACCCGCCGGAATCGTGCGCGACGTACTGTTGATCGATGCGGCAACTTCATCGAAACTCAAACCATACTGACGCAATTTTGCTTCGGTGATTTCGATGGCAATCTCGTGTGTATATTGTGGCCAGGCCGTCATTGCCCCGATATCCGGGTGTCGGCTCAACAGTGATTTCAATTGATCACGCTGGTGTTGCAGCGTCAGCATGTCGGCTGTGCCGCGGATAACGACGATGACCGCAGGTGTGCCGGTTTTCAGTTCCTGGATGTTGAGTTTTTCGATTTCTTTGGGCAAGGTTTTGATGCTGTCGATCCGGGCTTTGATCTGAGCCTGAAAATGGGCCGTATCGCGGGACGCATCGATTTCGACGGTGATTTCGCATTGTGCTTGCTGCGCAACCGACTGGATCGACTTGATGCCTTCCAGTTCCTGAATGGCTTCTTCGATGGGAATGCACAATGCCCGCTCGACTTCGCTCGGGCCGGCGCTGGGATAAGCTGCGGTGATTTGCAGCAGGTTCTGGGGTTCAGGGGGGAACGTGTAACGCTTCGCCTGATACAGTCCAAGCGCTCCACCTGCGATGATCAGCAGCATGAGCAAGTTTGCCGCAATGGGATTTCTGGCAAACCAGATGACCAGTTTCATGGGGAGATCTCGATTGGCGTCACGGTAAGACCGGCAATCGGGTGGTGCAAGCCGGAAACCATCACACGTTCGCCCGCGGTCAATCCGGAGCGGATGATGATGTTTTCCTGTTCCCTCCGTAGCACATCGACGCTGCGAAAGCTCAATCGATGGTCCGGTTCCACGACGACAACCTGGTGTTCCTTATGGAGCGCGCTGGCCGGCAGGGTAACGACCTGGTCGAATGTGCGGCCTGCTATGACGGCCTCCACATACAGACCGATCGGCAAGGTCGGGGATGATGGCGTATTCGTTGATGCTGTCTTGTCGGTTTTCAGTCCGAGTGGATCAGTGATCTGGGCGATCAGGATGATCATGCCGGTTTCCGGATCGATGACGCCTTCGCTACGCACGATATAGGCTGCCCATTTCTGTAGTTTACCCTGGTATTGGGCGGTGAATTGCACTGCTGGGGATGAGGAAACTGGCTGACCACCGGGCACATCGGTGAAGTCGATCAGCGCCAGATCGTCGGCGCTGACCGGCAGACGTACTTCCGCGAGATCGCTGCTGTAGATTCTGCCCAGAATCGAACCGTTGTCGATGTATTGACCCATTCCGGCTGCCGCGGTGCGCAAACGGCCATTGAAGGGAGCGCGGATGTCGGTGCGCTGCCGTAACAGACGGGCATTCTTCAGTTCTTCCTGCTCGGCAGCCAGTTTGGCCTGTTTTTCCTTGAGTTGCGGAATTCTCAGACTGAGGGGGTTGGGTTCTCCCTGGCCGAGGTATTGCCACTCATCTTTGGCCTGATCCGCTTCCGCTTTTTCGCGAACGAGCTGGTATTGCGCCTCGGTCATTCTGGCCTGGGCCTGCGCAACACGAAGATCGTATTCGGCTGGATCGATCGAAACCAGCAGATCGCCCCGCTTGAAGAAGCCGCCACTGACAAAAGCCGGTGAAATCTTGACGATGTTGCCTGATACGCCGCTGACCAGATCGATTTCGGTCTTGGCCATCACCCGTCCCTGCGAGCGCACCGATAGGGGAACGGACTGCAAGCTTACTGTGGCAACCTGCACCTTGGGGGGGGGGCTGGGTGGTTCCTGCTGATCCACACTGGGAGGGAACAGCACGATCACGACGGCCAATAGTCCGCCGCTCAGTGCGAGTGCCAGCGCAATCAGTAACTGTTTGCGGATGCTCATTGCGGCATCCCATTCGAGGATTGATCCTGTGTCGACAGATGCACTGATTTACACATGTCCGCCCAGAGCCAGATACAAGTTGATGCGGTTGCTCAGTAACTGGCGAGTGACGGCCAGATGGGCGGTTTGGGCATTGAGTGTGCTGCGATAGCTGTCGAGCAGGGTGAGAATCTCGATCAGACCGTTGCGGTAGGAATACACGGCCAGTTTCTGACTGGATTCGGTTTGTTCGACTGCATTTTCCAGATAACTTTCCTGCTGCGTCAATAATGCTTCGGTGGACAGGGCTTGTTCGACTTCGCGGAAGGCATTAAGCGCAGTGTCCTTGTAATGGTTCAGTGCGGCTTCCGCCTGAGCCTGATTGCGCGAAATTTCGCCCAGGATGCGACCGCCGGTGAATACGGGCTGGATCATGCCGGAAAATACATTCCAGGCAACGGACCGGGGGTCGATGAGTTCGGTCAGATCCGGGCTGCGGGTGCCGCCAGCGGCTGTCAGAGTCAGGCGTGGCAGCAGCAGTTTTTGGGCACTGGCCGTTCTCAGGTCCGCTGCTTTCAGGCGACTGAACGCAGCCACCAAATCGGGTCTGCGACCCAGTAATTCGGCGGGCAGTCCGGCTGGAATCGTGCTGGAAAGTCGGGGCAACGCGGTGGGCACGATTTCGTTTCCGGCAGGATAACGTCCCATGAGTATCTCGAGCCGACGGGTGACTTTCTGGATTTTGTTGCGCGTCGATTGCAGTTGTGCTTCGGCGTTGGCCAGATCGGTCAATGCCAGACGCAGATCCAGTCCGCGCACCAGTCCGCGCTGGAAACGTCCACGTACCAGATTGGCAATCACCGTGCGATCCTGAATGGATTGCTCTATGACGCTAGCAAGGAGTTTGGCTTCGGTCAGTTCAAAGTAGCTTTGTGCGACTCGTGCTGCCAGTGAAAGCTGGGCGCCGTAGAAATCGGTATGGGTGGCATCGGCTTCCACTATCGAAGCGTGCTGGGAATCGCGGATGCGCCCCCACACATCGATTTCCCAGGTTAATCCGAACAGTGCCTCAAAAACACCAAATCGGGCAGACCCAAACCCGGCATCGCGAATTTGTACCTGCTGATGATCGGCTGAAAAGAACACTTGCGGCAGGCGCCCCGATCCTTCAATGCGTGCTTGTGCGACAGCGGCATCGACTCGGGCTGATGCTGCCTTCAGTTCAAAATTGTTATCGAGTGCGTTTCTGACCAGCCTGCTGAGCTGGGCATCGCCAAAAGTATCGACCCATTGTTCCGGAATGGCTTGACTGTAGGAGTTAAGTGCACTCCAGGTATCGGGAACGGACGCACCTACTTCTTCGATATGCCGCTGTGGCAGCAAATTACAGGCTGACAGAACCGGGAAAAACGTTATCCAAAAAACGACGTGAACTAACCGCATCCATTTTTTCTATGTAAATAAGTGACTAAAGCATCGTTGAGCATGCCTGTATTGTACTGGCGAGGTCGGGTGGAAACCATGTGACATTTTGTCACAGCCCCCAGCTTTACCGGTGTGGCAGGGGGTACATTGATGTCGTCAGAATCGAGGCTAGGAAACGGATGGAGTAGTTTTCATCGATAAGAATCATCTGGATGCGACAATTTGACACATTCCATTTCAACTTTATTGCTTGGATAATGTGCCTCAGTCAAGTGTCGTATGACACTCGGTTGAACAGATTTGTGATGTGTCTGGATTTCTGCTGTTCTGACTTGATGCTGTGCAATTTTGCTGTGGTGACATGAGAGCCAAATTTATCGGAGCCATTCTTTCTCATCAGTTGTGTTCTTGACCCTCCCCATTCCAGTGCCTATCCCTCCTAACGAAGATCATCTTCACTAAGGCATTGGAATGGTTTTTTTTCGATTCCCGGGGAAGCAGTTTATACCCTGATTGATTCAGATTACTATCCTAAACTTCAGATATTACGAGCTTGAGACTGGGCGGTATGTCTCACTGGGTTCCATTGGATGCGCATTAAACCTTCGACACAGGAGATGATGTTGCTGAATCACCTCAAACAATATTTCGTGCGCTGGATTGTTTTTATCGTCACGACCACTTGGCTGGTCAACACGTTTATCCTGGATGATCGCGTTGAACGTCACGAGCTGCCGGATGATTCGGTGATTGTAGTACTGGGACAAGAAGAGAAACACCACTTCAAAGTGCCGGTGGAGTATTTGTACGACGTGTTGCTCATGCGAGAGTTTTCAGAAAAACAATCCGGTATATCAAATACGAAGTTCAAGAAAGTTTATCGAGATGGTAATTATTTTTATGTTTATGCGACCTATCCCGACATGAAGCCTGTAGATCGTTCGAATGACAAACCGGGGCGCGGCAATAAACTAACAATCAGCATTCGCGTAGATAGAGAATCACCACCGCTGAATGGTAAAAAACATAGCCCTCTTTTTCTTGCTTATCAAAAAGATCCTGGTGGTGGCATTGTTCAAGAGGAATTTGGTAGTAACGATGTTATTAAGTTTGAAGGACGTGTAGGAGATAGTGATAAATATTTCTATCAAGAAGGTGTTATCTACATGCGCTGCGATAAAGAAGAACCTACTGAGGGTTACTCTCCGTCGTGTCAGATGTATTCGAATTATAAAAACTTAGCGTTATACGTGGAATTTTTAAATCGGTACAAGACTGAATTTCTCAAGATTGAGAACCTTGTTCAAGAATTATTTGCATCATTCGAGCAACCTTAAAGGAATGTTTTAAACCATGAATTGGATGCGTTTAAGTTCAACAACGGCACCCATTTGGAATGGTGCGGTGATCAAACAGATAACCATGCAAAGCACGGATATACAGAAGCAATGAAGCAGTCGATACAGTGTATCGATTAATGCGGATTAAACCTTCGACACAGGAGACGATGTTGCTGAATCACTTCAAACAAGGCTCTAGACTAGCAGAGATAATCTGTTAGTCTGGAAAGATGTTAAGAAATAGCAAATTAAGTAATTATTCAGTTAAAAAAATAATTCAATGTTTTAGTATTGACATACCAGCCAATAAAGCAGCTCTGCTGTTAGGGAAAAA
>JAAEXZ010000129.1 GCA_017879645.1 Nitrosomonas sp.
GCGTCATGTATTTAGGGATATGCAAGCGATTCATAAAGGGGATACGGTCAATTTCGAGATTGAGCCTGACAACTCTGTCGATCAGGATGCCTTACAAGTGATTTGCCACGGCCAAAAAATCGGCTACGTCAATCGGGCATTCAGAGCTACATTGCATCGCTGGCTTCAGACTAATCATGTCACGGCCACTGTCGAAAAATGCAATGGCAAACCTGAACGCCCGCTTGTTTATGTAATGATTAGTGCAGAATGAAAGTGGGATTGCCCTCTAAAAGACACATTCTGTTTTTTTTAATATTGGGTAGAGAGGAATAGGTTTTTCCTAATTAAAATTCAAAAAATTAGTACTTTTCCAGTAGCACATTATGTACCTTTATGAGATTTAACCCATATTTGAAATACTATTCCAGAATTTCAATGTTTTGTAGGATATCGCCACTCTCTCCCAAGCGTATTATGCCTAGAATTAACGAACCATAAAAACCTGGATGGGAAATTACACGTGAGAAGAGTGCCATTTCATTATCTTTATATGCGATTGCATGCATACGTTGCTCAGGTGATAGAGGGGATAAATTTTTCGCAAATGACCAAGCAGCATTACGCGCTTTCTCCATACTGAAATTAATAATGGCAGTTTCTACACTACCCAAATAGCGGTTGAAGAACCCCAAGATTGGCCAGATCTCGGCTAATTCAGCTTGTACACCTCCTACAAGACTTGCAAGCACTTGATTGATTTTTTCGAAATCGCTTTTAAGATCTTGCAGTTCATCTGGTGAAACAGTTTCCGCTGCAGCGATACCCAGATCTAGATTGATATGTGCATTCATGCCCAATAATAAATGCTGTAAAACAATTGGCCACCAGTCATTGGTTTTATCAAATCCACACACCCAAGATTTGGTTGGAGCCTGTCCGGATTGATATAAACAAAATGCATGTATATAGCGATTGGCAAAAATGACATCAAGACGTTCCATGCGTGGACCATCATCAAAATAGTTCTGTTGAATACCCACTTTTACCTGAATCGTGACTTTACGGTATAGAGCAGCAAAATAACCCATGCGAGAATTATTTTGTTTAGACCATTCAACTATCGCAGTTAATTGCTCAATAACTTCATCAATTGTAGTGGCGGGAGTGGAGAAAACAGCTGGAAGACTGGGATTCGTCATGATTTCACCTGTATTAAGAAATGTCTATATGTCATCATACGCATTGTTTCTTACGATACAAGCCTAGCCAAACATAGATCATTTCAAAATAAAATGACATTGAAAGTCGATTCATATTGCAAAATTGTTTAATTGAGTTCTTTGTCAACGGCAATTGAATTCTGCCTCACTAGACTATCTGAAACAACAATTTAAAATTGACGGGGGAGCTTACGGGACATCATCAATACCATGACATTTATTCTTGGCACATACTATCTTGGGTATATCTACCTCCTCATAAACCAAGTCACGTGGCTGCGTGATTGGTGTTATCAGATGTTAATATGACAGGTGAAGGTATAATGACGGGTTATTTTTATTTTGTTGATAAGGAAAAAAGGAAATGTGGATGGGGGGTGATTATCCAAATACTCGGAAAAACATGCAATAGAATACACCTCGTAATCGCATATAAAAGGGTATTTTAAATAAATTTCTTCTTAATTCACGTCAAAGCCAAGTTTCGAGTAAAAACGATCAGGTTTTATGGCGTGTGCGTGATTCTCTGACGGTAAACAAGAGCATCAAGCCAACCAGAAAGAAAAATAATGTGCTGAGTAAGGCAGTTCTGTGGTCTCCAGCGAAGACATAAACCATCCCTCCGTAAGTTAGCGGCCCGATAATCGCTGCGAATTTTGTGGCCAGTCCCCATAATCCGAAAAATTCACCCTGATGACCAGCTGGTGTGAGTTGTCCAACGAACGCCCGGCCTGCCGATTGGGCGCCGCCAAGTGCAAAGCCAATCAAATTGGCAGCGATCCAGAATAAGCTTTCCTCCACGGCAAAATAAGCGCAGATGATGGCAGCAATCCAGAGCACCAGCGTCAGCGCAATGCAGAGTCGGGAGCCGATGTAGTCCTGCAGATGACCAAACAGAAAAGCGCCGATGGCCGCCGTAATATTGACCACCATGATCAGGATGATCGTATCCTGAGTTTTGAATCCCATCACCTCCTGCGCATAAACGGCTGCGAGAACGATAACGATATGGATGCCGGCGTAGTAACTGGTCAGCGACATCAGAAAACGGAACAGATTGGCGTGAACTCTCGCGTGTTGCCATGTTGCCCGCAATCGCTGCCACCCCGCAATCAGCAAAGCCCCGGGCGGCAGTGTGTTCGATGACCTTGCCCGCTCCTGCAGCCACAGCAATGTCGGCAGCGCGGCAATGGCAAAGCATACGGCCACGATCAAATTGGTTACCGGCACATAGTGCGCGGCATCCAGCCCCTGACTTTCGGCATGTGTAACGTAAATCAGGCAAAGCACCAGTGTCAGCAGCCCTCCCAGATAGCCCAGCGCCCAGCCATAACCAGAAAGTCGCCCCATGGTTTCGGGCGTGCTGATTTCCGGCAGAAAGGCCGCAATCAGATTCTCGCCGCTGGCAAACATGAATGTAGCCAGAATGACGAGCAGGATGGCCAATCCAATATCACCGGGACCGACAAAATACAGCAATCCGGTAAACGTCACGCAGCCGCACGTCGTCCACAGCAGAAAACGTTTCTTGGCGGCAGTGTAATCGGCGAGTGCGCCGATCAACGGCGCACTCAGTAAAACCAGCAGATTGGCTGTGGCCATGGTCAACGTCCACAACCAGGTGGCATCGCCGCTGCTTTTATCACCTGCAACCACACCGACAAAGTAAGCGTTGAAAATGGCAGTCAGAATGACCGTGGTAAATCCCGAATTGGCAAAATCGTACATGCACCAGGCAAAGCGCTCGCGCCGGGATGCAGGTTCAGCGGGTTGTGGTAAGGGAGCCATGAATGACAACATGCATGAACATTCGAGAAGTGCAGGAATGGTATGTCAAAACACTACAGCCCGACCATTTTTTCCGGAACGACCCAGGCATCGAACTGCTCGGCCGTCACGTGACCGCTGGCCAGCGCAGCCGCCTTCAATGTCGTTCCTTCGCGATGCGCTTTCTTGGCAATTTCCGCCGCCTTGTCGTAACCGATATGGGGGTTGAGCGCCGTCACCAGCATCAGCGAGTTGTGCATCAGAGCATCGATCCGTTCCAGATTGGCTTCGATGCCGACCGCGCAATGGTCGTTGAAACTCACCATGGCATCGGCCAGAAGCCGCACGCTCTGCAGAAAATTGTGAATGATCAGTGGTTTCATCACATTCAGTTCGAAATTGCCCAGCGCCCCGCCCATATTGATCGCCACATCGTTGCCCATGACCTGACTGCACGCCATCGTCATGGCCTCCGATTGCGTCGGATTGACCTTCCCCGGCATGATCGAACTACCCGGCTCATTTTCCGGAATCTGCAATTCGCCGATACCGCAACGCGGTCCAGATGCCAGCCAGCGTATATCGTTGGCGATCTTCATCAGCGACGCCGCCAGTGTCTTCAGTGCGCCGTGCGCGTGCACCAGTGCATCGTTGCAGGCCAGCGCTTCGAACTTATTCGGCGCGGTAACGAATGGCAGCGTCGTCAGACGCGACAGTTCATTGGCCACGCGCTCGGCAAACTCCGGATGCGCATTCAACCCGGTGCCGACCGCCGTCCCGCCCAGAGCCAGCTCGCTCACATGCGCCAGAGCCGCGGTAACATGCCGCGAACCATGATCCAGTTGCGCGACATAGCCGGAAAATTCCTGCCCCAAAGTCAGCGGCGTGGCGTCCTGCAAATGCGTGCGACCAATCTTGACGATAGCGGCAAAAGCCTGTGACTTGGCGGCCAGCGTTGCGCGCAACTGCGACAGCGCCGGCAGCAGGTGCTGCTGCAATTCCTGCACGGCGGCAACGTGCATGGCGGTGGGAAACACATCGTTGGAAGACTGTCCCTTGTTGACATCGTCGTTGGGATGCACCTTGCGCTCCCCCCCTCTCCCGCCGCCCAGAATTTCCGAAGCCCGGTTGGCCAGCACTTCATTCATGTTCATGTTGGTCTGCGTGCCCGAACCAGTCTGCCATACTACCAGCGGAAAGTGCGCATCGTGCTCGCCGGCGATGACTTCATCGGCCGCACGGATGATCGCCGCGGTCTTGGCGGCATCGAGCAGCCCCAGATCGTGGTTGACTGTTGCTGCCGCGCGTTTGACCCGTGCCAGCGCACGGATCAGCGCCAACGGCATGCGCTCGCTGGAAATCCTGAAATTCTGCAACGAGCGCTGCGTCTGCGCGCCCCACAATGCGTCGGCGGGCACTTCGACCACGCCCATGGTGTCGCGTTCTTCACGGGTTTGCATAAGTATTTTCCTCGCCAGATTGGATAAATTGGGGTACCGGTTTACTAAGAAATCGCTGAATCATTCTAAATTCGTCATTCCAGCGAAAGCAGAAATCCTGAAAAATCAACGAACTGGACACCGACTTTCGCCGGTGTGACGAATAACTCAGTGTTTTCATAAGATTCCGGTTTAGCGTTTCATTTATTGTATATATGACGTGAAGCTAAGAAGCACCGCTTCGCAGCATCCTACTTGATCGTGTAGTCAGGCATCACTTAGAACTTTCGCAATATCTTGGCGTACTGCTACGATAAACTCTGTTCTTAATTTGAAGAAATCAGTAACTTCATTTGCTGGTGGAGCACTATGGCTAGTTATTGCAGCATCAGTTATTTTTTTAGCGGTCTCCACGACACTATCTGGTGCAACAAGTGAAACCTCGGCGAATTTGCCATTTAGTGCATCCAAGTCAGAAAGTGAAGATATTTTTTCTTCACGAGCTTGTATTACAAGGCGTTGTGCTTCAACAAGAAATTCTGCGTACAGCTTTTGACGAGAAGCAGCTTGATCTTTCGCGAGCGAAAGCCGCCACTCGCGGTTCTTTACACTACGCATCGATAAGTAGTTTATGACCCCGCCCACAAGTACTCCTACGAGTGCTGTGATAGCCGGTATGATTTCTGGGGCCATAAAATGCCTAT
>JAAEXZ010000036.1 GCA_017879645.1 Nitrosomonas sp.
CGTGTGCAGGGAGGTAAGGTTCCACCCATTGATGAAACCAAGGTGAAACTGGGTTTGTCGACCACCCGTATCGAGTTGGAGCAGGCGCAGCGAGACCTGAGTTCGGCACGTAAACGTCTGGCACTGTTGTGGAATAGTTCCACGCCAAATTTCAGCAAGGTGCTGGGGGATCTCGAAGCCGTTATCGCACCACCGGAGTTCGAAAGTCTGGAAACGCGTGTCCTGGGAAATCCCGTAGCACTGCGTGCGCAAAAAAACATCGAGCAACGCAAGGCGCTCCTGGAAGTTGAAGAAACCAAGCGTATTCCGAATGTCACTATCAATGCCGGTGCCGTGCATCATGCACAACTGGGGGGGAGTACGGTAGTAGCGGGTCTGCAAATTCCCATTCCGGTATTCGATCGTAATCAGGGTAATCTCAAGGAAGCGCATCAGCGTGTCAGCAAGGCAGTCGATGAGCAAATGGCAACAGAATTGAGACTGAAAACCGAGCTTGCGCAATCCTATGAAGCCTTATCTGCCGCCTGGAATGAAGTGCATATTTTGAAAGATGAAATTTTGCCGGGAGCCAAGAGCAGTTTCAGTGTGACGCGCAGAGGTTACGAATTGGGAAAATTCGGACTGCTTGAATTACTCGATGCACAGCGCATCCTGTTTCAGAATCAATTGTTGTATGTGCGTGCTCTGGCGAATTATCAACGTCTGGTGAATGACATCGAACGCCTGATCTCGGCACCGATGGATGGCACGACTACTCAGGCAAACCCCGGGATCGCAACACGTTTTCTCGGTAATGGGAAATAAGGATAAAACAATGAATACAATGAAATGGAAACCGATCCTGATTGTGGTGGCAATTGGTGTCATTCTGGCTGGATGGATTCTGATGCTGGATCAACCCGCTACATCGCCAGAGTCAGCACAAGACCATTTAACGCATGCGGGAGAGAGCGAACAGCTTGTTACCGGGCCCCGAGGAGGGAAACTGTTTAGTGAGGGTGATTTCAGTCTGGAGTTGACTATTTTTGAAAAAGGCATACCGCCGCAATTCCGTATTTACCCTTATTACAAGGGTAAATCGCTGTCACCCAAGATGACGCAAGTGGCTGTCACCTTGACGCGTCTTGGTGGTTCGGCGCAGTTATTCAAATTCACGCCCGAGGCGGACTATTTACTGGGAGATCAGGTCGTCGACGAGCCGCATTCGTTCGATATCGCCATAGCGGCCGAGTATGAAGGCAAACTCATGCGCTGGAGCGACAGCCAGGTGGAAGGTCGAGCCGAAATTCCGGATGCCATGCTCAAATCCATGGGTATCGAACTCCTGACGGTGGAACCGGCTGTCATCAAGCCCAAACTCCGCTTACCCGGTGAAATAACGTTCAATGAGCATACCATTGTTCGGGTGGTGCCGCGTGTGGCGGGACTGGTGACCGATGTCCAGGGTCATCACGGTCAACTGGTCAAGAAAGGCGATGTGCTGGCTGTCGTCGATAGTCCGATGCTGGCTGATTTGCGCAGTCAGTATTTTGTGGCCAAGAAGCGCCTGGGGTTGACACAGGCGACATACGAACGCGAAAAGAAATTGTGGGAAGAAAAAATCACGGCCAAACAGGAATACCTGATGGCAGAAGAACTATGGAATGAAGCGCAGATAGCCGCGGAGCTTGCTACCACCAAACTGCGTGCGCTGGGAGTCAAACCCGATACGAATTATCTGAAGACGGATTATTCACGTTATGAGATTCGTGCGCCCATTTCCGGCATCATCATCGCCAAGGCCATTGCACTGGGCGAAGCCCTGAAGGAAGATCGCGAGATTTACACCATTGCCGATGTATCGACCGTATGGACATCGGTCACAGTGTATCCCAAGGATCTCAATGTGATCCGGATAGGGCAAAAGGTGACTGTGCAAGCCACGGCTTCAGATATTCACAGCGATGGGGTGGTGACCTATATCTCCACATTGATCGGGGGGCAGACCCGAACCGCCACGGCGCGGGTGGAACTGGGCAATCAGACCGGGTTATGGCGTCCAGGCATGTTTGTCAATGCCGAACTGGTGGCGGAAGAAATTCGGGTGCCCGCAGCAGTCGCCCTGTCCTCGTTGCAAACCATGAAGGATCAACCGGTGGTATTTGGCCGCTACGGTGATTATTTCGAACTTCGTCCTCTGGAGCTGGGGCGTAGCGATGATGTCATGGTTGAGGTATTGAAAGGCATTCGTCCGGGTGAGCAATATGCTGCGGGAAACAGTTTTGCCATCAAGGCCGAACTCGGCAAGTCGGGCGCGAGCCATGAGCATTAACCCTGAATCCAATCGAGGCTGAGTATCATGTTTGAGCGCATTTTACATTTATCGATTTATCAGCGTGCCATTGTGCTGATGGTCGTGTCGATGGTAGCCATCATCGGTGTTTACAGTTATCAGAAACTGCCCATCGACGCGGTACCCGATATCACCAACGTGCAAGTGCAGATCAACACCAATGCACCCGGGTATTCTCCCATTGAAGCCGAGCAGCGCATCACATTCCCGATTGAAACCATCATGGCGGGATTGCCGCACCTGCACTATACCCGTTCCATTTCGCGTTATGGATTGTCACAGGTGACCGTCATTTTCGAGGATGGTACGGATATTTATTTTGCACGCCAGCAAGTCAGTCAACGCATTCAGGAAGCAAAAGGACGCCTGCCGGTGGGTATCGAGCCGATCATGGGACCGGTTTCCACGGGATTGGGTGAAATTTTCATGTGGACAGTCGACGTGCGTGACGGCGCCAGAAAACCGGATGGCACCGAATACACCTCAACGGATTTGCGGGAAATCCAGGATTGGGTGATTCGGCCGCAATTGCGCATGGTCAAGGGGGTGAACGAGATCAACACGGTGGGCGGCTATGTTAAGCAATATCATGTCGTCCCCTATCCCGAGAAAATGATTTCGTTCGGATTGTCGCTGATCGATCTGATGACTGCACTGGAACGCAACAATCTGAATGTCGGAGCAGGCTATATTGAGAAAAGCGGTGAGCAGTATCTGGTGCGCATTCCTGGACAGATAGCCGATTTGCACGAAATGGGCGACATCATTCTGGGTTCGCGTCAGGGTACGCCCATTCGCGTCAAGGATGTGGCCGATATCCTGATCGGCAAGGAATTGCGCAATGGCGCGGCAACGCAGAATGGCAAGGAAGTGGTAATGGGAACGGTGCACATGCTGATTGGTGAAAATAGTCGCATTGTTTCCCAGGCTGCGGCCAAAAAGCTGGAAGAAATCAATCGCAGTCTGCCTGAGGGTGTGTATGCCAAGCCGGTTTATGATCGCACTACGCTGGTGGATAAAACCATTCACACCGTGGCAAAGAATTTGCTGGAAGGAGCAGCACTGGTGATCGTGGTGTTGTTGCTGTTTCTCGGCAATTTGCGTGCGGCCCTGATTGCAGCCTGCGTCATTCCGTTGTCCATGTTGTTCACTTTTACAGGCATGGTTACCAATCATGTCAGTGCCAATCTGATGAGTCTGGGGGCGATCGATTTCGGCATTATCGTCGATGGCGCCATTGTTATCGTCGAGAACAGTATCCGCAGGCTGGCGCATGAACAGATGCGCCTGGGGCGGGGATTGACCCTCACCGAACGACTGGAACTGGTATTCGATGCTTCACGTGAAGCGCGTCGGGTTCTGATTTATGGTGAATTGATTATTATCATTGTCTATCTGCCCATCTTCGCGCTGACCGGCGTGGAAGGCAAGATGTTTCATCCGATGGCGCTCACTGTGGTCACGGCTTTGGTCGGCGCCATGTTGCTGTCGATCACTTTCGTACCGGCTGCCATTGCATTATTTCTCAGTGGCAAAGTCCAGGAGAAGGAAAGCCGCGTAATGGCATGGGCCAAGCGAGTCTATGTGCCCTTGTTAAAAGCGACCCTGAGTAACCGCGAATTGACCGTGACGATCGCCATCGTCATCGTCGTTCTGTCTGGGTTGCTGACCACACGTGTGGGCAGTGAGTTTGTGCCCAGCCTGAATGAAGGGGACATTGCGCTGCATGCCATTCGTATTCCGGGTACCAGTCTGACCACGGCCATTGAAATGCAAAATGAATTGGAACAAACCATCAAGACTTTTCCTGAAGTGGAACGGGTATTTTCCAAGATCGGTACGGCCGAGATCGCCACCGATCCGATGCCACCCAGTGTTGCCGATACATTCATCATTCTCAAGCCGCAATCAGAATGGACGGGGTCGCATCATACCAAGGCCGAGCTGATCGTAGCGATGGAGGCGGCAGTGCATCGGGTTCCGGGTAACAATTATGAGTTTACCCAACCAATCCAGATGCGTTTCAATGAGTTGCTGTCGGGAGTGCGAGCCGATGTAGCGGTCAAGGTTTTCGGCGATGACATGGATACCTTGCTGGATCTGGGGGAAGCCATCGAAAAGCTGCTGAAAGCCGTACCCGGGGCCGCCGATGTCCGGACCGAACAGATCACTGGGTTACCTGTATTGTCGATCCGCATGGATCGCACCAAAATGGCGCGCTATGGTTTGAACGGCCGCGATGTGCAGGACGTCATTGCGATGTCGGTGGGGGGGCGCAGCACAGGGTTGATTTTTGAGGGGGACCGTCGTTTCGATCTGCAAATTCGCTTGCCTGAACATCTGCGTGTCGATATCGAGGCATTGAGACGATTGCCAATCAGCGTGCCGGTGCAAAGTGTGGCTGCACCGTTGATGACAGTACCGCCTGCACAAGCAGGTCAGGCCGCGGCACCGGTTTTTGTCAGTCTCGGAGAAGTGGCCCGATTCGAATTGACTCAGGGTCCCAATCAGGTCAGCCGTGAAAATGGCAAGCGGCGGATTGTCGTGACAGCCAATGTTCGTGGCCGTGATTTGGGGTCATTTGTGCAGGAGGCCGAACAGTTGATACACAAGAAAGTGCACATTCCACCAGGCTACTGGACAATCTGGGGCGGACAGTTCGAACAAATGATTTCGGCTGCACATCGCTTGCAAATTGTCATACCGGTAGCCCTCGGGTTGATTTTTATTTTGCTGTACACCATGTTCGGCAATGTCCGGGATGGCCTGCTGATGTTTACCGGTGTACCCTTCGCTCTGACCGGGGGTATTTTTGCGCTGTGGGTGCGAGATATTCCGCTTTCCATTTCGGCAGGTGTTGGATTTATTGCCTTGTCCGGTGTGGCGGTACTCAACGGTCTGGTGATGCTGGCATTCATTCGTGGCTTGCGGGAGAAAGGTGCTTCACTGGATGAAGCAATCACCTCAGGTGCTTTGACTCGGCTGCGTCCTGTACTGATGACAGCACTTGTGGCTTCAATCGGATTTCTACCGATGGCACTGGCTACTGGTACCGGTGCGGAAGTGCAGCGGCCGCTGGCTACTGTGGTGATCGGTGGTATCTTGTCGTCGACTGCGCTGACCTTGCTGGTACTGCCTGTTCTATACCGTATGGTGCATGGACGAACTGAATCGGAAAACTGATCGGGAATTAGGGGGGCACCGGAGCAAGCGGTGCCTGTCTATTCAAACACAAACAGCACGGATTTGTAGTGTTACTCGCAATATTTCAACAAGGCTCGGATGAAGAAGGCAAGCCCCGATAATTCCAGGCCTTCCTCGACAGTGGTGATGAGATTGTAGGTCAGATTTTCTTCTCCATATTTTTCTGCGTGATAATCGCCAATGAGTTCAAGGCCGAGTGTACCACCGATATAGAGTGTGGCAGCAATCAAAAAACGGATTCTTGCTATCCTTTTGGCAAGTCGATCAGAAATTTCAGAAAATACAGGGCAGGTATCAGAATCAGGATGATTCCGGGACTGACCCAGGCAAAGTAAAAAATGTCGAGATTGTTTTCACCCAGGAAAGCTCTGAATGGCGAAATGAATCTTTCGTGAATCTGGAATGCTTCGTCAAAAGCCATGAATATAAAAAACTACAGGCAAGAATGATCCATTTCGATGTGTGGAGTTGTATTTGCGCATGGTTGAATCTGGCGATGAATGCCAGGAGCAAGGCGGCAAGAAACAACAAAAATACAGAGAAAAAGGTTGGAATGTTTCGTTCATGATCCAGATTGAAGAATTGAATGAGCATTTTTGCCTGACTGCCACCAAAAGTGAATTTTCACCATTGTCCGCCAATACTGATCAGGATTAAAACGCATGTGATGATTGAAAGTACCCTGACAATGGTATCGGAATGGATTGCCATGTGAGGCGTGGCTGTACTCATCAGTCGTCCTCAATAACTAAAAGTCTTTAATGATTTAGCAAAGCATTCTTTAATTTTTCTTAGTTGCTAAGTGTTAACGGTCCTTTATCCGGAATCATGGATACATTCTCTTCTAAGCCATTGGATTAGCTGTTATGTCCATGTGATTCAGTTTCTCCAGAGTAGTCGAATCGATCTGTTTGCTAAAGCTGTTCTTCAAATCATCAGGATAATCTGACTGGTTCTGTCAGTGCATTTATACCACCCTATTCATGACAAGCTTCTCTATTTCAAGTGGCGCTCCATCTATACCATGCAGCTTTCTTAAGTAGCTGTTAATTGGAATATAACTTACTGATTCATATCTGGAGCCCAAGATGAAAAAATTATTTAATTTTGTATTGACTGCGCTGGTTGGTTTGATGTTGATATCCAATGTCCAGGCAAGTGGTGCGGCATACTCCGGTGGTGGAACGCAAAATGCCGACCTTTATACGTTTACGGCGACAACTACCGGTGAAATCGGTGCTTACTTTTTGGGAGCATCGGCCAGTTATACCAATACATTGACCATGAAAGTCAATGGCGTGGAAACACCTCAGTCTTCTGCCGGCTTGTTAAACAATCACACTTCACATGTCGGAGAGTACGTGAGTCTGGGGCATGTGCATGCCGGTGATGTTCTGACTTTTCAGTTGAATGTGCTGACGACTGGGAATACCTGGGATTCCGACAAGTCATTCAATAGCGATGGCTTGAATCATATCTTTTCCTCATCATACTCCGGTGATGCTTCACTGCATGTTCCTGCCGGAACCTATGTCGGTTTTGAAGATATCGCCCGGGGTGGTGATTTTGACTATAACGACGAAACCTTTGTATTCACCAATATCAGTACCGTTGTCAGCCCCGTCCCCGAACCCGAAACTTATGCGATGTTGTTGATTGGATTGATGGTGATCGGTTATGCAATACGTAACAGTCGTCGTAACGAACTAGCAGGTATGTCGATCTGAACGAGGGTTCCGATATTCCAGAA
Source organism: Nitrosomonas sp. (assembly GCA_017879645.1). Classification (GTDB taxonomy): domain Bacteria; phylum Pseudomonadota; class Gammaproteobacteria; order Burkholderiales; family Nitrosomonadaceae; genus Nitrosomonas. The sequence goes on from JAAEXZ010000036.1 coordinate 7,287, forward strand.
TAATAAAAGCCAACAAGAAATTTTGTGCGTGCAGCTAAAAAATAGAGTGGCATTTTTTGTATCATGAACTGTAATTTTTACCCCAAGGAAGTTGTTTTCTTGGGGGTTTTCTTTTTTTGCTGTGTCACAACAGAAAAATCGTGGCGAGTCCAAGAAAAATGAAGAAGCCGCCACTATCCGTTACTGCTGTGATCATGACGCTGGAACCGATTGCTGGATCGTGCCCGAATTTGCGCAGTGTCAACGGAATGAGTACACCAAGCATGGCGGCCAGCAATAGATTAAGTACCATTGCGACACCCATCACCAATCCGAGTGAATAGCTTTGATAAATGATGAAAGTGAGCAATCCGACGAGACTGCCCCAGATCAATCCATTGACTGCGCTGACACCGATTTCCTTGAAGATTAATTTCCAAGCACTGTCAATGTTGATTTGATCCAACGCTAGCGCCCGCACGATCATGGTGATGGTCTGATTACCCGAGTTACCGCCAATACCTGCGATGATCGGCATCAATGCGGCCAATGCCACCAGTTTTTCAATCGATTCTTCGAAGAATCCAATGACCCGTGAGGCGATGAATGCCGTGACCAGGTTAATGGCCAGCCAGATCCAGCGATTTTTGACACTCTTTAAAATAGGAGCAAAAAGATCTTCCTCGGCACTCAACCCGGCCAGGTTGAGTACTTCGTTTTCTGCCTTGGTGCGAATGAAATCAATGACCGTGTTGACGGTGACGCGCCCCAGTAATTTATCGTATTCATCGACGACCGAAGCTGAGACGAGATCGTAACGTTCAAACGCATTGGCAGCCTGTTGCGCCACATCGCCCGGATGCAATCGGATGATCTCGCTGGTCATGACCTCTGCGACCTGAATATCGGGATCGTTGACCAATAGTTGGTTGATGAGCAGTACACCTTTCAGATGTTCGTCGCGATCCACCACAAAGAGCTGGTCAGTGTGGTCTGGCATGGCATCCAGACGGCGCAGATAGCGTAAAACAACCTCGAGGCGAACATCTTCGCGAACGGTAATGACATTGAAATCCATCAGCGCACCTACCGAGCCTTCAGGATAAGACATTGCTGCGCGGAGTTGCTCACGTTCTTCCACGGGTAATGAACGGAATACATCTTCAATCACTTCTTGCGGTAAATCTGGCGCCAGGTCGGCGATCTCGTCTGTGTTGAGAAACTCGGTGGCCGCTACCAGCTCCTGACTGGCCATATCGGTAATCAGTGTGGCACGCACGGAATCCGATGTTTCCAGCAGAACTTCACCATCCAGTTCGGCCTTGACCAGACTCCAGATCAGCAAACGGTCTTCAAGCGGAAGTGCTTCGAGAACAAAAGCAATGTCCGCGGGATGCAATTGATTCAGATAATCCGTTAATTCAGTCAGGTTCTGTTTCAGAACAGTAGACTCACTGAGTGATAAATCGGGCGATTCCTGCAAATTGACGAGCCCTTCCACCAATTTGTACTTTCTCAACAGGAAAGTGATTTGTTGTAACGGACTCGTTAAATTTTCTTGATCGGTATCGCTATTGGTTTCAGTCATAACGGATTGGGAAAACAGGTTATCACGGAGATAAAAATGGTTTGGTTGCGATGTATACGATGTACAGGTTACTGTTTGATGACAGGAAAATAAAGGCAAGAGTATGCCATTATTAGCGTGAGCGGATTAATGGAATTGACGGAATCTGTAACGCTCTGGTCAGATTATGGTGTGAGAGGGGATGGAGTGTGTGATTTCAGCAACGCAATGACGGGTTGTGTCTGTGGTCTGACATTACGCCATAAAAAGAAGGATTCTGCCGCTTGTTCCACCAGCATGCCAATGCCGTCCGCCTGTTGTTGTGCGCCGCTGTATTTCGCCAGATGAAGGAATGGGGTCGGTTCGCGACCGTACATCATGTCGTAGGCCAGGATGGTATGGGTAAAAATTTTGCCTGGTAGCTCGGGTAATTCGCCCTGCAGGCTTGCCGAGGTTGCATTGATAACAATATGAAAGTCTTGATCGGAAAAGTTCATGATATCGCCAGCAACGACATCTCCATAAACCGAGAATTTCTGTTGAAGTGCATGTGCCTTGTCTGAAGTACGATTGGCTATGGCCAGCAATGCAGGCTGTTTCTGCAGAAGTGGCAATATCACACCCTGTGCAGCGCCTCCGGCACCGATGAGTAAAATGCGCTGGTGGGTGATGGGTATGCCCAGATTGATTTCGATATCCTTGACTAAGCCTACACCATCCGTGTTGTCACCAAAAATTGCATCATTGTCAAAGCGTAGGGTATTGACGGCCTGAGCTATCGATGCGCGCTCGGTTAATTGGGTTGCGAGTTGATATGCTTCCAGCTTGAAAGGGACGGTGACATTCAGTCCCTTGCCATTCTGTCCAAGGAATTCACTGACCGTGCCACGAAAATTGTCCAGTGGCGACAACAGGGCGTAATACTGCATGTGCTGATGGGTTTGCTGGGCAAATAGTGTGTGTATGGTTGGGGATTTACTGTGGGCAATTGGATTGCCTATCACTGCATATAAATCTGGCATAGAAAATTGAGAAGGGATTGACTGACGACTCGATCACTGACTCATGAGGGTATCGGACGGTGCAAAAACCCAGGTCCTGGTGATATGCAGGATATCGGTATCATGCCGGATATCCGGTGGAAAAGGAGCAAACCCATTTTTGCCAGCAAGCTTGACGATATTGACAGCGGCTTCATCGAGAATTTTTTCGCCTGAAGGTCGATTGATTTCAATGGATTCAAGCGCGCCATCGGCTCTGATACTGACTGTCAATTGCAAATTACCGTATAACTTGCCTTTTCTGGCAGCTTCAGGGTAATTCAAATTGCCAATACGTTCGACTTTGATTCGCCAATCTTCAACATAACGGGCAAAACGATATTCTTTGGTTCGGGCACCGACAAATTTTCTTTTGGGACGCTTCTGGTAGGAGTCATGATCTTGATCGATCTGAGCTTGCAAGCGTGCAATGTCCAGGCTGCGTAACAGCATGTCTGCCGTGTCTGGTGCGATGGGTTCGTTGTCGCTGTCCGTTTTTTGGGTATTGTTTTGTTCGATTTGCTTTTTATCCTTAACTGCAGTCATCAACTGCTTGGCTTCTTTTTCCAGCTGTTTGACTTTCTTCTGGGCAGCAATGTCATCGATGATGGGTTTGTTTCTCGGGAGTACTGGAAATGGTGTTTTGGCGCGCCGGTTGTCGTCCGTATTGCCGCCATTGTCTAGGTTTTCCTGGGCAAGCAACTCGGTTTTTGCCGGTTCGGTTGGAGTTTTTGCGTTGACCAGTACGACTTCAATGGAAGTCGTGATGCGATCAAAATTAGGTTTTGGAAATTGAAAAGTCAGTCCAAACAGGACCGTGCCATGAAGCAATATCGAAACGATCATCGCTACGAGCAAGCGTTGTGATGAGACTTGCTCATGGCTGCCGTTGCTGCCGGGTATCAATTTATGTGAGTCTGCAGCTACTGCCAACGTTTTCCACGCCACGTAAGTGAAATCAATTTGCTAACCTTTAATCAATGAGTGTCTTATTGTAGGCAACAACGATGGGCTTGTCACATGTTTGTTATATCCCATTGATCTGGGCTCAGACATTGAGTTTCTGCATGAATTCTGCTTGCAGACTGCGTTCGAAAAGATCAATTTCGGACAGCTTCAACGACACATAGGTGCCAGCGGTCAATTCCGGTAAGGATGGAACCCGGGTAATGAATGGGATAGAGTCCAGTTTAACCAGATTTTCTTTAATGACTTGGGCGTTGATGGTCTGGATTTTTTCTTGTAGTAACCAGCGTAAGCACCAATAACGTTCCATTGAACGCTGGAACTCTCCGTAAATACTGTACGCTGCCTCAAAATCCCGCATGGCAATCAACAGTGCGTTGCTTTCCTTGTTATAGTGCGGCGGATCATTGCGGAGTAGTGAAATCAGTTGTCGTTGATTGATCAAATCGACATAGCGTCGCATGGGAGAACTGCTCCAGGCATACTGAGAAACGCCCAGTCCCTGATGCGGGGCAGGGGAGGTGCTCATTTTGACCTTGCCATTGGATTGACTGCGGAAAATACCTGTTATGCCGGCATCGGTCAACTGTTTGCCCCATTCGGTATTGACATAGATCATTAGCTCGGATACGACCTTGTCGATCGGGGAGCCGCGGCGTCGTTCACTGATGGCGATATGATCATTGACGATTTCAAAGTTGTAATCGACTTTGTCTTGATTGGAGTCACAGGATTTGCCGCGTTGTTGTTCCATTTTGCAAGAGAATCTCCAGAGCAGATTCAGCTCTTTGCTAAATGGGTGTTCAAATTTTCCTTGATTCAATGTTGAATCGTTAAAGTAATGTTCAAGCTGATTGTGACGCAAATTTGCCACAATATTGACATTTTCGATTTTGCTATGACTACTGATGACGGTAAAGTCATCGGATACATCCAAGTATAGCGAAACGCTGGGGCGTGACCGATTTTCGATCAATGTAAAGTGATTGATGATGGCATCGGGTAGCATGGTAATCTTGTTGCCAGGCAAATAAACCGTGGACAGGCGTGTAGCAGCCAGTTTGTCCAGCGCCGATTCGGGATCGATACCCAATGCGGGAGCCGCAATATGAATGCCGATGCGAAAACTTCCAAGGGCCAATGGTGTGACGGAGAAAGCATCATCGATTTCGGTCGTTGATGCATCGTCTATACTGAAAGCCGAGATTTCTGCGGTGGGCAGATCGAATGATTCATGCAGTGATGCGGGTGATTCCAACTCGCCAAAACTGATTCCCTCGGGAAAATGTTCCCAGACGAATTGATTGAAATGGTAATCATGTGAGGAAGAAATAGCACCGCACTTTTCCATCAGTTTGACCGGTGATAGTTTTTTCTCACTACATACTTTTTCTAGTGCTTTCCACTCGATCGTGTTTTTGTCGGGTTTATATAACAATGAAGCTACATGTGGCTTGAATTCCTCGGGCAGAGTGAAGCAGGCAAGCTGTTCGATATAACGCGTTTGCTGTTCTGCCAGTAGACGTTTCTTTTCTTGGCTGGCTAATGCGGCCTTGAGTGCATCTGGCGGCGCTGCCTTGAAGTGGCCATGCCCTTTTTTGTAAAAGTGCATCGGTGCATTCTGGAGTAATTGCAAGATGGCGGCCGCTTCAACCGGACTGGGTTTATGACCAAAATAATCAGTTGCAAGTGCTTCACTCGGGAATTCGGTATCCTGAGTGCAACACTCCCATAAAAAATTAGGATCCAATTCATTGCAAATCTGTTGTACCCGATTCATGAATTCGGTCAGGTGTGGTGTATCAAATCTAAGCAATACCGATGCTGCTTTTATCTTTGAACGTTTGCCATGTACTGCTTCTACTTGTAATGTGTTTCCGTTGTCAGCGAGTATCATGCCCACCTTGAAGACTCCCGCTTCTTCATAAAAAACATTCATACGCTGGTTACATATTTCAGTTGGATTGTTGAGATCGGGTTAATGAATCGAAAAAGCAGCAAGAAAACCGGATCGTGACATACAAGAGAAGCTGTTTTTCTGTAATACCTGTATAGTAATTATATATGACGCGTTTACTGAACAAAAAGGTAGACAGAAATAACTGGGATTAATGCCAGTATGATTTAAAAATCATGTGAGCAAATAAAGCTGATGCTTTGAGTGGCCATAAAAATTCATTAAGGTTCAGTTTTTAAAATTGTAGTGCACAGATTCTATCTTTGGATGGTACTGAGTGTCCAATGATCTTATACCTAGTCATTCGCGTGTTTGGCCAAAAATCTCTGAATTGTATCCTTAAGCTCCGAATTTTGCAGCGTTGTTGTTAAGCGCAACAAACTATCCTTTCCTATCTGACTTAATTTTTTGACACGAATATTGTTTTGTACAGTAGGCGATTTTGAAGCTTGTTCTGCGTATGGTGCTTGCACCAAAATATGAATTGCAGTAACTTTCCATCCTAGCGCTTGCATTTTTCGTATCAATGTGGGTGAGGTTTGCTTAAGTTTTGCAGCAACAGCGCCGTTTCTGACCTGTATCGTGAGTTTACCATTTGAGATCCTGCCCATTGTGCAATGACTCGCCAAGTTTTTTGGAACAAGTTGAGAAAATATTGACTGATCCTTGCATAACTGGTGTGCAGTGAAGGATAGACTTTCATACTCAGGAAACTTGTCAAGACGATCAATATAAGAAATCACTTTTTTGCATGATGTCATGATTAATGATCAATATCCATTGAATGTATGAATATAATTTTTATTTCTAATAAGTCGGTGCGTGCCAAGAATTTTAGTTTGACAGGTAAACACATAATTTTTATCGCTACTTTTCTATTATTAGTCATTTTATCATTGACATTAGTTCTGAATTTCGTTGCTCAGCGTTACGCGGATCGAATCGAAGCTCCGTTGTTAAGAACCATTCTCGTTAGTCCTCAAGAAGAAAGACATCAGAAAATCCAGAGTCACTTGCAAGATAACTTGAATGTGATGGCAACCAAACTTGGGCATATGCAAGCTCAACTGTTAAGATTGGATGCATTGGGGGAGCGTTTGGCTGAGTCGTCCGGAATTAAATCTAAAGACCTATCATTTCATCAAATACCTGGACAAGGAGGAGCATATAGTCATCTGCCATCGGAAGAGTTGTCCTTTAATGATTTTAATCATAGATTGCAAGAATTATCTAGTATGCTAGACGAGAGAGCCGATAAATTGGGTGCACTGGACTCCATTCTCCGGCAGGGGCGTTTGTCCAAGATTATCATACCCTCTGCCATGCCTATCGATATTGATTGGTTTTCTTCAGGATATGGTTACCGCATTGATCCTCTCACAGGTAAGCGGTCATTTCATGAGGGAGTGGATTTTTCTGCGGAAATCGGAACGCCAATCAAAGCGGCTGCCAGTGGCGTAGTTGTGTATTCGGATCGTCATCCTGAATATGGTAATATGATCGAGATTGATCATGGAGGGGAAATGATCAGCCGCTATGCGCATGCTTCAAGGCGCTTGGTGCAACTCGGACAAGTAGTGTTACAGGGTCAAAAAATTGCTGAAGTAGGCAATACAGGCCGCTCTACCGGGGCACATCTGCATTTTGAAATTCGGCATAAAGACAGGCCGCTGAATCCATCCAAGTTTCTGAAGAAACCGAGTTAGTTTACGTGCGAGAGATCGCACGTGATTACGTATTCGTGGATTACTGCAATTTAACCCAGGGTGAGATCAAGATCTCACCCTCTGTTTTTTTTTAATGGTTGGTTTGAACAAATTTTAGAGACGCTATGTTAAGCAATTTACTCAAGAAAATTTTTGGTAGCCGTAATGACCGCATGATCAAGCAGTATTTGAGAAATGTTCATATGATCAATGAGCTTGAATCAAGTATTGCAAAATTGACTGATGACGAGCTGCGAACCAAAACAAATGAGTTCAAACAACGTATCGAGAGTGGTGAAACACTGGATGTCATTCTGCCTGAAGCCTTTGCTGTAGTGCGGGAAACCGGGAAGCGAGTTTTGGAAATGCGACATTTCGATGTGCAGTTGATTGGCGGCATGGTGTTGCATGGTGGAAAAATCGCTGAAATGCGGACCGGTGAAGGAAAAACCTTAATGGCTACTTTGCCGGCTTATCTGAATGCCTTGTCCGGACATGGTGTGCACATCGTTACTGTCAACGATTATCTGGCTAAACGAGATGCGGAGTGGATGGGTAAGATTTACCGGTTTCTGGGCATGAGTGTCGGTGTGATTTATGCGCAAATGCCTCACACCGACAAGCAGGCAGCCTATGCTTCGGATATTACGTATGGAACCAATAACGAGTACGGATTTGATTATCTACGTGACAATATGGTGACGCATCCACTGGAGCGCACACAGCGGCACCTGAATTTTGCCATTGTGGACGAAGTAGATTCCATTTTGATTGATGAAGCCAGGACACCTTTGATCATTTCCGGTCAGGCGGAGGGCGATACCGAGATTTATGTGCGCATGAATGCGTTAATACCGAAGCTGATACGGCAGGAAACCGAAGATGGACCAGGAGATTATAGCGTTGATGAGAAATCTCATCAGGTCACATTAAGTGAAGCCGGTTTTGAGCATGCCGAGAAATTGCTGGCCCATGCCGAGTTATTAAAAACCGGTTCCAGTTTATATGATCCTGCAAATATTAATTTGATTCATCACCTGAATGCCGGATTGCGTGCACACAGTCTATTTTTCCTTGATCAACATTATGTTGTTCAGGATGGCGAAGTCGTTATTGTCGATGAGTTTACTGGACGGCTGATGGCGGGGCGACGCTGGTCAGATGGATTGCATCAAGCTGTGGAAGCCAAGGAAGGAGTTGTGATTCAGAAAGAGAATCAAACGTTGGCATCCATCACATTTCAGAACTACTTCCGCATGTATCACAAGTTATCAGGTATGACGGGGACAGCAGATACCGAAGCAGCCGAGTTTCAGCAAATTTATGGCCTTGAGACCGTTATTATCCCCACGCACCGCCCTATGATTCGGGATGACCGAATGGATCTTGTTTTCCGTACTACGAAAGAAAAACACGAAGCCATTATTCAAGGCGTGAAGGAATGCTACGAAAGTGGACAGCCTGTACTAGTAGGTACTACATCGATTGAGAGCAATGAGTTGTTATCCAAACTGCTCACTAAGGAGAAACTGCCGCACCAGGTTCTGAATGCCAAACAACACGCCAGCGAAGCAACGATTGTTGCTCAGGCCGGTCGACCCAAGATGATCACGATTGCAACGAATATGGCGGGGCGTGGTACGGATATTGTCCTGGGTGGTAGCACGGCTGCCGATATAGAGCATATACGTCATGATGAGAAACTCAGTGATGAACAGAAAGAGAAGCGTATCGAAGAGGTATATGCGCAATGGCGGGTCACGCATGCTGAAGTCTTGAAGGCAGGAGGGCTGCATATCATCGGTACCGAGCGGCACGAGTCGCGCCGGGTAGATAATCAATTACGTGGACGTTCTGGCAGACAGGGGGATCCAGGTTCCAGTCGATTTTACTTGTCACTGGAAGATCCTTTATTGCGTATATTTGCTTCAGATCGTGTGGCAAATATCATGACCCGGCTAAAGATGCCTGAGGGTGAGGCAATTGAGCATCCTTGGGTCACTCGAGCCATAGAAAATGCGCAACGGAAGGTGGAAGCCCGTAATTTTGATATGCGCAAGCAATTGCTTGAATATGATGACGTGGCAAATGATCAACGGAAAGTTATTTATCAGCAACGTAATGAGTTACTGGAGGCGGATCAGGATATTTCAGAAACAGTTGCAATCATTCGGGAAAGTGTTCTAAAAGATTTGTTTGAGTCATATATTCCGTCCGAGAGCGTCGAGGAACAGTGGGATGTGGCTGGACTGGAAAAAGCGCTGGTTGCTGAGTTTCAGCTGCACTATCCTTTGCAGAAATGGCTGGAGCAGGAGCCAGAGCTACATGAAGAGAACTTGTTTAAGCGTATTACTCAACTGACGGAGGAGCAGTATCGGGTCAAGGTGGAGACAGTGGGGAGCGATATTATGCATCATTACGAGCGTGCAGTAATGTTGCAGACCCTCGATTCGCACTGGCGAGAGCATTTGGCTGCATTGGATCACTTGCGCCAAGGTATTCATTTGCGAGGTTATGCTCAGAAGAATCCCAAGCAGGAATATAAGCGTGAATCATTTGAGCTTTTTACCAATATGCTCGAAGAAATTAAAAATGATGTCACAAAAATTTTGTTAACCGTGCAGATACGAAATGAACAGCAAGTCGAAGAAGTAACCGAAACAATGAAATCGCCCGAAAATATTCAACTGCATCACGCTACATACGATGAGGTGTTGGAAGAGGAGGCAAGCAACAGTACTCATCAAAGTGAGAAACAGCCCTTCGTGCGCCAGAATGACAAAATTGGCCGCAATCAACCTTGCCCCTGTGGATCGGGCAAGAAATATAAACAATGTCACGGTAAGATCAAATAATCCAGAATTAAAGTTTTTCCTAGGAAATACATTTCGCTGAATACCATGTAATTGGTGATGGCAAACTAGAGTAAATTTAATCTCAATAAACCCATAGTGGTTATGGTATACTGCGCATTTTTGAAATTCTTACTTTACTAAAATTAGGGCAAGAAGCAGCAAGGTCTATAAGTTGTTTGCTGCGTATTATGAATTTTAATATTAATTGATGGAATGGTTGAAAATGGCTGATAGTTTTAGCATCAACGAGCGAATGAGCGGTCGCAGGAAGTTTCTGGTAGCCGCAACTTCTGTAGCGGGTGGTGTTGCAGGAGCAGCAATTGCGACGCCTTTTTTGTTAAGCATGATGCCCAGCGAACGAGCAAAAGCAGCGGGAGCACCAGTTGAAGTCGATATATCGAAGCTTGAACCTGGTATGCTGCTGATGGTTGAGTGGCGTGGCAAGGTGGTATGGGTTCTGAATCGCACACCTGAAATGCTGGAGAGCTTGGTAAAGGTTGAAAGTAATCTGGCAGATCCTAATTCCGAGAAAAATCAGCAGCCTGAATATGCAAGAAACCGTACACGTTCAATAAAGCCTGAGATTCTTGTTACAGAAGGTGTATGTACACACTTGGGCTGTTCTCCGGTTTTCAGAAAAGATATTGCACCGGCAGACTTGGGACCAGACTGGCAAGGCGGTTTTTTCTGTCCATGTCATGGTTCAAAGTTTGATTTGGCAGGTCGAGTTTTTAAGAATGTACCTGCTCCTACGAATATGGTGGTGCCTCCTCATGCCTACCTGAGTGATAGCCGCCTCTTGATTGGATCTGAAAGCGAGGGATCAGTATAAATGAGTAACTTATTTAATTCTATGCTCGGATGGGTAGATAAGCGATTTCCGCTATCGTCCAATTGGAAAGCGCATTTGTCCGAATATTATGCTCCAAAGAATTTCAATTTTTGGTATTTCTTTGGTTCCTTGGCGTTGTTGGTTCTGGTAAATCAGCTGATTACCGGTATTTTTCTAACTATGAATTACAAACCGGATGCAAGTATGGCATTTGCATCTGTAGAGTACATCATGCGTGATGTGGATTATGGTTGGCTAATTCGCTATATGCATTCAACCGGTGCTTCCATGTTTTTTGTGGTGGTGTATCTGCACATGTTTCGTGGAATGATGTACGGATCCTATCGGAAACCGCGCGAATTACTGTGGTTGGTTGGCATGGCCATTTTCTTCGTATTGATGAGTTTGGCATTTACCGGTTACATTTTGCCTTGGGGGCAAATGTCATATTGGGGTGCACAAGTGATTGTAAGCATGTTTGGGGCTATTCCTATGATTGGTGAGACCTTGCAACAATGGTTGTTGGGTGATTTTACTTTATCGGATGCTGCGCTTAATCGTTTTTTTGCTTATCATGTAGTAACCCTGCCTTTAGTTTTACTGGTTCTGGTTTTTGTTCATATATTGGCCTTGCATGAAACTGGGTCAAATAATCCAGATGGTGTAGAAATCAAGGAAAATAAAAATGCCGCAACTGGTATACCGGTGGATGGAATACCTTTTCACCCTTATTACACTGTTAAGGATATAGTTGGAGTGGTTGTTTTCTTGTTTGTGTTTTGCGGGATTATTTTCTTTGCTCCAGAGATGGGAGGGTATTTTCTGGAGTATAACAATTTCATACCTGCTAATACTCTGCAAACGCCAGACCATATTGCCCCAGTATGGTACTTCACACCCTATTATTCGATGTTAAGAGCCGTTACTGTGAATTTCTTGGGAGTTGATGCCAAGTTATGGGGGGTTATTTTGATGGCAGGATCAGTAGTCATTTTTTGTTTTTTACCATGGCTAGATCGAAGTCCTGTGAAATCGATTCGTTACAAGGGGCCTTATTTTAAAATTGCTTTGGTTCTGTTCGTAATTAGCTTCTTTGTTTTGGGGTGGTTAGGAACAAAATCTCCTACTCCTCTCTACACCTTATTAGCACAAATTTTTACGATTATTTATTTTGCTTTCTTCGTTTTGATGCCATGGTATAGCAAGATAGATAGAACGAAACCTGAGCCTAAAAGGCTGAAAGAGTAAAAAAATGAAGAAAATTGTAAATGTAATATTGATAGCTATTTTTTCTGTGGTTTCGTTAAGTGCTTATGGTTCCGAATCTGGTATCCCACTTGATAAAGCTCCAGTAAATATCAACGATAATGCCTCTCTTCAAAGAGGGGCTGAAAGTTTCGTTAATTATTGCTTGACTTGTCATGGTGCAAGCTATATGCGCTACAACCGGCATCGCGATATTGGTTTTTCCAATGAAGATATCATGAGTAAGCTGGTTCATACGGGGCAGAAATCAGGCGATCTGATGCTTTCTTCAATGCGTAAAAAGGAAGGAGAAGAATGGTTTGGTGTTGTGCCGCCTGATCTATCAGTCATAGCACGTTCACGTGGTGCTGACTGGCTCTATACTTATTTGCGTACATTTTACCGTGATGAAGGAACTGCGACCGGTTGGAATAATCTGACTTTTGATCGTGCAGCGATGCCTCATGTACTATACCAATTACAAGGCGAACAAAAATTTGTGGTTAAAGCTAGCGATAAAAGCGAACAAAAAAGCTTGGTATTGGATAAACCAGGTAAATTAAATGCAGCAGAGTATGACAAGTTTGTTGGGGATCTTGTTAATTATCTGGTTTATCTTGGAGAGCCTCATGCTAACGAGCGAAAAGATCTAGGATTTAAAGTAATGTTCTTCTTACTTGGCATGTTTGTTTTGTCATACTTCTTGAAGAAAGAATATTGGAAAGATATTCATTGATGATATTCATCAAATTTTGAATACTCTGGTGCATTATAATGTGGCACTGACAAAGTAAGAGAATTACAGGTATGATGACATTGTATTCAACGATAACTTGTCCATATAGCCATCGTTGCAGAATTGTATTGCATGAAAAAGATATGGATTTTCAGGTGATTGATGTGGATCCCAATAGTAAATCTGAGGATTTGGCTTTAATGAGTCCATATGGTAAAGCGCCCGTATTGGTAGAGCGCGACCTGGTTCTTTACGAGTCAAACATCATTAATGAATACATAGATGATCGCTTTCCTCATCCTCAACTTATGCCGGCTGATCCAGTTATGCGTGCCAGAGCGCGTTTATTGTTATATCGCTTTGAGCAGGAACTCTTTAGTCACATTAGTGCATTTGAGGGTAGCGATCAAAAAATAATCGACAAGGCTAGAACAGCCATTGCAGAAAATCTAACTCTAATTTCTCCTGTTTTCGAGAAACAAAAATTCATGTTAGGTGATGAGTTTTCTATGCTTGATGTTGCAATAGCGCCATTACTATGGCGACTAGAGTATTACGAAATTCGACTTCCAAAACAAGCTGCGCCACTCTTGAAATATTCTGAAAGATTGTTTAGTCGCCCGTTATTTATTGATGCATTATCAGCTTCGGAAAAAATTATGCGAAAATGAACAATATTAGTGGTGATAAAAAACAAGATTTGCTGTGTATAATTTATGATTGGTGCTTAGAAAATAGGTTCACGCCCTATATTTCTGTAAAAATCTATTCAAACATGGATAAGCAATTATGGAAGTACGAGAAAAATAATGAGATTATCTTCAACATTTCTCCCAATGCTGTATGCAACCTTATAATCAACGATTGTGGCGTGATTTTTAGTGCACGTTTTAATGGAGTATTGAAGAATCTAGAAATTCCAATGGATGCTGTAAGAGGAATATTTGCAAAAGAAGTGAATCAAGGGGTTCAATTTTCATTATATGCTGATGATAATGTAGGTGATAGTATCTATCCATTGGTGGATGATAAAATAAAAGATTTTAAATTAGAAACTTCCAGGCCATACTTGAAGTTAGTAAAGTAATAAATATTGTTTATTTTGTGCCGGCATAGCTCAGATGGTAGAGCAGCTGATTTGTAATCAGAAGGTCCCGAGTTCGATTCTTGGTGTCGGCACCATAAAAACAATAACTTAAGTAATACTCCCTGACTCCTGATTGCCCGATTGTGTCAAGATTGTGTTATTCAGGAGTTTATCTACTACCATTGCATGTTTCCTGAATTGCTCAGGAGCCAAATGAGCATAACGTTTTACCATCTCAGTTGATTCCCAAGCCCCCATCTCTTGAACTTGTGATTCCCCGTGGTCTTGCCACGGGGTTGTTTATTCACATTTAACGGAACACCTTTTTGAGTTAACCAACTTGCCCAAGTATGCCGCAGATCGTGCCAGCGGAAGTTTTCAATACCAGCTCGTTTTAATGCTCTACGCCAAGCCTTAGTATTAACTTGGTTAATTGGTTTTCCTCGATAAGTGAAGATTCTCGCCGGATGCTTGCCAATTTGTTTTTGCAATATTTCTATTGCAGTAGCATTTAACGAAACATGAATGCTTTTCCTTCCTTTGGCTTGATCTGCATGTATCCAAGCAACGTTTCTTTGCAGATCAACTTGCGACCATTCAAGATCGGTTATATTCCGTTTGCGTAATCCAGTACAAAGTGAGAACGCAACCAAGTCAACTAAGTGTTCCGGCAATTCATTAAGCAGCACTTTTACTTGCTCAGGTTCAATCCAGCGACGCCGCTTAGGTTCTTTATACAACCGAATAAAAGGTGCTTTCTCGATCCATTCCCACTCAAGAGCCGCACGGCGCAAGATTGCCCGGATTGTCGCCAAATAGTGGTTAGCCGTTGAAGGTGAGGTTTCCTTGCGTTTTACTTCACCCACTTCAGCAATCACTTCCCGGGTTAATTCAGAAAGTAACCGGCCTCTAAAGAACTGCTGAATCCAGGCAACCTGCTTCATATCTTGCTTGTGTGAAGCTTTATGCTCAGTTTCCATCAGCCATTTATAAGCCGCCTCATTCCAAGTGCGTTTTGGCTTATCACCCAATTTCACAACCCACCAAGATTCAGCTTTCAGCTTGTTGTGGAATTCCTGTGCTTGGGTTTTGTCTTCTGTTGCAGCAGAGCATCTAACTCGCTCGCCGCTTGGTGTGGTGAAACTAATCCACCACGTCTTACCGCGTTTAAAGAGTGACATAATTGTTTCTCTTCATGTCCCACTTGCAACGCTTGCCGGGGAGTAGCATATAACGAGCGCAGGCTGGTAACAAGACCATCTTCGAGAAATATACTCAGCACTTGCTCACCTTGGCACCGGGGATAAGCCCTGCTTTGGCGCGGCGGCGCAGTTCTTCAGGATGGATTTTAAGAAATTGAGCAGCTTCATTTAAATTGAGTGTTTTTATTCGCCATCTGATCCCTTGCGGTAATCTTTGGCAGCTTTATCAACTTTTAGCCGCTTTTGTCCCGCTTCATTAACATACAAGATGGTGTTGTATTCCCGGCCACGAAGGCGCACTTTCTCAAGAATGAAATCTTCTGCCGATAATCCGATGAATTCCCCGCACGTAGAGAAATGCTGATGCGGCGCCAAGATGTAACGATCCAAGCCCGCATCAAAATCGGTAATGCCATGCTTCGCCATATAAGCAAGCCATCGAGCTGGCGCCTAATGTCAGTATTCGCTTATCGCCGGGTATCTGAGTAGCCTTGAACGATCTAGAGAGTGGGCTTTTATTGGTTTCCCAGTCTATGGATGAGATATAACCCCACAGCGGATGAATCGACCAGCGGGTGCGCGTTTGATCGTCAGGATTGGGCAGCATCAAGCGTAGCCATTCGGTAGTAGTATAATTCCACAAGCCGTTTAAGTTCGACAATACGCCATCCAAACCAATCGAGCCATGTTCTGCCAGCATATCGCGCATCAACTGAAATTCAACACGCCAGATGGATGGTCCATCCTCTTGCCAACCGGTTTCTTTCCATAGCGGAATAAGATCGGTTCTGCTACTGGTATGAATTTCTAACAGCTTGTTATACAACCGGCAGGAAATCTTGCCACCCAAGCCAATCGACCAGCCGGTAAATTTCTCATTGATGGCATGCGCATCTATCTTTTTGCCGCGTGTTATCCATGCTTCACGTCCCCAGGATTCTATGTTTTCATGGGAAACGAAATCAGCACAGAGATTGATACGGCTGACATGGGTAGAACTTTCCAATGTGCCCAGTTCATTCAAAATGTGGCGCAGATGTTTTTCAGCTTCAGCAGGCTTAATACTGCATAGATACCGGGAAGATGGCTTTACATACGCCATCTTCCATCATATACAGGAATATTGACGAGCCCTTTATCCTTGACTTCAAAGATATGACCGGCAATGGCATATTGTGCTTGAGCTTGTTGTCTACTTCTGGATGCTGTGCCAGCTGTTTAAGCTTGGCTAAACGTTCTTTAACTTCTGGAAATAATTCGCCTTGATA